>NZ_JBXAOE010000037.1:0-91536 GCF_058802485.1 Cupriavidus sp. GW822-FHT02D05 | reverse complement strand
CCGCCTGGGTCTGGCTATCTCAGGCACGTTTGCTCGTACGCCGATTGTCCAATGCCTGAATTTGTCCTCACCCTCTATGCGTCGCTGCGCATTGGCTACGTGGTGATGCCGGACGCCTTGCGGCCCGCGCTGCGCCAGTTGCGTGCCACTACCGGGCGCTCCAACAGCCTGGTTGAGCAGCTGGCGCTGGCGTCCTTTATCCGCTCCGGTGCGCTGTCTCGCCACCTGCGCGTCTCCCGGAGCGTGTACCTGCGCCGCCGCGATATCGTGCTGGCGGAACTGCGCGCGGTGCTGGGCGAGCACCTGCGTGTCAGCGGCGAGCACGCCGGGTTTCACTTCGTGTTGTGGTTGCCGGAAGGCATCGGCGAGCACGATGTGGTGCAAGCCTGCGCCGGCGCGAAGTTGACGCTGCAGGGATTGGGCGAGTTCTGCCGGGAGCGGGCAATGCCGCCAGCGCTGGTGATCGGTTACGCCGCCGCGCAGGACGAGGTGCTGCGCGACGCGGCGAGACGGCTGGCGCGGGAGATAGCCGCACTGGCTCAGGCCGGCGGCACGAACTCGGTGACCTCCAGCTCGAATCCCGCGATATTGCGATAGGGCACCGGCTGGCTCAGCAGCCGCAGCTTGCGCGCACCCTGGTCTCGCAGGATCTGCGCCCCCACGCCCAGCGCGCGCTGCGCGAACGATGGCGGCGCGGGCTGTCCCTTGTCTTGACCCAGGCGGGAGACCTGTTCGAGTAGCTGGTGAGGCGGCTCGCGTTCGGCCAGCAAGACCAGGATGCCGCAGCCCTCCGTGCCGATACGCGCCAGCGATCGTGCCAGGTTCCAGCCCGGCGCGAACTCTGCCTGGTTTTGCGCTGGCTCGAACGCGAGCACATCGCGTAAGGTCTCCACCGTCTGCACGCGCGTCAGCACCGGCTTGCCCAGCTCCGGCCGGCCCAGCACCAGCGCCAGGTGCACCGCGTCGAGGGGCGCGTCGTAGTACGCATGCACCGCGAACTCGCCGTAGGGCGTGGCCAGCCGGCCGCTCTGGCTGCGGCGCAGCGCGCCCTCCACCAGCAGGCGATGATGGATCAGGTCGCTGATCGCGCAGACCATCAGGCCGTGCTCGCGGGCGAAGGCCAGCAGCGCGGCGCCGCGCAACAACTCGCCGGCATCGTCCAGCAACACTGTGTAGGCGCCCGCGGCCTCGCGCCCGGCCAGCCTTGGCAGATCCGAACAGGCTTCGGCAAAGCCGGCGCGGCGCAGCACGCCGTCTGGTTGCGCCACGATGGGAAAGACGTGCCCTGGCTGGACCAGGTGGCCGGCGCTCGCATGCGCGGCGCTGGCCACGCGCATCGTCAGCGCACGGTCGGCGGCGCAGATGCCGGTGGAGACGCCTTCCACCGCTTCGATCGACACGGTGAACGGCTCACGCTGTTTGCCTGCGCCCGCCATCATCGGCAAGCTCAACCGCCGCCGCCTGGATTCGGTGATGGCCAGGCAGACCAGGCCGCGCGCGTGCGCCGCCATGAAGTTGACGTCGGCCTCGCTGACCTGGTCCGCCGCAACCAGCACGCAGCCGCTGGCTTGCTCGGTGTCGTCCTCGATGACCACGACCCGCTGGCCGGTGGCGATGGCGCGCAGCACGTCGCCGATCGGTGTGGCGCTCATGCCGCCTCCCGCTCGTCGGCAAAGGCGGCGCGCAAGGCTGCCGCCGCCAGGTCGAGTGCCGCGTCGGCTGCCTCCAGCAAGCCCTGCATGCTCATGAAGCCGTGAATCTGCCCAGGCCAGCGATGGATGGCGGCAGCCACGCCGGCATGCTGCATGGCGGCGCCGTAGGCCTCGCCCTGGTCGCGCAGGGGGTCGAATTCGGCGGTGATGATGGTGGCCGGTGCCACGCCCGCCAGTTCGCGCTCGCGCAGCGGGCTGGCGCGTACATCGGCGGCATGGCGCGGGTCGGGTGGCTCGGGGAGATAGTGGCGGGCATACCAGCGCAACATGTCCTCGGTCAGGAAGCAGCCTTGCGCGAAGGTGCGCCAGCTGCCGGATTCATCCGCGCAATCCAGGTAGGGATAAAGCAGCAACTGGTGGCGCAGCGCCACGCTGCCACGCAATTGCTGGCACGCAACCGCGGCCAGATTGCCGCCCGCGCTGTCGCCGGCGACAGCCAGCCTGTCCGGCAGCGCGCCCAGCTCAGCGGCGTGCGCCGCGCTCCAGCGCAGCGCCGCGCAGGCATCGTCGGCAGCCGCGGGAAAGCGTGCCTCCGGCGCCAGCCGGTAGCCGACCGACAGCACCAGGGTGCCCGCGCGGTTCGCCAGCGAGCGGCAGATATTGTGGTGTGTATCGATTCCGCAGGTGACGAAGCCGCCGCCGTGGAAGAACACCGTGAGCGGCCAGGGGCCATTGCCATGTGGGCGGTAGAGGCGGGCGGGCAAGGGGCCGGCGGCGCCGGCCACGCGCAGTTCGCGTTCTTCCGCGACCGCATCCCCCGGCGCGAACGCGGGGTGCGCGGCCAGCACGGCGCGGTAGGCGTCTGGCGTGATGGTGGTGAAGTCGAGTGGCGGGAACTGCGCCATGGCGTTGAGCAGGGCGCGTACTTGCGGGTCGAATTGCATTGGTTTTTCCTGATGCGGACGGGAGGAAGTGCAGGGGTGCGGGCCAGGCAGGCGCTTCAGAAGGCGAAGGCCGGCGCCCTGCCGCTGGCGATGCCGTTGGCGCGCGCTTGCGCGGCGGTGGCGGCTTCGGCGTGCGGCAGGATCCAGAAATCGCCAGCGGCCACGCCGTCGAGGATGTGCCGGGCCATGGTTGCCGCTGGCATGCCCTGCGCGATGCTCGCCTGCAGCGCCTGGTTCATGCCGCCGACGCCGCTTTGCGCGCCGGCCGGCAGGTCGAGCGCAATGCCGGTGGCCACCGGGCCTGGGCATGCCACCGATACCTTGAGCGGCAGGCCCGCCGCCTGCAACTCCATCGCCAGCCCTTCGCTCAACGCCACCACGCCCTGCTTGGACACGGTATAGGGCGCAAGCCAGGGGCCCACGGCAAGACCCGCCATTGAGGCGATGTTGACGATATGCCCGCTGCCTTGCGCCGCCATGCGAGGCACGAAGACGCGCAAGCTGTGGATGATGCTCCACAGGTTGACGTTCAGCACGCGCTCGAACACGGCGGCATCCAGCTCCCAGCAGGCACCGGTCGCCAGCACGCCGGCATTGTTGAAGAGCAGGTCCACCCGGCCCAGCAGTGCGAAGCTGCGCGCGCAAAGCTGCTCGACCTGGGCAGCCTGCGCCACATCGGTTTGCAGCGTCCCTATCGTTTGCCGGTGGTGCGTCAGTTCGCCGTGCACGCGCCGCAGCGCGTCGGCATCCTTGTCTGCCAGCACCAGTGCCACACCCTGCGCGGCGAGCGCGTGGGCCAGGGCCCGGCCTATGCCGCCGCCGGCGCCTGTGATCACTGCGGTCTTTCCGGTCTCGTTTGCCGCCATGGCAGGTCTCCTCGCGAAGTGGTTGGAAGGGATGGCGCGCTGGATTGCGTTTGCCCATTTCTACCGGCGCGGCCGGGCCTTCGCATCGTCTGTTTGAGTGAGGTGCCAGGCGCAAGGCAGGCTCAGGGATTGCCCTGAGGGGGGAGTCACCTAGTCCGTTTGCGGTATGTGAGCGCGCGGCAGGAGGGTAAGGTCTGGCCTATCCGCAAGCGGCGGCATCACAGGGCGCGCGAATAGGTGCAAACCATGACGCACAATGCCGCCACCGGCGCAGTGGCGATCCATATAATCGGGAACCGCCGGGGCGCGCAGCGCCCCTGTCATGGCGAACGCCGGCCGCAGAGCCTGGCGTGGATAACGGGAGACAAGAGGTATGTTGATGGAGGCAAGCCACAGCCAGGAAGCGGCGCTTTGCTACGCGCCGGTGGCGCTCTCGCTGGCGGATCTCAGCACGCTGCTTGGCAAGATCTACCAGGGGGCCATGGAGCAGGTGCCATGGAGCAAGGCGCTGGAACTCATCCGCACCCACCTGCGTGCGAACTACGTCACGCTGATCCTGCGCTCGCCGGCAAGCGACCGCGCGGGCCTGATGGTGCATGCCAGCGAGGAGGGCGGCAACACCTTGCCCGGCGAGACCATGTACAACAACTACTACTACGCGATGGATCCCTTCGTCGACTTGCCCGCGGACCGGGTGGTGACGATCGACGAGCAGATTGGCACCAGCGCGTGGTGCAACAGCGACCTGTACCAGCAGTTCCTCAAGCCGCTAGGCGTGCGCTATATGATGGGCGCGGACATCCGCACCGACGATGGCGTGGAATGCCGACTCCGTGTCTGCCGCAACGTCGACGCGCCGGACTTCTCGGAAGCGGACAAAGCCATTTGCGCGGTGCTGCTGCCGCACCTGCGGCGCGCGGTCGATCTGCACTCGCGCATGGATGTGGTGGAGTCGGAGCGCACCCTGTACGCCAGCGCCATCGACCGCATGCTGGTCGGCATGGCGATACTCGACGAGACCGGCGCCATCATGCGGACCAATTCGGCCGCGGACGAAATCCTTGCCGACAAGGACGGCATCCGTATCGCCAGGGGCTCGCTGGATGTCGAGTACGCGCAGGAGAACCGCCAGTTCCAGCGCTTGCTGCGCCAAGCCATCATGGGCCATATCGGCACCGCGCCGGCGGTGATGGAGGCGATGTCGATCACGCGGCCTTCGGGCAACGCGAAGCTGGGCGTGCTGATCCGCACGATTCCGCTGAGCGAGTGGTCGGAAGACAATAAGCGCCGGCCTTCGTGCGTGATTTTCATTCGCGACCCGGAGCGCAAGTCGCAGGCTTCGCACGAGGTGGTGCGCAAGCTGTTCGATTTCACGCCGGCGGAAACCCAGCTTGCGCTGCAGCTGGCCAACGGCCTCGCGCTGGAAGAAGCAGCCGAGGAGCTCGGCATCAGCAAGAATACGGCGCGCGCGCACCTGCGCGCCATCTTCTCCAAGACCGGCGTGACCCGGCAGGCCACGCTGGTGCGCATGCTGCTCAGCAGCGTGGTGGCGCTCGGCTAAAGCGCGCTAGCCCGCCGGCCTGGCGGGCTTGGCGCTGACCACCAGCGGGAATCCCTGCGGCGTGGTCAGCACCGCGCGCAGCTCGTGCGGGCCGCTGGCGAGCGGCTGCGCGACGCGCGCGCCGCCCGCCAGCAGGCGCTCGATCGCCGCGGCGATATCCTCGCCCGCTTCCAGCCGGAATGCCAGTGCGGGCTGGGAGACCAGCCGCTCTTCGCCAGCCACCAGCGCTACCGTGATGGGGCCGGCGTCCAGCGCGCAATAGCGCCCGCCATCGCGGAACTTCACCGTCAGGCCCAGGCCCTGCTCGAAGAACGGCAGGGCGGCATCGATATCGTCCACCGGGTAAAGCAAGAGGTTCGATTGCATGCTTGCGCTCCTTGTCAGCCGGCGGACGCCGCCTGGCGGCACACGGCACGGATATTGAGCGATTGATCACCGTCGTCGCCGGACAGCAGGATGTCGGGCGCGTGAGCGTGCGCCGCGGTGCCTGTCGGCAGGGCGGCCAGCAACGTCTGGCGAAGCGGAGGAATCTTCATGAGGGCGTATCCGTGTGCATGTGGTGAGTGGTCCTGGACATGATAGGGACACGGCGCCGCTGCGCATAATCCAATCAGACGATGCCGCACTTTCCCCGGCCGCACACACTGCGGTTACGCAGGCCAGCAATGACGGTGCCGGCGATGGCGCCGCCCGCCACGACAACGCGGCGGCGCTTCCGGCCGATGGCCTGAAAACCAAATGCAAAGGAAGGGGACTGCAATGCGATTTTCGCTGATCTACGAAGCGCAGACTGTCGACGCGTCGCGCGCCGGCGACCACAAGGTGTTCGACGAAATCATGGAGCAGGTGGAGCTCGCCGAGGACATGGGCTTCGATGTCGTCTGGGCGGTGGAGCACACGGCGCTGACCAACTACGCGCACATGAGCGCGCCGGAGACCTTCCTGGCCTTTGTGGCCGGGCGCACGCGCCGCATCGGCATCGGTCACGGCGTGGTCTGCCTGCCGCCGGCGATGAACCATCCGGTCAAGGTAGCCGAGCGCGTGGCCACGCTCGACATTCTCTCCGGCGGGCGCGTGCATTTCGGCGTGGGTAAGGGCGGTACGCAGCAGGAGGCGGGCACCTTTGGCTACGACCTCGAAACCCTGCACCCGATGATCGACGAGGCGATGTACCTGATCCCGAAGATCCTGACCCAGGACGAGATCGAGCACGACGGTGAGTTCATCAAGATCCCGCGCCGCCCCATCCATCCCAAGCCACGCCAGGACCCGCACCCACTGATGTATCTGGCCTGTACCAACGCCGATACGCTCAAGCGCGCCGGCGCGCGCGGCATGGGCGCGCTGGTGCTCGGCTTTGGCGGCCCGGAAGACGTGGCGAAGAAGAATGCAATCTATCGCGAAGCCTACGAGACGCGCCAGGCGAAGGACCAGGTTGGTTTCCGTCCTCACCAGCATCTTGCCGCCCTGTGCCCGACCATCGTGCTGGAAGACGGTGTGGCGGCGCGCAAGATCGGCATCAAGGGGCAGCGCTACTTCATGGAGTCGCTGGCGTACTGGTATGCCGGCGGCGAGCGCCCCAATCCCGACGGCTGGGATGTGGACAACATCACCGACCAGGACGCGCAGGGCAAGGCCGTGATCAAGACCAGCTTCGCCTCGGAGAAGGTCACGGTGGATTTCAGCGATCCGTCGATGATGATGCTCAACCCCAACCATGCCTACGGCACGGTGGAGGACTGCATCGGCTATGTGCAGCGCCTGATCGACGCCGGGGCCGACGAGATCCTGTTCATCTGCCAGATGGGCACGGTGCCGCAATGGGCCCAGCTCGAAACCATCCGCAATATCGGCGAGCACGTGATCCCGCACTTCCGCGCCCAGGGCCGCAAGCTGCGCGCGCTCGCCTGAGCGAGCCATCGGACCATCGCTGCTGCGCGACTAGTCTCCCCGGACGATGGCGCGGGGCAGCGGCGATGCCAGCATGAAGGCACGACAAGACCGGCCCGGTGGCCGGCAAGAGGAGATGGCGGTGCATCGAGACAACTACCCCGAAGGACTGGCGGCCGAACTGATCGGCCGCGCGCACGAAATGATCCCGGTGCTGGCGCAGCGCGCTGGCCAGGCCGAGGCGCAATCGCGCATCCCGGCCGAAACCGTGGCCGACATGCAGGCCGCGGGCTTCTTCAAGGTCTTGCAGCCGCGCCGCTACGGCGGCTATGAACTGGACCCGCAAACCTTCTTCGACATCCAGATGGCCCTGGCCAAGGGCTGCATGTCCACCGCCTGGGTCTATGGCGTGGTGGGCGTGCACAACTGGCAGCTCGCCTTGTTCGACGGCAAGGCCCAGCAGGACGTCTGGGGCGCGGACAACGCCACCCTGATCGCCTCGACCTATATGCCGGTGGGCAAGGTGGTGCCGGTGGACGGCGGCTTCCGCTTCTCCGGGCACTGGAAGTTCTCCAGCGGCAGCGAACTGTGCGACTGGATCTTCCTCGGCGGCCTGGTGCCGCCGCAGCAGGCCGGCGCCGCGCCCGAGTACCGCACCTTCCTGCTGCCGCGCAGCGACTACACCATCGTGCGCAACTGGGATGTGCTGGGCCTGCGCGCCACCGGCAGCCACGATATCGTGGTGGACGACGTGTTCGTGCCGGCCTACCGCACCCATAGCGCCATCGACGGCGCCAAGGGCACCAGCCCGGGCTTGTCCCTCAACCAGGCACCGCTGTACCAGCTGCCGTTCGCCCAGATCTTCGTGCGTGCCGTCTGCACGGCCTGCATCGGCGCGCTGGAAGGCGGGCTCGACGATTTCATCGCCTATGCCGATGGCCGGGTCAGCGCCAACAGCGGCGGCAGGACGGCCGAGGACGGCGGCGCGCAACTCGCCTGCGCCAACGCGGCGGCCGGCATCGATGAGATGCGCACCATCCTGCACCGCAATTTCGACGAACTGATGGCAACGGCGCAGCGGGGCGAGCAGCTCGATACCGCGCGCCGCTTGCATTTCCGCTACCAGTCGTCACAGGTGGCCCAGCGGTGCGCGCAACTCGCCGACAGCCTGTTGCGCTACGCCGGCGGCAACGGTATCTACGTCACCAATCCGCTGGTACGCCGCTTCCTTGACCTGCATGCGGCGCGTGCCCACTACGCCAACAACCTGGATCGCTTCGGCCAGAACCTGGGCGGCGTGATGATGGGCCGCGCCAACACCGATTTCTTTATCTGAGGCCGGCGTGGAGCGGAACATGAACCAGGGCACAGGGCAGGCAGGCGGCACCGCGGTGTTTGATGTAGTGGTGGTCGGCTCAGGAGCGGGCGGCATGCTGGCCGCCTGCCGCGCGGCGGATCGCGGTCTGTCCGTGGTAGTGCTGGAGAAGAGCGGCCTGTATGGCGGTACCTCGGCGGTGTCCGGCGGCGGAATCTGGATCCCGCTCAACCACCATATTGAAGAAGCTGGCGGCAGCGACAGCTACGACGCCGCGCTCACCTATCTCGAGGCGTGCACCGAAGGCCGCTCCACGCCCGCCAAGCTGCGTGCTTACCTCGAGCACGGTCCGCGCATGCTTAGCTACCTGGAGCAGCGCACCGCGGTGCGTTACTACTCGTTGCCGCGCTACGCCGACTACTTCCAGCGCTTGCCGGGCGCGCTGCCCGGATATCGCGCGCTGGATCCGATGCCGTTCGACGGCGCGCAGCTGGGCGAGGAGTTCGCGCGGCTGCGGCCGCCTTCGCCGGGGACGCTGGTGGCGGGCCGGGTGGCGGTGACCTCCGCCGAGGCCCACGCCATGCTGAGCAAGAGCCGGGGCTGGCTGGGCGTGGCGGCCCGGCAGTTCGGGCGCTATTGGCTGGATCTCGGCTGGCGCCGCCGCACCGCGCGCGACCGCCGGCTCACGCTCGGCAACAGCCTGGTGGGCGGCTTGCGCCACGCCATGATGAAGCGCGGCATCCCGCTGTGGCTCGATACCGCGCTGGAAGACCTGCTGGTGGAGGAGCACGGCGGCGCGGCGCGCGTCACCGGCGTGCTGGCGCGGCGCAATGGCGCGCAGGTACGCATCGAAGCCCGGCGCGGCGTGATCCTGGCCGCGGGCGGCTTCGAGCGGAACCAGGCCATGCGCGAGCAATACCTGCCGCATCCCAGCCGGGCCGAGTGGAGCGCCACGCCGCCGCACAACACCGGCGACGGCATCCAGGCCGCGCAGCGCGCGGGCGCGGCGCTGGAGCTGATGTCGCATGTCTGGGGCGCGCCAACGGTGAAGGTCAGCGGCGAGGAAAAGCAGCGCGCGATCTTTGTCGAGCGCGCCTTGCCCGGCTGCATCGTGGTCAACGGGCAGGGCAGGCGCTTCGTCAACGAGGCCGCGCCGTACTCCGAGTTCGTGCCCGCGATGTACCGCGACCACGAGCGGACGGGCTGCAGCGTGCCGGCGTGGCTGGTGTTCGATGCCACCTTCCGCCGCAAGTATCCCTGCGGGCCGATCCTGCCCGGCTCGGTCATGCCGGACCGCCGCATCCCGGCCCCCTTCGCGGACGTCCTGCTGCGCGCCGATTCGCTCGACGCGCTGGCGCGGCTCGCCGGCATCGACCCGGGCGGCCTGGCGCACACCGTCGAGCGCATGAACGGCTTTGCGGCGAGAGGCGTGGATGAGGATTTCGGCAAGGGCGACAACGTCTTCGATACCTATTACGGCGACACCCAGGTCCGTCCCAACCCGTGCCTGGCGCCGATCGGCCGCGCGCCGTTCTACGCGGTGCGCATCGACGCTGGCGATATCGGCACCAAGGGCGGGCTGGCGACCGACGCCAGCGCCCGCGTGCTGCGCGAGGACGGCTCGCCCATCGACGGGCTGTTCGCCATCGGCAATACCAGCGCCTCGATGATGGGCGCCAGCTATCCGGGCGCGGGCTCCACCATCGGGCCGGCCATGACCTTCGGCCTGATCGCCGCCGATGTGCTGGCGGGCGGGGCGGCCGGGCAGGGCCAAGCGGACTAATACCATCACACAGGCAGGAGGCATGATGAACCAGACTATTTCCCCGTCGCTGCGCGACGATATGCTGATGGCAATGCGCCGCATGGCGCGCTCGGTTGCGGTGGTCAGTTGCCGCGAGGGCGAGCGCCGCTATTCGATGTCGGTCACCGCGGTCGATTCGCTGTCCGCGGACCCGCCTTCGCTGCTGATCTGCATCCATCGCAATGCCTCGATCTACCCGGCCCTCAATGCCGGGGTGGATTTCTGCGTCAACCTGCTGGCGGCCGATCATCGCGACATTGCTGTCGATTGCAGTGGCCGGCTCAAGGGCGAGGACCGCTTTACCACGGGCCAGTGGGAGGCCGACCCGCTGGGCGTGCCTTTCCTGCGGGATGCTCAGGCAAACCTGATCTGCGAGCAGGACGGCCGTTTCGACTATGGCACCCACGCCGTCTTTATCGGCCGCCTGCGCGAAGTCCGGCTGGCCGGGGAGGTGGCGCCGCTGGTCTATGTGGATGGCGCCTACTCCACCTCGGCGCCGCTGGCCAGCCTGCGGGCGGCGTAAGGTGAACCCAGTGCCGGAGCCTGCGCGATGACCGCCAACGCCTTCGTTCCCGATCCCGCTTCTGATCTCGCATCTGATCCCGCCTGCGGCGGCGTCAACGCGGTATTGCCGCCGCTGGTCGTCGCCGACCCGGACGCCTACCGTTGGGATGCGCGCTGCGACGTGGCCGTGATCGGCTTCGGCGCCGCCGGCGCCTGCGCGGCGCTGGAAGCTGCTCGGGGCGGGCTCGGCGTGATCGTGGCCGAGCGCTTCGAAGGCGGCGGCGCCAGCGCCAGGAGCGGCGGCGTCGTGTATGCCGGCGGTGGCACGCCTTACCAGCACGCCGCCGGCTACCGTGACACGCCCGAGGCCATGGCGGCTTACCTGCGCCAGGAGGTTGGCGATGCAGTGGGCAATGCCACGCTGCAGGCTTTCTGCGCGCACAGCGCGGGCATGATCGGCTGGCTGGAGCAGCTGGGTGCGCGCTTTGCCGCCACCGTGCCGCCACGCAAGACCTCGTATCCCGCGCAGGACTACTACCTCTACTACTCGGGCAACGAGGCCGTGGCGAAGTACGCGCGCCACGCGGAGCCTGCGCCGCGCGGCCATCGCTGCCAGGGCAGCGGCATGTCCGGTCACGTGCTGTACGGCGTGCTGCGGCGCGCGGTGCAGGCGCAGGCCGAGGTGGACGTGATGCGCCACGCGGCGGCGCGCCGCCTGATTGTCGATGGACGGGGCATCGTCATTGGCGTGGAACTCCGGCGCCTGCCGCCGGGCCGCCTGCAACGCCGGCATGCCCGCCTGGCGCGCTGGGCCGAGCGCCTGCACAACCTTTCCCCGGCGCTGGCCGATGCCTTGCGCCGGCGCGTGACGCAGCTGGAGGACGATTTCGCGCTGCCCTGTGCAGTGCGTGCCGGCGCCGTGGTGCTGGCCACCGGCGGCTTCATCTTCAACCCGGCCATGGTGGCCGCGCATGCGCCCAAGTACCGCCGCAACTGGCGCCTGGGCACGACCGGCTGCGATGGCAGCGGGATCCGCCTCGGCCTGTCGGTCGGGGCGGCGGCGCGCCACCTGGAGCGTGTTTCCGCGTGGCGCTTCATCAATCCGCCGTTCGACTGGGCGCGCGGCTGCGTGGTCGACGCGCAAGGCGCGCGCATCGGCAACGAGGAAGTCTACGGCGCGCGGCTGGGCCACGCCATCTGCGAGGAGCACGGCGGCCGCGCATGGCTGATCCTGAACGCCGGGCTGGCGCGCGCGGCCCTGCGCGATTGCGTCACCGGACGCCTTTGGGCCTTCCAGCGCGTGCCCGCCATCATGCTGATGCTGTTCGGCGCCACGCGTGCGCCGGGTATCGCGTTGCTGGCCGACAAGCTGGGCATGCCGCGCGCGGCATTGCTGGCGACGCTGGCTGCGTATAACGCGGCGGCGCGCGGCGAGCAGCCCGACCCCACTGGGAAATCCGCGGCGATGTGCGCATCGCTGGAACGCGGGCCCTACCTGGCCATCGATATCTCCGCGCATAGCCGCGCTTTTCCCTGTCCCGCCATCACCCTTGGCGGCCTGCGCGTGGACGAGGCGTGCGGCCAGGTGCTGGCGGAAGGAGCCGGCGGCCAGGCGGCGCCGATCCCGGGCCTGTACGCGGTCGGCCGCACCGCGGTCGGCATCGCTTCGAATCACTACGTGAGCGGCCTATCGCTCGCCGACTGTATCTGGTCGGGGCGCAATGCCGGGCGCCATCTCGTTGCCCTGGCAGCCCGGGCGGACCAGCAGGGCCGCAATGAACACATCGACGAACACACCAAGGAGACAAGCCATGAGCAACCGAGTTGAAGGAAAGATCGCCATCGTCACCGGCGCCGCCAGCGGTGTCGGCAAGGAAGATGCCTTGCTGCTGGCGCGCGAGGGCGCGCGCGTGGTGCTGACCGACCTGAACGAGGAGGCCGGCCATGCCGTGGCGCGCGAGATCGGCGACGCCGCCATCTTCGTGCCCCACGATATCGCCAGCGAAGCCGGCTGGCAGCAGGTCATGCAGCGCACCCAGGAGCGTTTCGGCATGCCGGACGTGCTGGTCAACAACGCCGCGGTGCTGGCGCTGGGCTCGGTGGAGGACACCACGCTGGCGCAATGGCAGGGCATCATGCGCATCAATGCCGATGGCTATTTCCTGGGCTGCAAGTATGGCGTGGGCGCGATGAAGCAAAACGGCGGGGTCATCGTGAACATGTCTTCCGTGGCGGCGCTGGGCGGCATGAGCATGTTCTGCGCCTACAGCGCCAGCAAGGGTGCGGTCACCGCGCTCACCCGCAGCGTGGCGGCCTACTGCAAGCAGCGCGGCTACAAGATCCGCTGCAACTCCGTGCATCCGGACGGCATCCTGACGCCGATGACGGCTGCCCTGATGCAAGGCGCGGCCGACGCCCCGGCCACCCATGAGCAAGCGGGCGGCGATCCGATGCAACGCATGTGCCTGCCCGGCGACGTGGCAAACCTGGTGCTGTTCCTGGCCTCCGATGAGTCGCGCTACGTCAACGGCGCCGAGCTGCGCATCGACAATGCGCAGACCATCATGGGCATCGCCTGATCGCGGACATCATGGTGCAAGCGCAATTCCACCCGCTGCGCATCGCCCAGGTGGTGGCCGAGACCGACGAGGCAAGCTCGCTGGTGTTCGAACTGCCCGAAGGACTGCGCGATACCTTCGCCTATCGGCCAGGCCAGTTCCTGACGCTCAAGGTGCCGCTGGAGGGCGCCGCGCAGCAGCGCTGCTACTCGCTGTCCAGCAGCCCCCAGGTCGACAACGCGCTGCGGGTGACCATCAAGCGCGTGCGCGGCGGGCGCGTATCCAACTGGATCTGCGACCAGCTCGGCGCCGGCGACACGGTTGACGTGATGCCGCCCGCGGGCGTCTTCACGCCACGCAGCCTGGATGGCGACCTGCTGCTGTTCGCCGGTGGCAGCGGCATCACGCCGGTGCTGTCGATCGCCAAGGCTGCGCTGCGCCATGGCGGCGGCAACGTCACGCTGATCTACGCCAACCGCGATGAACGCAGCGTGATCTTCCGCGACGCGCTGCGCGACCTGGCCGCGCGCCACGCGCACAGGCTGCGCGTGATCCACTGGCTGGACAGCGTGCAAGGGCCGCCCTCGCAGGCCCAGCTCGAAGCGCTGGCCTCGCCGTGGGGCCATGCCGACTGCTTTATCTGCGGGCCGGGGCCGTTCATGGACGGTGCCCAGGCCGCCCTGCAGGCCCTTGGCGTGGCACGCGAGCGGATTCACGTGGAGCGCTTCGGCGCGCCGCCGCCCGCCGCAGGGCAGGCCGAAGAAGCGGCCCCGCCGGCTTCCGCACCGGCTGCGCTGGAGGTGGAGCTGGATGGACTGCGCCACCGGCTCGACGCGCAGGCGGGCGAGACCGTGCTCGACGCCATGCTGCGCGCTGGCATTGCGGCCCCGAACTCCTGCCGCTCCGGCTTGTGCGGCGCCTGCATGTGCCAGGTGACGCACGGCGAGGCGACGCTGGGCGAAAACCATGTGCTCGACACCGCCGACCGCGAGGCCGGCTGGACCCTGGCCTGCCAGGCCCGCGCGGCCGGCAGCGAACTGCACCTGAAATTTCCCGACTGACATGATGACAACCGACACCATCGAAACCGCCCAGGGGATGGCCGACGCCGCCAGCGCGGGGCAGACCGTTCCCGCCACCATCCCGCAGCTGGTACGCACAGCTGCCGCGCGCCACGGCGCGCGCATCGCCATCCAGGAGGACGGGCTGCGGCTCAGCTTCACGGCGCTGGACGCGCTGCGCGCGCAGGCGGGGCGTGCCCTGCTCGCGCTCGGCGTGGTGCCTGGCGACCGGGTCGCCGTGTGGGCGCCCAACCTGTCGGAATGGATCGTCGCCGCCCTGGCCACGCACAGCGTCGGGGCGGCGCTGGTGCCCATCAATACCCGCATGAAGGGCATGGAGGCCGGCGCGATCCTGGCCGATAGCGGCGCGCGGGTGCTGTTCTGCATCGACGACTTCCTCGGCGAGAGCTATCCGGAAATGCTGGCGCCGCACCGGCCCGCCACACTGGAGCGCGTGGTGGTGCTGCGCGCGCGCGCGGGGCGGCAGATGGCGCCGGATGAGCTTGCATGGGCAGATTTCCTGGCCCTGGCACCGCGGACCAGCGAGGCGGAGTTCCGTGCGCGCGAGCGTGCCGTAACCGGCGACACCCTGATGGACATCATGTTCACCTCGGGCACCACCGGCCGCCCGAAAGGCGTGATGACCGCGCATGCGCAGAACCTGCAGGCCATCCACGGCTGGGCCTCGATCACCGGCGTGGAGGCTGGCGACCGCTACCTGATCGTCAATCCCTTTTTCCACACCTTTGGCTACAAGGCCGGGTGGCTGGCGGCGCTGGTCAGCGGCGCCACCATCCTGCCGCACCTGGTGTTCGATGCCGAGGCGGTGATGACCCGCGTCGAGAACGAGCGCATCACGGTGCTGCCCGGCCCGCCGACGCTCTACCAGACTCTGCTGAACAATCCGCGCTTGCGGGAATTCGACCTGTCCTCGCTGCGCGTCGCGGTTACTGGCGCGTCGGCGATCCCGCCCGTGCTGATCCAGCGCATGCAGCGCGAACTGGGCTTTCGCGAAATCTTCACCGGCTATGGCCTGACGGAATCGTGTGGGTTCGCCACGCTGACCCGCGCCGGAGACGATGCCGATCTCGTGGCGCTGACCTCGGGCCGCGCCATGCCCGGTATCGAGCTGCGCTGCCTGGATAGCGACGGCCTGCCGGTGCCGGCAGGCGAGCCCGGGGAGGTGGCGGTGCGCGGCTACAACGTGATGCGGGGCTACTTCCAGCTGCCGGAAGCCACTGCGGAAGCGATCGATGCGGGTGGCTGGCTGCGCACGGGCGATGTCGGTACGCTGGACGTGCGTGGCAACCTGCGGATCACCGACCGTATCAAGGACATGTTTATCGTCGGGGGCTTCAATTGCTATCCGGCTGAGATCGAGAAGCTGCTGGTGTCGCATCCGGCGATCGCGCAGGTGGCGGTGGTGGGCGTTGCGCACGAGCGCCTCGGCGAGGCAGGCAAGGCCTTTGTGGTGTTGCGGCATGGCAGCAAGGTTGGTGCCGATGAGTTGATTGACTGGGCACGGCGGCATATGGCTAATTACAAGGTGCCGCGGGAGGTGGTGTTTGTGCAGACGTTGCCGACTAGCGCGGCGGGCAAGATTCTCAAGTACAGGTTGCGGGAGGGGTGATGGGACATGGGGCTGGGTTGAGGCTTCTAGCTGCTGGCGCAGACGAGCGTGGGTGGGCGGGGTTTTATTGCTTCTAGCTCCTGTCGCGGCTGTACGGGGTTGGCTGTTTTAGAACGTGTGAGATGTCACTTCTCTTTACTCGTAAAGAGAAGTAACCAAGAGAAAGCGATCCTTGCAGGAGGCTGGCTTATTGGGGTTGCGCAGCCCAATGGTTTCGTCGTCAGGCCCTGGGTTCTAATGAACTCGTGTCGTTACCGCTTTAGAGCACCACGACCCAGCCAATGCCCAGGGTTTCGTGGTGGTCCCCCCGGTAGCGGCCACTACGAATTTCAAGCCGTCTGTCGCTCGCGGGGTGACGGGCCACGAAGTTGCAAGCGTTCCGTTTCCGTCGTGGGCGCGGTGGCACCGCCGGAACAGTTCTGAGGGATTCACCACCGCGCCCACCCCACCACGAAACCATCATGGCATGATATATCGTGGGACGTTGCGCCGGTATCGGCAGATGCATGAATGAGCAGAGATGCCGCTACCGAGCAGCCTCACCACGAAACCAGCGTCATTTGCTGGAGCGTGGTGCTCTAAACCGGTAACGACACGAGTTCATTAGAACCCAGGGCCTGACGACGAAACCACCGGGCTACGTAATCCCAATAAGCCAGCCTCCTGCAAGGATCGCTTTCTTTTGGTTACTTCTCTTTACGAGTAAAGAAAAGTGACATCTCACACGTTCTAAAACGGCCAACCCCGTACAGCCGCGACAGCAGCTAGAAGCCCCAAAACACCGCCCACTCACGCTAATCTGCATCAGCAGCTAGAAGCAGGAAAACCCCACCCCAAAAACGCCAAAACCCGCGCCAGTGGAGCTAGAAACAGCAAACCAATCCCACAAGGCTAGTCCCAACAGACGATGTACACATCCCGCATCCGCTGAACAATGGCTTCACCAACCTGCCGCACCCAACCCGGCAGCAAATGAATTCCAAGAACAGCGAGGAGGCAGCATGATGGACATCCGAGCACTCGGCTATATCGTCGTCGAGTCCACCGACACCGAACGCTGGCGCCACTACGGCGAGCAAGTGCTCGGCATGGCGTGCACCAACGCCCCCCATGGCGCGCTCTACCTCAAGATGGACGAGCGCGACTACCGCTACCTGATCGTACCCGGCAAGCAGGACCGCTACCTGGCATCGGGCTGGGAGCTGGCCGGCGAGGCGGCTTTCGACCACGCGCTTGCAACGTTGCGCGCGGCCAACGTGGAAGTCACCCATGCCAGCGAGACCGAGCGCATCCAGCGGCGCACCCAGGCCATGGCGTGGTTCACCGATCCTTCCGGCAACCGGCACGAGATTTTCTGGGGCATGCGTTCGGACTTCCTGCGCTTTGTCTCGCCCATCGGCGTGTCGTGCTTCGTCACCGATCCGCTGGGCGCGGGGCACTCCGTGCTGCCGGCCCCCGTCTTCGACGAAACCTATGCCTTCCTGCGCGATGTGATGGGCTTCGGCCTGTCGGATATCTTCCGCGCGCGCTTCACCACGGATCCGGCCGAGCCGGAGAAGCGCATCCACTTCCTGCATTGCGGCAACGGGCGGCACCACAGCCTGGCCATCTTCGAGGCGAGCGCGCCCAGCGGCTGCATCCATGTGATGGCCGAGGTGCAGGACATGACGGAGGTGGGCCGCGCGCTCGACCGCGCGCAGCAGCATGGCGTGGCGCTCTCGGCCACGCTGGGCCAGCACTGCAACGATCGCGTTGTTTCCTTCTACATGAAGACGCCCGGCGGCTTCGACCTCGAGTACGGCTACGGCGGGCTGGTGGTCGACTGGAGCCAGCACGCCGCCTACGAGGCCACCCGGGTCAGCCTGTGGGGCCACGATTTCAGCATCGGATATCGCTAGAACTATGCTCAAGACACTGGACAAGACCATGACCGCGGCCGAAGTGGCCGCCCGCCTCGCCGATGGCATGACCATCGGCATCGGTGGATGGGGGCCCCGCCGCAAGCCGATGGCGCTGGTGCGGGAAATCCTGCGCTCGCCGCTGAAGGATCTCACCGTGGTGGCCTACGGCGGCCCGGAAGTCGGCATGCTGTGCGCTGCCGGCAAGGTGCGCAAGGTGGTGTTCGGCTTCGTCTCGCTCGACGTGATCCCGCTGGAGCCGCATTTTCGAGGGGCGCGCGAGCGGGGGGAAATCGACGTCTGGGAACTCGACGAGGGCATGTTGCAGCTCGGCCTGCGCGCCGCCGCCGCGCGCCTGCCGTTCCTGCCGACGCGCGCCGGGCTCGGGACCGACGTGCTGGCCCACAACCCCCAGCTCAAGACCGTCCGCTCGCCCTACGCCGATGGCGAAGTCCTGCTGGCGATGCCGGCCATCGCGCTGGACGCCGCGCTGCTGCACGTCAACGAAAGCGATGTGCTGGGCAATACCCGCATCGACGGCCCGGATCCCTTCTTCGACGAATGGTTCGCGCGGGCGGCCGGCCAGTGCTATGTGAGCTGCGAGGTCCTGCACGGCCGCCTGGAGGACGAAGACCTGGCGCGGGCGCGCAACAACCCGTTCGAGCGCGCGCTCGTCAGCGGCGTGGTGCACGCACCGGGCGGTGCGCATCCCACTTCCTGCGGGCCTGCCTATGGTTTTGACCTGCCGCAGTTGAAGGCTTACTGCGCCAGCGCCGAGCAAGCGGCGGGCTTCGCCACCTACCGCAAGGACGTGATCGGCGACACCGAAGCCGGCTACCTGGACAAGATCGGTGGCATGGGCCACGTGCTGGACCTGCCGTTGCCGGTCCTTTGAACCCGTCACAAGGAGAAGGAGCCATCGTGAGCGCCACTCAACAATTCACTCTCGCCGAACTGATGATCGCCGCCGCGGCCCGCGCCTGGCGCGACGACGGCGAGGTCATGGCCACCGGCATCGGCACCGGCCCGCGCATCGCGGCCGGGCTGGCGCGGTTGCTGCACAACCCCGGCCTGATGCTGACCGACGGCGAAGCCTACCTGGTGGAAGAGCCGGTGCCGCTGGGGCGCCGCGAGGCGGGCTTCAAGGTGCGCGCCAGCGGCTGGATGGGCTATGCGCGCGTGTTCGACTGCCTGTGGGGCGGGCGCCGGCATGCGCTGGTGATGCCCACCCAGATCGACCGCTTCGGCCAGGCCAATATCTCCATGCTCGGCGGCACGCATGCGCGGCCAAAGAAGCAGCTGCTCGGCGCACGCGGCTTTCCCGGCAACAGCATCCACCACGCCAACTCCTTCTTTGTGCCGGCGCATAGCCCGCGCGCCTTTGTCGCCGGCGAGGTCGATATGGTGTGCAGCGTGGGCTATAACCCGGCGCGCCGGATCGAAGGCATGCGCAGCTTTGTCGACCTGCGGGTCATCGTGACCGACCTGTGCGTGATGGATTTCACCGGTCCCGATCACGCCATCCGCGTGTGTTCGCTGCATCCCGGCGTCAGCCTGGAGCAGGTGCGGGCAGCCACAGGCTTCGCACTGGCCAACGCATCCGGAGAAATACTGCCGGAAACGGCCGCGCCCACTGCGGAGGAGCTGGCCGTCATCGTCCGGCTCGATCCGCACAACCTGCGTGCCACCATCGTGCGCGACAACCCGGCCGTTCGCGGCGCGTGAGGAACACCATGTCATCGCAAGCCACCGAATCCCTCGGGCTGGGCCCCAACGCCGAGGTGCTCTATGCAGCGGCCGACGGCGTGGCCACCGTCACCATGAACCGGCCGCAGTACCACAACGCGCAGAACTCCAAGATGACCTACGCGCTGGACGAGGCCTTCCGGCGCGCGGCTGCGGACGACGCGGTCAAGGTCGTGATCCTGCGCGGCGCCGGCAAGCACTTCTCGGCCGGTCACGATATCGGCACGCCGGGGCGCGACATTGGCGAGTCGTTCGAGCGCGTCTCGCTCTGGCCCGACCATGTGGGCAAGCCCGGCGGCGAGATGCTTTACACCCGCGAGCAGGAGGTCTACCTCGGCATGTGCCGGCGCTGGCGCGACCTGCCCAAGCCGACCATCGCGATGGTGCACGGTGCCTGCATTGCCGGGGGCCTGATGCTGGCCTGGGTGTGCGACCTGATCGTCGCGTCGGACGATGCCTTCTTCGCCGATCCGGTGGTGCGCATGGGCATTCCGGGCGTCGAGTATTTCGCGCACGCCTACGAGCTCAACCCGCGCATCGCCAAGGAATTCCTCTTCATGGGCGAGCGCATGGATGCCCAGCGCGCCTACCAGATGGGCATGGTCAACCGCGTGGTGCCGCGCGAGGCGCTGGATGCCGCTGCGCAGGGCATGGCGGCCAAGATCGCGCAGATGCCACGGCTGGGCTTGAGCCTCACCAAGCAGGCCATCAATCACGTGGAAGAACTGCAGGGCAAGCGCGCCGCCATGGATGCCGCCTTTGCCTGGCACCACTTCGCCCACGCCCACAACGAGCTGGTCAGCGGCGACAAGCTGGGCGGCTTTGATGCACGCGCCATGGCGGCATCGCAACGCACCGGCGAGGAGAAGGCGGCATGAGCGGCGCGCCCCTGCATACCGTGCTGTGCGACTTGCTGGGTTGCCGCTACCCGATCGTGCAGACCGCGATGGGCTGGGTGGCCGATGCCCGCCTGGTGGCCGCCACCAGCAATGCCGGGGCCTTCGGCTTCCTGGCCGGCGCCACCATCGAGCCGGGCGAAGTCGAGCAAGAGATCCTGCGGGTGAAGGCGCTCACGGGCCAGCCCTTCGGCATCAACTTCCATATGTTCCAGCCCAACGCGGATGAGGTAGTCGAGATGGCCATCCGCCACCGGCTGCGCGCGGTCAGCTACGGGCGCGGGCCGGACGCCGCCATGATCGGCCGGCTCAAGGCCGCGGGCGTGGTGTGCATGCCCACCGTGGGCGCAGCCAAGCACGCCGCCAAGGCCGTGGAACTGGGCGCTGACGTGGTGACCGTGCAGGGCGGCGAGGGCGGCGGGCATACGGGTGGCACGCCCACCACGCTGCTGCTGCCGCAAGTGCTGGACAAGGTGGCGGTGCCGGTGGTGGCCGCGGGCGGCTTCTTCGACGGCCGCGGGCTGGCGGCGGCGCTGGCCTACGGCGCGGCGGGGATCGCCATGGGCACGCGCTTCCTGATGTCGAGTGAGTCGCCGGTGCCGGCGCAAACGCTGGCGCGCTACGTGGCGGTCCGGGACGCGGCGCAGATCCGCGTCTCGCTTGCCATCGACGGCTTGCCGCAGCGGATGATCGACAACCGCCTGCTGCTGGCGCTGGAGCAGGCCGGACCGCTGCGCCGCACGCTGATGGCGCTGGCCACCGCCCGCCAGTGGCGCCGGCACAGCGGCATGGGGCTTGTGCAGATGCTGGCGGTTGGCTGGCGCGCGCTGCGCCAGCACGACTACACCGCGGCGCAAACGCTGATGGCGGCTAACGCGCCTGTGCTGATCCAGCGCGCCATGGTCGAAGGCCATCCCGACGAAGGCGTGCTGCCAAGCGGACAGGCCGCGGCGGTCATCGGCGCCATTGAATCCTGCGAGCAGATTGTTGCCCGCATCGCCGCGCAGGCCCAGGCGCGCCTGGCTGCCCTGGCGGGACCAGCCAGCGCCAGGCCGGAACGCAGCAACCCCATCCAAGCCATCTATTGAATATTGAAGGCAGACGTTCATGACAACGACGAGATCAAGCGAGCCTGTAGCACAGGACGGTACCGAGCCCTTCCACATCGAGGTGCGGGACGGCGTGGCGGAACTGGCGATCGCCCATCCCCCGGTCAACGCGCTGGGCAGCGCGGGCTGGCATGCGCTGGCGGCGGCCATCGAGCGGCTCGGCGGGGATGACGCCGTGCGCGTGATCGTGCTGCGCGGCGAGGGGCGCGGCTTCTGCGCCGGGGTCGACATCAAGGAGCTTGCGGCCTACCCGCAGCGCATCGTGGCGGTCAACGCCGGCAACTACGCCACTTTCCGCGCGGTCCACCGCAATCCAAAGCCTGTTATCGCGGCGGTGCACGGCTTCGTGCTCGGCGGCGGCATCGGCATCTGCGGCGCGGCTGACATCCTGATCGCCGCCGAGTGCGCGCGCTTCGGCGTGCCGGAGATCGACCGTGGCGCCATGGGTGGCGGTGCCCACCTGCAGCGCATGTTTGGCGTGCAGAAGGTGCGGGCGATGTATTTCACCGGCGACATGATCGACGCCGCCGAGGCCTACCGCCTGGGGGCGGTGGAACGGGTGGTGCCGCGCACGGCACTACGCGATACCGCGCTGGAGATGGCGCGGCGGATCGCCCGGAAGAGCCCGGCCATGGTGCGCCTGGCCAAGGAGGCGCTCAACGGCGTGGAGGACGGCAATCTCGAGGACAAGTACCGCTGGGAGCAGGGCTTCACGCTGCAAGCCTACATGAGCGCGGATTCCGACGAGGCGCGCGCCGCCTTCGTGGAAGGGCGCGAGGCGCGCTTCGCGGCGCAGGCTCCTACCGTCAACGCCTGAGGTGGCCAGATGCATCTTGAATACACCGAACGCCAGCAGGCCTTCCGGGCCGAGATCCGCGCCTGGCTGGCCGAACGCGTGCCGCGCGCGCCGCTGGCCAGCTTCGACACCGCCGAAGGCTTCGCGCAGCATCGTGCCTGGGAGCGCACCCTGTACGAGGGGCGCTGGAGCATGGTCACCTGGCCCAAAGAGCTGGGCGGACGCGGCTGCGACCTGATCGAATGGCTGATTTTCGAGGAGGAATACTGGCGGGCCGGCGCGCCGATGCGCGTCAACCAGAACGGCATCTTCCTGCTCGGGCCGACCTTGATGGAGTTCGGCACGCCGGAGCAGAAGGCGCGTTTCCTGCCGCGCATGGCCGCCGGCGAGCACGTGTGGGCGCAGGGCTGGTCGGAGCCGAACGCGGGCTCCGACATGGCCGCGATCCGCTGCACCGCCATCCGGCAGGGCGACGAGTACGTGCTCAACGGGCAGAAGATCTGGTCGACCCGCGCGGTCTGGGCCGACTGGCTGTTCGGCCTGTTCCGCACCGATCCCGGCTCGTCGCGCCACCACGGCCTGACCTTCCTGCTGATGCCGCTGGATACGCCGGGCATCACGGTGCGGCCCATCCGCCAGCTCAACGGCCTGACCGGCTTTGCCGAGATCTTTTTCGACGATGTGCGGGTGCCGGCGGAGAACCGCCTGGCGGCGGAGGGCGCGGGCTGGCAAGTGGCGATGGCCACCGCCGGTTTCGAGCGCGGGCTGATGCTGCGCTCGCCGGCGCGCTTCCAGGAGACCGCGAGGGCGCTGGTGCAACTCTATCTCGAGCATCGGGAGCAGGCCGACCGCGATCCCTCGCTGCGTGAAGCGGTCACGCGCGCCTGGATGGATGCCGAGGCCTATGCGCTATCCACCTACGCCACCGCCAGCAGGCTGGTCAGGGGCGGACAGATCGGCGCGGAGTCCAGCACCAACAAGGTGTTCTGGTCCGAGCTGGATATCCGCATGCACGAAACCGCGCTGGCGATCCTTGGCCAGCGGGGCGAGCTGGTGCCCGCGCAAGACGCGACGCAAGGCACGCTCGGTGCCTGGCTCGACGGCTTCCTGTTCGCGCAGGCCGGGCCGATCTACGCGGGCACCAATGAGATCCAGCGCAACATCGTCGCCGAACGCATGCTGGGAATGCCGCGCGCCTGAGCGCGCGGCGGCTGACAGTCCGGCTTCGTCCTCGACTCAACCGTGAACCACCATGGAATTCGCATTTAACGAAGAGCAGCAACAGTTCGTCGATTCGATCAGGCGCTTTCTGATGATCGAAATGACGCCGGAACTGGCGCGGGAACAATGGAGCAGCGCAAGCGGCCGCTCCGACGCGCTTTGGCAGCGGCTGGCCGGGCAGGGCCTGACGGCCGTGCTGGTGCCGGAGGCTTGCGGCGGCCTGGGCCTGTCCGAAACCGAGTGGGCGCCGCTGGCGCAGGAGTGTGGCTACTTTGCCCTTGCCGAACCGCTGCTGGACACCGCGCTGGTGGCGGCCGGCATGCTGTCGGACTGCCACGCCGCCACGCGGGACACAAGCACCCGCGAACGCTGCGAAAGCTGGCTGGGCCGCATCGCGGACGGCAGCGTGCGCGTGGCGGTGGCGCATCCGGGACAAGCCATGGTGGCCGACGCCCATGTCGCCGACGCCATCCTCTGCGAGCACGGTGGCGCGCTGCACCTGGTGCCGCCGGCGCAGGCCACGCTCGCCGCGCACGCGAGCCTTGATCCCTCACGCCGGCTCTTCGCGCTCAGTTGGGCGCCGGACGACGGCAGCCTGCTGCTGCCCGCGACGGCCGCGAAGCCCGTGTGGGAAGCCGCGTTCAACCGCGGGGCGCTCGGCGTCGCCGCGCAGATGCTCGGCCTGACGCAGCGCATGCTGGATATCGCTATCGACTACAGCATCCAGCGCAAGCAGTTCGGCAAGGCCATCGGCGCCAACCAGGCGCTCAAGCACCTGCTGGCGGATGTCGCCATCCAGCACGAATTCGCCAAGCCGGTGGTGTACCGCGCGGCCTGCACGCTGGCGCAAGGCCATGGCACCGCCGGGCTGCATGTGTCGCACGCGCTGCTGGCCGCCACGCGCGCCGCGCTGCTCGCGGCGCGCAACACCATGCAGGTGCACGGCGCCATGGGCTACACGTGGGAGCTGGACCTGCAGATCTTCATGAAGCGCGCGTGGGCCCTGGCCGACAGCTGGGGCGACCGGGCCTTGCACAAGGCGCGCGTGGACGCGCACATCCTCGGCGGGGCCGCGCCGATCGGCGCCGGCGCCACCTTTGCCACCACAGCCAACTCGGCATCAACACTTTGACAGGCGGAATGACCATGAGAGATGCATATATCGTCGACGCGCTGCGCACCCCGACCGGACGCCGCAAGGGCGGCCTGGCACACATGCACGGGGCCGACCTTGGCGGCTTCGTGCTGGCCGAGCTGGTGGGGCGCAACGCCATCCCGGCCGCGGAGTACGACGACGTGGTGTTCGGCTGCGTCGACACCATCGGGCCGCTGGCCGGCAATATCGCCCGCAGCGCCTGGCTGGCTGCCGGGCTGCCGCTTGCTGTGCCCGGCGTGACAGTGGACCGCCAGTGCGGTTCGTCGCAGCAGGCTGTGCACTTCGCCGCGCAGGCGGTGATGAGCGGCAACCAGGACGTGGTCGTCGCCGGCGGCGTGCAGACCATGACGCAGATCCCGATCTCGTCGGCCATGCTGGCCGGGCAGGCGCTTGGCTTCTCCGATCCGTTCTCCGGCAGCAAGGGCTGGCAGGCGCGCTTCGGCGACCAGCCGGTGTCGCAGTTCGACGCCGCGCAGCGCATCGCCGGGCACTG
Organism: Cupriavidus sp. GW822-FHT02D05; assembly: GCF_058802485.1. NCBI lineage: Bacteria > Pseudomonadati > Pseudomonadota > Betaproteobacteria > Burkholderiales > Burkholderiaceae > Cupriavidus > Cupriavidus sp. GW822-FHT02D05. Next base: position 66,436 of record NZ_JBXAOE010000037.1, on the reverse strand, counting down.
GAATCTGTCGCGCGGGGCAATGGAAGCCTACGCGCTGCAAAGCCACCAGCGCGCGGCCATGGCCATCGAGGGCGGCCGCTTCCAGCGCGAGATCGTGCCTTGCGCAGGCGTAGTCCATGACGAAACGCCGCGGCCCGATACCACGCTCGCCAAGATGGCATCGCTCGAACCACTGATGCCCGGCAGTGCACTGACCGCCGCCGTTTCCAGCCAGACCGCGGACGCGGCGGCGGCATTGCTGGTGGTCTCCGAAGACGCGCTCAAGCGCTACGGGCTGACGCCGCGCGCGCGTATCGCCCATATGAGCGTGATGGGTGACGACCCGCTGTGGATGCTGACCGCGCCCATTCCCGCCACGAAACGCGCGCTGGTGCGCAGCGGCCTGCGCTGGGAGGACATCGACGTGGTGGAGATCAACGAGGCGTTCGCTTCGGTGGCGATGGCCTGGCTGGCCGAGACCGGCTACCCGGCCGAGCGCACCAACCCGAACGGCGGCGCCATCGCGCTGGGGCATCCGCTCGGCGCCACCGGCGCGCGGCTGATGACCACGCTGTTGCACGAGCTGGAGCGCACGGGCGGCCGCTACGGCCTGCAGACCATGTGCGAGGGCGGCGGCCTGGCCAACGTCACCATCATCGAGCGCCTGTGAGCCGGGTTCCCGGGGTACTGGCGCAAGCAACGGACAAGGGGAGTAGCGACATGGGAATCTGCGACGGACGGACCGTCATCATCACCGGCGCCGGCGGCGGCCTGGGGCGCGCCTATGCGCTGGCCTTCGCAGCGGAAGGCGCCAGCGTGGTGGTCAACGATATTCGCCGCGAGGCGGCCGAGGCGGTATGCGCGCAGATCCGCGCGCAAGGCGGGCGGGCGCTCGCCAGCGATGACGACATCACGCAACTGGCCACGGCCCAGCGCATCGTCGATGCCGCGCTGGCGGCGTTCGGCGAGGTGCACGTGCTGGTCAACAACGCCGGCATCTGCCGCGACCGCATGTTCGTCAGCCTGAGCGAAGCCGACTGGGACGATGTGATGCGCGTGCACCTGCGCGGCCACTTCTGCCTGGCCAACCTGCTGGCCCGGCGCTGGCGCGACGCAGCCAAGGCCGGACGGCCGGTCGATGCGCGCATCATCAACACCAGCTCCGGCGCGGGGCTGCAAGGCTCGGTGGGCCAGTCCAACTATGCCGCCGCCAAGGCCGGTATTGCCGCGCTGACGCTCGTGCAGGCGGCGGAACTGGCGCGCTACGGCATCACCGCCAATGCGCTCGCGCCGGCGGCCCGCACCGGCATGACCGAAGGCGTGTTTGCGGAGATGATGAAGGCGCCGGCCGAAGGCTTCGACTACTACGACCCGGCCAATATCGCGCCGCTGGTGGTCTGGCTTGGCAGCGCGGCTTCGCGCCATGTCACCGGCCGCGTGTTCGAGGCGGCGGGCGGCATGGTGGCGGTGGCGCACGGCTGGCGCACCGGCGCGAGCACCGACAAGGGCACGCGCTGGCAAGCGGCCGAGCTGGGCGGCGCGATCGACGCGCTGCTCGCCCGCGCCGAGCCGGCGCAACGCGTCTACGGCACTTGAGGCGGGGACGGACGATGCGCTTCACGCTCTCCCTGGAACAACAAATGATCCGCGACACCGCGCGCGATTTCCTGGCCGTGCGCAGCGATTCGGCGGCGGTCCGGCGGGTGGTGGATGCGGTTGCGGGCACGGCGCAGGACGGCCATGACACCGCCCTGTGGCGGGAAATGGCCGGCGAGCTGGGCTGGTGCGGCATTGCCTTGCCGGAGGCGGCCGGCGGCGCCGGGCTGGGCGCCGTCGAGCTGGCGCTGCTAATGGAGCAGATGGGCCAGCGGCTGGCCTGCGTGCCGTACTGGTCGGCCATCTGCCTGGCGGCGCCGGCGCTGGCGGGCAGCCTCGCGCCCGAGGCCGCCGCGCCGTGGCTGGCGCGGCTGGCGCAGGGCGAGGCGCGTGCCGCGCTGGTCTTGCCCGGCTGGATGGCGCCCGGCGCGGATGGCTCGCTCGATGCCGATGCGCTGACCGTCACTGCCGCCGCGGCCGGGCATGGCTTCGTGCTGGACGGGCAGGTGGCGCAGGTGTTCGACGCCGCCGGCGCGGACTGGCTGCTGGTGCCCGCGCGCCTGTCCGGCGACGCGGCAGGGCAGCCGGCGCTGTTCCTGTTGCAAGCGGCGGCGCTGGCAGGCCAGCCAGGCTTCGGGCTGCGCCGGCTGGCGGTGCTGGACCGTACCCGAGCGCTGGCGGACCTCGTCTTCGACGGGCTGCGCGTGGAGGCTAACGCTTGCCTGGCGCAAGGCGCCGGAGTGGCGGCGGGCGTAGGCGCCGCCGTGTGGCACGGCAGCCTGATGCTCGCCGCCGAGCAGCTTGGCGGCGCCCAGCAATGCCTTGACCTCACCGTGGCTTATGCCGCCGAGCGCATCCAGTTTGGCCGGCCGATCGCCGCCTTCCAGGCGGTCAAGCACCGCTGCGCGCAGATGATGGTGGCGGTGGAAGCCGCGCGCTCCGCGGTGCACGGCGCCGCGCGGGCCTGGCAGGCGGGCGCGGCAGGCGGCGCGGCAAGTGACAGGATCGACGCAGCCAGGCTCGATGTTGCCGCCGCGCGCCTTGCCGCCGGCGACGCCTTCGGCTTCTGCGCCCAGGAAGCCATCCAGTTGCACGGCGGCGTGGGCTTTACCTGGGAGTACGACCCGCAGCTCTATTTCAAGCGCGCGCAGGCCGCCGGCGGCTGGCTGGGAGGTGCCGCCGCCGCGCTCGCCCGGATCGCCGACGGCCTGTTGGCCGCATGAGCCATATCAGCAGCGCAAGGACAAGCATGGATTCGATGGAAAACCAAAATGCCTCCGCTGGCCAAGCGCAACTGCGCGCGGAGGTGGCGGACTGGATGTCCGCCAACCTGAGCGGCGAATTCGACTGCCTGAAGCATCGCGGCGGCCCCGGCGACGAAGAGGCGCATCCGGGGCTGCGCAAGGCCTGGGAGCGCCGCCTGGCCGAAGGTGGCTGGACCTGCGTGGGCTGGCCGCAGGCGCACGGCGGGCGCGGCCTGCCGGTGATGTCGCAGGTGATCTTCCAGGAGGAGTACGCGCGTGCCGGCGGCCCCGGCCGCATGGGCCATATCGGCGAAGGGCTGATCGGCCCGACCCTGATCGCCTTTGGCAGCGAGGCGCAGCAGGCCCGCTTCCTGCCGGGCATCCGCAACGGCACGGAGTTCTGGTGCCAGGGCTACTCGGAGCCGGGCGCCGGCTCGGATCTCGCCAATGTGCGCACCCGCGCCGAGCGCGATCCCGTCACCGGGGACTGGCACGTGAGCGGGCAGAAGGTGTGGACCTCGCTGGCCCACGAGTCGGACTGGATCTTCGTGCTGGCGCGCTGCGATGCGGCGTCGCGCGGCAACAAGGGCCTGGTTTTCCTGCTGATGCCGCTGGCGCAGCCGGGCGTGGAGATCCGCCCGATCCGCCAGATGGGTGGCGGTGTGGAGTTCAACGAGGTGTTCTTCGATGGCGCGCGCGCCGCCGCCGGCGATGTGCTGGGCGCGCCGGGCGACGGCTGGCGCATCGCCATGGCGCTGCTGGGCTTCGAGCGCGGCATCTCCACCCTGGGCCAGCAGATGCAGTTCACCCACGAGCTTGGCTGGATCGCCGAGGCCGCGCGCGCCAACGGCGCCTGGCAGGACGCTGCGCTGCGCCAGCGCATGGCGCGCGCCTGGGCCGGCTTGCGGGTGATGCGCTACAACGCGCTGCGCATGCTGGAAGGCGCCGAGGGCAGTGCCGGCGATGCCAGCGCGGCGCTGCAGCGCGAAACCCTGATCTACAAGTACTACTGGTCGAACTGGCACCGCGACCTGGGCCAGCTCGCGCTCGACGTGCTTGGCCCCAACGCCAACCGGATCGACGAAGCGGACGTGCGCCGCACGCGCCTGCAGCAGATGGCGCTGTTCTCGCGCGCCGACACCATTTACGCCGGTACCAACGAAATCCAGCTCAACATCATCGCCGAGCGCGGGCTGGGCATGCCCCGCGAGGCCAGAGGACAGTCATGACTGAAATGGCAGACAAGCAACCGGCCATGGCCGGCACCCCGATCCCTCCACCGGCCTATGTGGCCGGCCACCAGTTGCTGGCCGGCAAGAGCGTGCTGATCACCGCCGCCGCCGGCGCGGGCATCGGTTTTGCCGCCGCCCGCCGCTGCGCGGAGGAGGGCTGCCGCGCGCTGATGATCTCCGATATCCACGAAAGGCGGCTCGACGAGGCTGTGGCGACCCTGCGCGCCGAGACCGGCCTGCAGGCGATCCATGGCCAGCTTTGTGACGTCTCCGACCAGGCCCAGGTGCGGTCCCTGGTGGCGGCAGCCGAGGAGGCCCTGGGCGGCACCGATGTGCTGATCAACAACGCCGGGCTGGGCGGCTCGCGCCGCATAGTCGAGATGGACGATGCCGAATGGTCGCGGGTGCTCGACATTACGCTTACCGGCACCTTCCGGATGACGCGGGCCATGCTGCCGCATATGCAGGCGCGCCGCCGCGGGGCCATCGTCAACAACGCCTCGGTGCTGGGCTGGCGGGCGCAGAAGGAGCAGGCCCACTACGCCGCCGCCAAGGCCGGCGTGATGGCGCTGACACGCTGCAGCGCGGTGGAGGCTGCGGAGTTCGGCGTGCGCATCAATGCGGTGGCGCCGAGTATCGCCTTGCACGATTTCCTGAGGAAGTCGGCGCCAGCGGAACTGCTGCGGGAACTGGCCTCGCGCGAGGCGTTCGGGCGGGCGGCCGAGGTGTGGGAGGTGGCGAATGTGATGGTGTTTCTGGCTAGCGATTATGCGTCGTATATGACGGGCGAAGTGTTGCCAGTCAGCAGTCAGCGGGCTTAGCGGTTGTAGGGCAAGAAGCGAAGGAAGGAGAGCCATGACACGAGTATTCAATTCCGCCGAGGCGCTGATGCGCGCCGTGGGCGAGCCACTGGGCCACAGCGCCTGGACCCTCATCACGCAGGCGCGTATCGACGGCTTTGCCGAGGCCACGGGCGACCACCAATGGCTGCACGTGGATCCCGAGCGCGCGGCGCAAGGCCCCTTTGGCGCTTGCATTGCGCACGGCTATCTCACCCTGTCGCTGGTCAACCAGTTCCTGCCGGAGATCCTGACGGTCGAAAACCTGCGCTGGGGCGTCAACTACGGCTGCGACAAGGTGCGCTTCCCGGCGCCGGTGCGGGTCGGGAAGCGCCTGCGTGGCGTGGGCGAACTGGTGCGCGCCGAGGCGCTGCCCGGCGGCGTGCAGTCGGTGGTGCGCGTCAGCGTGGAAATCGAGGGCGAGGATAAGCCGGCCTGCGTGGCCGACACCATTAGCCGCTATTACTTTTGATCCTTCCAAGGAAAGCAGCATGAGAGAAGCAGTCATTGTCGCCGTGGCGCGTACGCCCATCGGCAAGGCATTCCGCGGCGCCTTCAACGATACCGAGGCGCCGGCGCTGGGCGGGCACGTGGTGCGCGCCGTGGTCGAGCGGGCGGGGATCGACCCGGCCGAGGTCGACGATGTACTGATCGGCGCCGCCGCGCAGCAGGGCACGCAGGGCTACAACCTGGGCCGGTTGTGCGCGGTGGCGGCGGGCCTGCCCGATAGCGTGCCGGGCATGACCATGGACCGGATGTGTTCGTCGGGGCTGATGACCATCGCCACGGCCGCGAAAAGCATCATCTGCGGCGAGGCCGACATCGTGGTGGCCGGCGGCGCCGAGTCGATCTCGCTGACGCAGAACAAGCACAAGAACGCCTACCGCGCGCAATCCGAGGCGGTGCTGGCCCGGCAACCGGACGCCTATATGGCAATGATCGAGACCGCCGAAGTGGTGGCGCAACGCTATGGCATAGCCCGGGAGGCGCAGGACGAGTACGCGCTGCGCAGCCAGCAGCGCACCGCCGAGGCGCAGCGCCAGGGCCTGTTCGACGACGAGATCGTGCCGCTGGAGACGCGCCGCGCGCTGTTCGACAAGGCGGGCGCACTTACCGGACATGAGACCGTGCGCCTCGCGCAGGACGAATGCAACCGGCCCGATACCAGCGCCGACAGCCTGGCCGCGCTCAAGCCGGTATGGAGTGGCGGGCGCGCGGTGCCGCAAGGGCTCCACATCACCGCGGGCAATGCCTCGCAACTGTCGGACGGTGCCGCCGCTGTGCTGCTGATGAGCCGCGAGCAGGCCGAGCGCCGCGGCTTGCGCCCGCTGGGCCGCTATCGCGGCATGGCCGTGGCCGGTTGCGCGGCGGACGAGATGGGCATCGGCCCGGTGTTCGCCGTGCCCAGGCTGCTGGCGCGCCACGGCCTGACGGTCAAGGATGTTGGGCTTTGGGAGCTGAATGAAGCCTTTGCGTGCCAGGTGCTGTACTGCCGGGACACGCTCGGCATTCCCGACGCGCGGCTGAACGTCAATGGCGGCGCCATCGCGATCGGCCATCCCTTCGGCATGTCGGGCGCGCGCATGACCGCGCACGCCTTGCTCGAAGCGCGCCGGCGCGGGGCTGCGCACGCGGTGGTGACAATGTGCGTCGGCGGCGGCATGGGCGCTGCCGCGCTGTTCGACGTGCTGTAGCGGCCATTGCCGGTGGCAGTGCGAACGGCCAGCACAAGGCCGGCCATGCCCCCGGCACGGAGGAGACGACAATGAAACAAGTGATTGGCATCACCATGTCGCTGACGGTATTGGCTGCCGCGGCATGGTCCTTCTCGCCGCGGCCCCTGCCTGCCTTCGCCGCCACCGCGCTGCGGGCGGATCGGCTGCAGCTCAATGGCATCGGCCGGTCCGGCGACCGCCTGGTGGCGGTCGGCGAGCGCGGCACGATCTTGCTCAGCGATGACGAAGGCGCGCACTGGCGGCTCGCCAGCGTGACGCCGGAGCACGGCGCCGCGCTCACGCAGCTTGTCTTTGCCGGCGGCAAGGACGATAAGGTCGGTGTGGCGGTCGGCCACAGCGGCTGGATCCTGCGCACCACCGACGGCGGCGAGCATTGGCAGCAGGTGGCCTTCGATGCGGCACAGTCGGACCCCCTGTTGGGGGTCTGGGGCCAGGCGACTAGCCCGTGGTTCGCCATCGGCAGCTTCGGGCGCTTCCTGGTGTCGCACGACCAGGGCGGGCACTGGCAGTCCGCAGCCACGCCGCTGATGCAGGACAAGCACCTGAACGGCATTGCCGGGGATCATCAGGGCCGCCTGATGCTGGTAGGCGAGAGCGGCCTGGTGCTGCGCTCCGCCGATGGCGGCGGCACCTGGGAAGCGGTCAAGATGCCCTACGCGGGCTCGCTCTACGGCGTGCTGCCGCTGCGCGACGGCGCCTGGCTGGTCTATGGCATGCGCGGCAACGTGCTGCGCAGCGCCGACTTCGGCGCGAGCTGGGAGGCCGCCGAGGTGGGGCTCAAGACCTCGTTCTTCGGTGGCGTGCAACTGGCCGACGGCCGCATCGCGGTGGCCGGCCAGGGCGGCATGCTGGCCGTCTCGGCGGACGGCGGGCGCCATTTCAAGCCGGTTGCGGGCGGCAGCGCGCAGACGCTGGCTGCGCTCATTCCGGCCGCAAGGGGGAATGCCCTGACGCTGGCCGGCAACGCGGGGATTGCCCGCTTCACCCTGGCCCCGGATGCCGCGCCCTGATCCTCTCCCCGCCACAGCAGCAGCGCTTAGCACCTCACCGCATTGCATAGAAGCGAGAACGCCATGACCCGCCCCGAAATCCCCGGCCCCCGGGCCCCCACCACCCGCCTGAGCCGCTTCGTCGCGAATTGCGCGGACCTGTTGATCCGGCGCCGCCGCCTGTTGCTGGTGCTGTGCCTGGCGATGACCATGGCGATGGGCTTGTCCGCCACGCGCCTGCGGCTCGATCCGGGATTCAACAAGATGATCCCGCTGCAGCATCCCTATATGCAGGTGTTCACCAAGTACGCCGGCACGTTCTCCGGGGCCAATACCGTGCTGATCAGCCTGCGCTGGAAGGGCGAGGGCGATATCTACAACCCGGCCTTCATGGACAAGCTGCGTCGTGCTACCGACGATGTGTTCTTTATTCCAGGCGTGCGCCGCTCACATGTGTTCTCGCTGTTTACGCCGAATGTGCGCTACACCGAGGTGACCGAGGTGGGATTCCGGGGGGATGTGGTGGTACCGGGCCGATACTCGGGTACCCCGGAGCAGCTCGACCAGGTACGCCGCAACGCGGCGCGCTCAGGCCAGATCGGCCGGCTGGTAAGCAATGACCTGAAGTCCGCGCTGATCCGCGCCGATCTGAGCGATGTGGATCCCGCTACGGGCACGGCGCTCGACTACGGCAAGGTGGCACGCCAGTTGGAGCAAATCCGCACCGGCCTGGGCGGCACGGATGTGGAGGTGAGCATTATCGGCTTTGCCAAGCTTGTCGGCGATGTGGAAGACGGCATTGCCGGGGTGATGGTGTTCTTCGCGCTGGCCTTTGCGGTGACGGCGCTGATGCTGTTCTTCTACACGCGTTCGCTGCGCATTACCCTGCTGGCGCTGGTGGTGGCGCTGCTGCCGGTGGGGTGGCTCCTAGGCTTGCTGCCGCTGCTGGGCTACGGCATCGACCCAATGTCCATCCTGGTGCCGTTCCTGATCTTTTCCATCGGCGTCTCGCACGCGGTGCAGATGACCAATGCCTGGAAACAGGAAGTGGTGCAGGGCAATGACCCGGTCGAGAGCGCGCGCGCGGCCTTCTGCAAGCTGTTTCTCCCCGGCACGGTGGCCTTGCTGACCAACGCACTGGGTTTCATGGTCATCATGCGCATCGAGATCGAGATCGTGCGTGAGCTGGGCATTACCGCATGCCTCGGCGTATTGCTGATGATCGTCACCAACAAGGTGTTCCTGCCGCTGCTGCTGTCGTACACGCGACTGGAGCCCCGCGTGGTGGCGGCCGCCAGGGCGCGTGCCGGGCGGCATGGCACCTTCTGGAACCGGTTCGGCCACTTTGCCCGCCCGGGGCCGGCACTGGTGGTGTTCGGCGTGTCGCTGGCGCTGTTGGCGTTCGGTGCGGTGCAGTCACGGGGACTAAGGGTCGGCGATATCGGCAACGGTGCCCCGGAACTGCGCGCCGACTCGCGCTATAACCGCGATAACGCGCAGATCGTCGGCCAGTACAACATCGGCGTGGACGTGCTCACGGTGGTGGTGGAACCCAAAGGCTTTGACGACGCCTGCCTGCACTATCCGGTGATGGGCGCGGTGGAGCGCTTCGAGATGAACCTGCGCGGTGTGGCGGGCGTGCAATCGGTGGTGAGCGTGCCGTCGCTCGCCAAGGTGATGATCGGCGCCTTCAACGAAGGCAATCCACGCTGGGAGGCGCTGCCGCGCAATAGCGATGGCCTGACACAGGGCGCCAAGGCCTTCGATCCGGAGAACGGCATGAACACCGCGAACTGCCAGGCCATCCAGGTGTTGATCTACACAGCCAATCACGAAGGCGCCACCATTGCCCATATCGTCAAGGAGATCCAGCACCTGATTGCCGCGGACAAGACGCCGAACGTGGCGTTCCGCCTCGCCGGCGGCAATATCGGCGTGATGGCAGCCACCAACGAAGCGGTGGACGAAGCCGAGGTAACCATGCTGCTGGCGATCTTCGGCGCCATCACGCTGCTGTGCCTGCTGACCTTCCGTTCCTGGCGGGCCGTGCTGTGCATCATCGTGCCGCTGACGCTGGTGTCCGTCCTTTGCAGTGCGCTGATGGCGTGGCTGGGGATCGGCCTGAAGGTCTCGACGCTGCCGGTGATCACGCTGGGCGTAGGGGTTGGCGTGGACTATGGCATCTATCTTTATGAGCGCATGCAGCACCAGTTGCGCCATGAAGGGCAGAGCCTGCCGCAGGCGTTTGCCGAGGCCATGCGCCAGCGTGGCAATGCCGCCTTGTTCACCGCCATGACAATGTGCATCGGGGTGGGTACGTGGGCCTTCGCGGCGCTCAAGTTCCAGGCAGACATGGGCATCCTGCTGGCCTTCATGTTCATGGTCAACCTGTTCGGCGCCGTCTTCCTGTTGCCGGCGCTGGCGAGCTGGCTGGGCGTGGAAGAGGAGGAACGCCGGCCGGCCGGCAACAAAGCCCGCGGCGCGCAGGCACGCGTGGGCAAGATGGCCGGTAGCGAAGGGCGCCCGTTCAAGTCCGACGCGGCCTGAACCGCCGGGCCTTCGCGCGGCCGGCCCGTCATCATTTGAAGAATCTGCTGCAATTCGGCGGGGGCGGACGCTTACAATTCACATCTCGATCTGGACATCGCGAGTGCACTCCTCGCGATTCGACATAGCGTCCCGCGGATGGCCGGGCCGGGCCGTGGGGCAGTCATCAAACGATAGTAGCCGGCGGCCCTGCCGCATGAGGCAGGGCGTGGCGTGCCAGGCGCGACATAGCATCGCGCAGGAAGGAGAATAAGATGTCGCAGCAGGCCCCCACTGATGGATCGCCGTTCTCAACGATCCGGATCGGCCCCCTTGCGTTGCGCAACCGCCTGATCAAGGCAGGTGCGAACGAGGGCATGACACCGCAAGGATTGCCGACACAGGCGCTGGTCAAGCATCACCGGGATATCGCTGCCGGTGGCATCGGCATGACGGTGGTCGCGTATGCTGCCGTCGCGCAGGAGGGGCTGACCTTCTCGCATCAGCTCGTCCTGACCCGCGAGGCCATACCGCATCTGCGGGTGCTGACCGACGCGGTGCATCGTGAGGGCGCTGCGGCTTGCCTGCAGATTACGCATGCCGGCTCGTTTACGATGATGCGGCATGGCGGGAGCCGCGCGCCGCTGACCGCATCGGCCGGCTTGAATGCCTTCGGCATGATGTATGGCGTGTATTTCCAGCGCGCCATGGGCGAGAGCGATATGTCCCGGGTCGCCATGCAGTTCGCCGATGCTGCGCGCCTCGCGCGGGAGGCGGGCTTTGACGCGGTCGAGATCCATATGGGGCACGGCTACCTGCTCAATCAGTTCCTGTCTCCGCTCAGCAACCGGCGGCGCGACCGTTTTGGCGGTGAAGTGGAAAACCGCACGCGCTTCCCGGCGATGGTGCTGCGCCACGTCAAGGACGCCGTCGGGGCGGAACTGGCGGTGTGCTGCAAACTGAGTGTGGTTGACGGTGTGCCCGGCGGCAACGAGGCAGCGGATTCCGCCATCACGGCGCGCATCCTGGAAAGGGAGGGGGCTGACCTGCTGACGCTGAGTGGCGGACGTAATGTCGAAAGCCCGTGGGTGTTGTTTGGCAGTGCGATGCCGACGGCCCAGATGAAAGCCACGGCGCCGCACGCGCTGGCCAGGCTCGGCATCTCGATTCTGGAGAAGCGTACCCCGCGCGAGCTGAAGTTCCGTGAACTGTATTTCCTTGAGGCTTCCCGGGTGATCCGCCAGGCGGTGCGGATGCCGCTGGCCTATATTGGCGGCGTGAAGTCGCTGGACAATGTGCGGCAGCTGTTGGGCGAGGGCTTCGACTGCGTTGCCCTGGCGCGGGCGCTGATCCATGATCCCGCCCTGGCCGATCACTGGCGAACCGGCGCGGTGACACGTTCGGCATGCGACAGCTGTAATGCTTGCGTGGCAAAAATCTATGATCCCGCCGGCGTTTCCTGCATTTACGGGCCACCGGCGGATCCCAGGCTGACCACGATACTGGCTGCCGCGCAGGCTGATTGAGACTTGCGTGACTTCCGACCACCGATGCCGGGCCGATTTCGCCCGGCTTCCCGACGCCACGCCCGGACCGACGCGCTGTCAGCCGGTACTCGATTTCCTGGCAAGCCAGTCCTGTTGCGTCATGATCGTGCGAAAGCCCAGGTGCGACATGGCGCTGAACGGGTCCGACCCTCTCCTTGCGCTGACCCGGTAGCTGGTGCAATAAGTCTCGCTGCACAAAAAAGAGCCGCCCCGTATGACTCGCTTGGGGGCGTCGACGGGTACCCCTGCATCGTCGGGGTCATAGGAGTCGACGGGGCCTTGGGGGTCCAAGGCTTGTCCTTTGCGGGCCGCGATGGCGAACGCGTCGGAGCGATACCAGTCAGCCGTCCATTGCCAGACATTGCCGGCCATATCGTAGATGCCATAGCCGTTCGGCGCGAAATTGCCAACGGGCAATGTGCCGACCTGGACCTTTTCATTGCGGCTGACAACCGGAAACTGACGCCCCCGGTCGTCCCACGTATTGGCCATCTTCTTGCCATCGGGAGTGAGCTCGTCTCCCCAGGCGTAGTCCGCTTGTTCGAGGCCGCCACGCGCGGCGAATTCCCACTGCACTTCGGTCGGCAGGCGCCTTCCAGCCCAACGGGCGTAGTTCAGCGCGTCAACGTACGACACCTGCACCACAGGATGATTCTCCCTATCGGCCAGATTGCTATGGGGGCCGAGCGGATGCTGCCAATTTGCCCCAGGCACATACCTCCACCAGCGCGACCAATCGCCCAGGTCGACGGGTTCGTTCGTGCCGACAAACACCATGCTGCCGGGGACAAGCGTCCCGGGATCGGGCTCTGGCGTGCCGGGCGGCAGTTGCGGGCGTATGTCTTCCCACTTTGGTTTCTGCTCAGCTGTCGTGACGTACCGAGTGGCTTCGGTGAAGCGTCTGAAATCGGCGTTTGTCACATCGAAACTGTCCATCCAGAACCCGCTGACTTGCACGCGGTGGGCCGGTCCTTCGCTGGGAAGGGCCCGCTTGGATGAACTGCCCATCAAGAATGTCCCCCCAGGGACCCAGACCATGCCTTTGGGGCCTGTCACCCCATCGCCGATCGCGGGCCCCTTGAACTGGCCTGTCTTGGAAGAACCCCTGAAGTATTTCGCGCTCAGCAGTCCAGCCGCGCCGGCAACTCCGGTTGCCAGTAATCCCGAGATAAGCGCTCGGCGTTTCATGGTATTTCCTAATCCTTTTTTGTCGCAGCGTCCCGCGGTCTGTCTGGGCGTGCGATGAATTTAGTGGGTTGATTCCTGGCCTGGCTCATCGATGTCGTCCACGTTGGGCGATAGAGGAGGAGCCGCCGACTATCCGATGATCGCGATGATACAACTGCCTGGCATCGTCTTCCCGGACTACCGAAGCATTTATGTGTGCCATCTCCGGGCTCGCTTTGATCGGCTACGCCCACCGCGTGCATCTTTCGCTGTCTAGTCTGAAGAGACGATGAGGCATGGCCCTGGGCTATGTACTGTGGAACGTGCTAAATCAAAAGGAGGAGACATGCCTGCACCTGGCTACAAAATTGAATCCCGGCCGCTGGAATCGCGGTATGCGCGCGGCTGGCATTGCCTTGGGCCGGTCGCGGACTACCGCGACGGGAAGCCGCACACACTGAACATCTTCGGCCGCCGCCTTGCCGCCTTTGCCGATTCCGCCGGCACCATTCGCATCATTGATAGCTATTGCCCGCATATGGGCGCGGACCTTAGTACCGGTACCGTGCAAGGCGACCAGCTGGTGTGCCCCTTCCATGGTTGGCAGTGGGGCGGCGATGGCGCTTGCAAGTCGATCCCTTACTGCAAGCGAGTGCCGCCGAAGGCGCGCATCGGCAGCTGGGATACATGCGAGCAGAACAATCTGCTCTTCATCTGGCACGATCCCCAGGGCAACGCACCTCCACCCGAGGTGGCGATCCCGCGCATCGAGGCATGCTACTCGGAGCAATGGTCCGCGTGGGCAATCGACAAGATGGTGATTCAAACGAACTGCCGGGAATTGGTCGACAATATCTCCGATATGGCTCACTTCGACACCGTGCACGGTGCGCCGATCGACTACTTCGCCAATCTGTTCGAGGGCCACAAGGCCACGCAAGTGCTGGTCGGCCGCAGCGCCCGACTCTCCGCCGGAGATTGCCTGACCGCGTTATCCACCTATTTCGGCCCGGCGTACCACATTACGGAAATGCGTGGCCAGATGGACGGTCAGCCGATCCATTCGATTCTGCTCAACTGCCATGTGCCCATCGACATGAACAGCTTCGAGCTGCGCTATGGTGTCCTGGTAAAGAAGGTCCCCGGCCTTTCCGACGAGCAGAATGAGGCGATTGCGCAAGCCTACGTGGAGCAGGCGCGCAATGCCTTCTACGAGGATGTGGCCATCTGGGATTCCAAGATCCGCACCGACAATCCGCTTTTGTGCGAGGGAGATGGGCCCATCTACCAGATGCGGGACTGGTATAGCCAGTTCTATATAGACGCCGAGGAGGTACGGCCAGCCAGTGTCGGGCGCAAGGTGATCGAGATGAATATAGCGGGAATTGATGCGCCAAAACTGCATCATGTATTTGAAGCGTAGGAGGAAGAGGGCGCTGCCGTCTCCGATCCGGAGGTGGCAGCGGATTTCTAGGGGACAGCCTGCTAGAACTTGTGACGGATGCCAAGCACCGCACCGAACTGGTTTTCCGAGCCGGCAACCGTGCCGAAGCCGCTGCCCTGGACGGAGCCGGTGCCACCTGCGGTCAGACCCAGATTCGAACCATCCTTGTTCTTGGTGTAACCGAGGTTCAAGTAAGCATCGGTACGCTTGGACAGAGCGTAGTCAGCCGATGCCACGAAGCTCCACGGATCCGCATTGGTGCCCCGGAAGTCCTGGAAGTAGGCAACGCCTGTCAGGGACAATGCCGGGGTCAGCAGATAGCGCAGACCCAGCCAGTACAAATTCGAGACGTTGTTAGGGCCGAGGTTGCCCGGCAGCGTGGCGCCACCGAGCGCCTTGGCCCAACGATAGCCAGCGTAGGCCTTGACGGGGCCGATGGCGTACGAACCGGCCAGGCCGGCGCGGCGGATTTCGGCATCCGTCAGGGCACCGGTCGCAGCCGCGCCGGGATTGGTCGAGTCGTAGATGGCGCCGACAGCGAACGGACCCGCAGCGTAGGTCAGGCTGGCACTGTACTCGCGCCCGATCTTCGGGCTGCCAGGGACCTCACCAGAGGCGCCGGCGCCGGTGTTCGCGCCAAAGCTGTACAGGGCCCTGGCGGACAGGCCACTGAAGGTGCCGACGTACTTGACCGAGTTATCGGCACGGCTGCCGAAAGCGGCGTCCTGCCCCAGGATCGAGTAGTTGGTGCTGACGGCCATCGGGTCGAAGTCAACGTTGAAATCATGGAACGGGGTCTGATGCCGGCCCAGGGTCAGGGCGTTCCATTTGTTCTGCAGGCCGACATAGGCCTGGCGACCAAACAGACGGCCTGAGAAGGATGACTTGCCGTCGTCCACCGTGAAGCCGTTTTCCAGCACGAAGACTCCCTTCAGGCCACCTCCCAGGTCTTCCACGCCGCGCAGGCCCCAACGGCTGCCGGCCAGGTTGCCGGAGGTCAGGCGCGTCACGTCATGGTTGCCGCCGGACTGGTGGTTTTGGTATTCGATGCCCACGTCAATCAGGCCATACAGTGTCACGCTTGACTGGGCATAGGCACTACCCGCGGCCAGGACGGCGACGGTGGCTGCAAAGTGTCTCATTTCCATGTCGCCGCTCTCCTTGTCAGCTTATCGGGGAACCTCTCTACAGTACTTGCCTCGGCAAAAACAGTGCGTGCATTGCCGTTGGAATAATAGCCCTTTCCCGGCCGAAGGTGTCGCCAGGCGACGCTCCCGCAATGTCTGCGCCCTGCGTGCCATCAGGCGTGCGCCGCTACTTCCCGTCGCCAACGTTCACCCGCTTCGTGGAGAAGATGCCGCCGATCAGCAGATCCCCATCCTCGAGCAATGCGGTAATGCCGCCCCAGGCGTTCCATTTGCGGCTGTCGTCCGGGAACGGCCAGCGGGCCTTGATGGCGCCGGTATCCCAGTCAAGGCCTACGTACTCGTAGTTGCCGTTTTCCTTGTTGGCGAGGTAGATCATGTTGCTCTTGGCGGAAATGACAGGGACCATCACATCCGTGTTGTCGATCTCCTTGTTCACCCAGGCCTTCTCGAATGACTTCGTCCGAGTGTTCCAGTTGAACTTGACCACCCCACGCGGGGCGGGCCGGGTCAGGCCGGGCGTTATCGCGTTGCCCCATATATCGGGCGCGGGCTTCGGGTAGGAGTTATTCAGCAGGGCGACGCCATAGCCCAGCACCTCCGGTGACGGCTCGACCGTGGCCTTGGATATCTCCAGCGGAATCTGATCAGCGATGCGTGCGGACTTGGTGCCCGGCTTCTGCTTGAATCCGGGCGGAATCCGGTCGCGCCAGAAGGCCACGAGGTTGGCTCCCTTTTCATCACCGTCGGCAATCACAACCAGCTTGTCTGGGTCGTTGCCGAAGCCCATCAGCGTCGGCGTGGTGCCGGATCCGCCAGAAGTCGTCAGAGCGCCGGCAGCGATGGCCTGCGCCCTGCTCATGGTGTTGTAGTCGGACTGCCAGCCACCATCGGCTTCATCATAGGACAACTTGTTGCCGGTCCAGACGATCTTGAGCATGCGCTTGGAGGTGACCACATAGATGCCGCTATTCTCGTCAATGCAGATGCTGTTTTCGATCGCCTCGCCCGGCAGCAGCAGCGTGCTCTTGAGATTGAGGTCGCGGTCCAGCAGGAGCACTGCGCCATGCGCCGCGGCAACGACATCGCCGGCGTAGGTCATGCCCATGCCGATGATGGCAGATTTGCGCATGTCCTCAGGCAATGCCTCCGAGAAGTCCCGGAATTTGACGACGCGCAGTGGCTTCTTCGGATCATTGTCGTCGGTGGACTTGAGGATCTTCAGGCCACCAAAGGCCGCATAGTGAACGCCATCTTTGTCAATCATGTTGTAGGCGCCGTTGGCCAGCGACTGGCGCTTGAAGCCCAGTTCCTCCATCTTCCCCGACAGTGCCAGCAGCTTGGCGTCATCATTCGCGCGCCGAGCGGCATCGACTTCCTCCAGTGCCGCCCGGATCTTCTCGCGATTGGCATTCGTGGCCAGTTTCTCCATTCCAGGGTAGGGCAGGAGTGAGACCAGGTCATAGGCCTCACCAGTCGCGTCGATCTTGCTGATGCCCTCGACGCCGGCAGCGAAGATGATCGTCTTGTCGCCGATCTTCTTCACTGTGGGATTCGAGGTAAAGACGGTTGGAACGGACTTCACATCGTCTGTCGACAGCCTGCGGCCCTTGGTTGGGCCGGCATGCGGGACGGAATCGGTCGCGGCCGGATTGTCGTGCGAAATGGGATAGACGCTGTCGGTCAGCCACGGGTTGCGGCCCGGGAAGGTGGCGTTCTCTTGCTGGGCGGCTTGCGCGCACGTCAGGCTTGCTGTGGCAAGCGCAACCGCGGTCGACGCGAAGAGCAATGCTCTCATTGGGTAACTCCGTGGATAAGTATGGCTGTGATTGTGAGGTGAGGCTGACGAATTGAGGTTGTTCGGCGGAGCCATTCAATCGGCGGAATGCACGATGCGCTCACGCGGGCGTGCCGCCCGGCGGCTTGCTGTGGCCAACAACGCCAATGTGAAGGTGGCGGGGACATCTGGGCGCAGCATCTTGCCGGCATTGCGGCACGGATCTGACCAGGCCCGTCGGCATGGAACGTACACTATGGGACGCTGCGGTGATTCAGGAGGGCAACCGCGGCAACCCCAATGCTCTGCCGGCAGGTGTCGTCGCAAGACGCCTGCATGATAGCCGCGCCATTGGTTTCTTCGCCGGCCAGGTGTGCGTCGCGTCTGATCGCGCTCTCCGGATCAAAACCAGGCCGGGCAGACGGCAGGCCCTCAGCAAACGCAAGACCCAGGGCCACGGCCGCACCGGCCCCAAACAGACTACCCGCCCGCAACCATGCTCTCATCGCTGTCTCCTCTTGCTACCGCCCACCATGGGCAGGTGCCGACTCCTGTTGTACCGTTAGGGCCGGTCTCTTGATCGAAGCATATTTGCGGGATCTGGAGTCAACATCGTCCAATCGGACTATGCACATATGTGCGTCATGGGTAGCTTTAAGGGGGCTCTGCAAAGCCGTTCAGCCAACCGCGGCTCGGAAGTGTTTTTGTGGCAGCAAGAGGAGGGTTATCCCGGATTGCGTATAGATCCCGCGGGGGTAAACGTTCCAGCTTCCCTCTGGTCGTTAAGCTCTGGGCAACGTCGGACTTCACGGTTTCCAGCCCGTCTCAATCTACTGATGGGCGGGGATTGCCTCCGCCGATTTTCTCTGCCGCGATCTGATTCGCGGCGATGTAGCCAAAGGTCATCGCCGGCCCGATAGTCGAACCCGGTCCGGGATAGGTTTTGCCCATGACCGCGGCCGAGGTATTGCCGATCGCATAGCATCCCTCGATGACGCTGCCATCGGGACGGAGGACGCGGGCGCAGGCGTCTGTGCTCAATCCGCCCTTGGTGCCGATCTCGCCGGGATCGATGCGCAGCGCGTAGAAAGGGGCGCGGTCGATCGGGCCCAGGCACGGGTTCGGCTTGGAGGAGATGTCGCCATAGTAGCGGTCGAAGATATTGCTTCCCTTGCCGAATTCGAGGTCGGTACCATCTGACGCATAGGCGTTCATTTGCGCGACAGTCGTGGCAAGGCCGCGTGGATCGACGCCGATTTTTGTGGCCAGTTCGGCCAGCGTTCCGGCGCGATAGATGACATGGTCCAGCCAGCCATGCGGAATCCGGGAGTCAGGCTGTATGCTGCCGGGAAGCAGCACGCCGCACGGATAGCGTTTTCTATACTCTGCATCGAACACGAGCCATGCCGGCACATTCGCATTTGTTTGCGCGTGGTCGGCATACATGGCGTGGATGATGTCCGGGTACGGCGCGGCTTCGTTGACAAATCGTCGACCGAGCCGATTGACCAGCACGCATCGCGGCAATGAGCGCTCCACGAAAAGCCCGCGTTGTTTTTCCTCCCCTGGAACCCGTACCGTCGGCACACCCCATGTATGTCCCATCAGCGAAACGTTCGCGCCGAGCTTAAGGCCGGCGCGAATTCCGTCTCCGGTATTGATGGGCGGGGCGGCTGTCCATTCAGCTTGCGTGGGCTTGGGCAGGTATTGGTCGCGCATTTCCTGACTGGACTCAAATCCGCCGCAGGCGAGCACCACCGCGCGTCGCGCGCGTACGTTGTACTCGCGTCCCTGCCGCTCCACCGCCACGCCGGTCACGCGGGCATCGTGCGCGTGGAGCGTGCGCATCGGGGTGTTGAGCCACAGTGGTATGGACCGATGTGCGAGTGCCGCACGCAGGCTTGCGACCAAGGCGTTGCCAAGCGTCAGCCGGCGGTCCCTGGGCGTTCGGCAGCGCCAGCGCAAATCCGTTGCGTACCGGAACGCGAGGCGTGCCAACAGGCCGAGCCAGCCGGACTCCTTCGCTACGATGGTGTGGGCTTCGATCTGCGTCAGCGCTATGCGCCCGCCGACCAGGGTGGCGGGCGATGGGGCGCGGAGTTCGTCAAATGCATCGCCGAGCCGGCGCGCGTCGAATGCCGCTGGCTCCATGGTGCGGTAGCCCGGCTTTCCTCCCGTGCGGTCCGGATAGTAGTCGGGATAACGGGGCACCGCGTGGAAATGCGTCTGCGCCTGCGTGGCGAGATAGTGGACCATCTCCGGCCCGTTTTTGAGATAGGCATTGATTCTGCTCAGATCGAAATCTTCCCCTATGACATCCCGGAGATACGCCACCGCTTCCTCATAGGAGTCGTTGCCGCCGAGAGATTGGATCTGATCATTGCAAGGGATCCAGATTCCGCCACCGGAAATAGCCGTCGTGCCCCCATAGTGCGGGCTTTTCTCGATGAGGAGCACGGTCAGACCGAGATCGTGTGCGCGCAGCGCGGCCGTCATCGCGCCTGCCCCGGAACCGGCGACCACCACGTCGTACGTTGTATCCCAATTCACGGCCGGATTGCTGTTGTTCATTGGCTTGCCTTCAACGTTAAGTGTTTTCCAGGTGACCTGTACCAGTCAGTGGTTAGGCGGGCCGAAGTACGCCGGTTCAGAGGTCAACAAGTTGCCCGTTTCCGAGCGCGGCAAAGCGCATCGGGTGCGGCCACTATGGCACATAAATACAGAAATGAGTCAAAACAATGGCACAAAAAATATTCTTTGTGCAATACTGGGTGAAGGCGCTACGGCAATGCCGGGATCACACTGCGATCAAGAGCGCATCACTCCGCAAGAGGCAAGGTTCCGAATGAATAGACAACTTCGCTGGGGAGACGCCAGCCGAATAGACAGTCCCGAGCAAGGGCGCGTCCTGATTCTGAGGTCCACGCTCGACTGCATGGCCGAGATGGGTATCGAGGGTTTCACCGTGGATGATGTGGCCAAGCGCGCCAACATTTCACGCAGAACCCTTTACCGCTACTACAGCACCCGGAATGATCTGATCCAAGCCGCGATTGACGCGGAAAACGGCGTCTTTTTCGAGGAGATGCAGCGTAGCTTGTCGGGCTACGAGGGGGATTTCGAGGGGTATCTCGAAGAGTGCGTGTGTTTTGCCGTGAAGTACCGGCAACGCCTCGCCGGGCTTCGTCAGGACTACCTGGCCAGAAGCGTTACGGCGGAGGTGTTTCCCTACATCCTCGAGAACATCAAGCCCATGTGGCACAAGGTGCTGGCTGACCGCTACCGCGATTACGTAGAGAAGTCAGGCGCGACGCCAGCCTCGCTGGACGACATCATTGCGCTGGCTAGCCGCATCGGGCTTGCCTATAGCCTGGTTCCTGCGGACGAGGGTGCGATTCGCCGGCAGATGCGGATTCTCCGCGGCGTCCGGCCTGGTAGGACTGCGTGACTTTGTGCGGCATTCCGCCCGCATGACAGATTCACATGTGAACGAAAGACGCTTCCCCCCTCTGCCCGCTTGTCGGTGCGCAACTGGCGCCGATCGGATGACCGATGCGGAGCGATAAACGGCACGCCTTGCGCTCCCGTGGCGCTGGTGCTGGTATGTCTATCAAGACGCAATTACAGGAGCCAGTCAATGAGTCGCACATCGTATCGCCACCTGTTGGCGCCTGGCCGAATCGGCACGATGACACTACGCAACCGCATCGTCGTCACCGCGATGGGTGCGAGCCTTGCGGAGCCAGATGGCCAATGCGGTGAGCGCATCGTGCGCTATCACGAATCGCAGGCCAAAGGGGGGGCGGGGCTGATCATCACCGGCGTCGCCGGCGTGGCTTGGCCGACCGGTGCCAATCAGGTGAACCAGATCGCCATTTCGGACGATCGCTTTCTTCCCGGCCTGACCGCTCTGACCGAAGCCGTCCACGCGCACGGCGCAAAGATCGCCGCGCAGTTGCACCATGGCGGGTTGATCGGCGTGGAGGATATGCTTGCGGGGCGGCCGGTGTGGGCGCCCTCCCTGCCTGAACCTCCCACTGGCGATTTCACCGAGGCGTTCTTGCTCGAAGAGTTGGCCGAGGCGCCGTTCGGCCGCATCACCAGTGTGACGATTCAGGTCATGACGAAGGCCGACATCGACACGCTGATCGCGCAATTTGCCGCGGCCGCGATCCGGGCGCGGCGGGCCGGCTTTGACGGCGTCGAGATCCATGGCGGGCATGGCTATCTCCTGTCGTCGTTCATCTCGCCCACGACAAACCGGCGTACCGATGAATATGGAGGCCCGCTGGAAAATCGCGTCCGTCTCCTGGTCGAGGTGATTCGGGCCGTGCGTACGGCGGTTGGTCCCGATTTCCCTGTGTGGTGCAAACTCGACTCGCGCGAGGAAGGCATTCCAGGCGGCATCACGATTGACGAGGCGGTGCGCACCGCGCGGATCGTCGAGGAGGAGGGGGCCAACGCGATCACCGTGAGCGCCTATCACGACGCGGGCAAGCCGAAGTTGCATTCGGCATCGCATACCCCGCATGAGCCCGGGCTCAATCTTCCGTTTGCGGCGCGGATCAAGGCCGCGGTCAGCATTCCGGTCATCGCATCGGGCCGGATCGAGCCCGCGCTGGGCGACGAAAGGATTGCCGATGGCTCGATCGATTTCGTCTCCATGGGGAGAAAGTTGCTAGCAGACCCGCATCTGCCGCAAAAGCTTGCCGAAGGGCGGCCCGATGACGTACTCCCCTGCATTTACTGCTACACGTGCATTAGCGCGATCTACGTTGGCAAGCCGCTGCGCTGCGCGGTCAACCCCGAAATCGGTTTCGAGTATTTGCATCGTCAATCGCCGAAGGGTGGCAAGCGGGTCGTGGTTATCGGCGCAGGCCCTGGTGGCATGGAATCGGCGCGGCGGCTACGGTTGGACGGGCATCAAGTGACGCTGCTGGAGCAGGCCAACCAGCTGGGCGGCACGTTGCGCATTGCCGCGCTCGCCTATGAGGCCAACGAGCCACTGCTCGACTGGCTCCGGCACCAGGTTGAATCGTCACGAATCGACGTGCGCCTGCGCACACAAGCGACGCCTGAGCTGCTGCGCACGCTATCCCCGGACGTCGTTGTCGTTGCAACCGGTGCGGTGCGCGGATTGCCGCCGATACCAGGAAACGACCTGCCGCACGTCATGAGCGGGGACGACATGCGCCGCCTGATGCTTGGTGAAGGCTCACAGGAACTGGCGCGCAAGGTCGGGTGGGCGACACGCATGGCATCAAGGATCGGTGCGGCGAGCGGCCTGACCTCGAATCTCGATTTCGTTCGCCAGGCGACCCGGCAATGGATGCCGTTGGGCAAGCACGTCGTGATCATCGGTGGCGAACTGGTCGGTCTCGAACTGGCCGAGTTCCTGTCCGAGCGCGGACGATTGGTGACAGTCGTCGATGAGGCGCCGCGGTTCGGCGCGGGACTGACGATAGTCCGCCGGATGCGGCTGCTTGCGGAGCTTAAGGAGCACGGCCTTGGTCTCTTTCCGGGTGCCTCGGACATCCGGATCGAACCTGACAGGGTTTGCTTCACCGACCAGGCAGGCAATGCGCAGGCGGTCGATGCGAATACTGTCATCGTGGCTAAAGGTGCGGCAGGTGACTTGACGCTTGCCAGGCAGTTGGAGAGCGAAGGCTTCAAGGTCCATGAAGTCGGCGATTGCACCGGCATCGGCTATATCGAAGGTGCTATGCGCGGTGCGGCGAGAGCGGCGAAGGAAATCTCGCAAATATGACTCCCGGCTTCAGAGCGGTGCCCCGGCTGGGTGTTGCGGGATTCCCCTTAGTCTGCCCAGACGAAGCGGCTCGCCGGGCCGGTGACTAGTATCAAGCAAGAGGCCAAAAAGCGCTCGGGAGACAGCGTTGATTTCGCCTTTTTCTTTTTTCCTCTTTTTCATTCACGAAACCGAACACCATGACAACTACCATCATCACTGGCTCGGCCTCCGGCATGGGCGCGGCCGTACGCCGGCGCCTGCTGGCGGACGGAGACAGGGTCATCGGCATCGACCTGCGCGATGCCGAGATCCAAGCCGACCTCTCCACCCGGCACGGACGCGAGGCCGCTATCGATGGCGCGCTGTCGCAGTCCGGCGGCAGGATCGACAGGCTGATCTGTTGCGCTGGTCTGGGCCCGCATGTCGATCCTGCGACGCTGGTCGCCTCGGTCAACTACTTCGGCGTGGTAGCCATGCTGGACGGCTTGTTCGCGGCATTGCGGCAGGGCAAGGCGCCGTGCGCCGTGGTGGTGTCGTCCAATTCGGCCACGCTGCAGTCCTGGGCAGGCAGCCCGCTGCGCGACGCCTACCTGGCGGGCGATGAGGACGGCGTGCACGCCCTGGTGCGCGCGGCGCAGGAGGCGGGTGGTGAGCAGGCCGCCCAGGCGGGCTATCTGGCGTATGCGAGCGCGAAGAACGCCGTCGCGGCAGCGGCACGGCAACGCGCCGCCAGCTGGGGGCGGGCCGGGGTGCGCCTGAATGTGATTGCGCCTGGCGCGGTGGAAACACCTATGCTGCAGGCTGGCCTGCGGGATCCGCGCTATGGCGATGCCATCCGCGACTTTCTGCCTCCCCTTGGGCGGCGCGCGCAGCCCGATGAGGTAGCCGCGCTGATCGCGTTCCTGTGCCGACCCGAGGCGGCATATCTACACGGCAATGTCGTGTTCATCGACGGCGGCGTCGACGCTGTGCAAAGGCCGCTGGAGTTCTGATCCGCACGGTCGCCGGGCCGGCATCCAGATTGGGGGGCGGCCCGGCCGGTTGTCGGAAAAGTCAGTCGAGGTCGAGTTAGCGGGTGGCACAGCTTATCCCCGCCTTGCTTTTCGCTGTAGCGCTGGATGGTAGCGTGCAAGTAGGGCCCGCTGCGCCCGCATTCGCAAGGGGCATCCCAGCCGCTCAAGGTAACTTCGTCGCCGGTGATCAAGTCACCCCAGTAAGAATCCGGCGACAGATCAATGTGGCTATCTCTAGCGCTCCATCTCGACAAAAAGCGGAGCGCCTTCCTTTGGTGCCGGGCGTATTTAGGCAAACCGGCCTCCGTCCGTGATCACATCGACAGCATTAGCCGTGCCTCGTCGTTCAGGTCCGCGACGCGACGAACGCCTGGTCACTATGGCGATGCCAATCTGCCTACGAACACTATCCGTTGGGATAGTTCGCGGCAATCAGACTCGTGCGAAGAATCGTAAATTGCGCATACATGTCGTGCACCAGGTAGAGATCGCGGCGCCGAGTCCAGGCCTGCCCTGACTGTGGGTCATAATTCAACGGCAGGGCGACTTCCTGCGCCGCGTAAGCGTCCATGCCGCGCGCTTTGGACGTCTGTATGCATCGCTTCGCATGATCCCGGTGACCAACGACGGCCACTTTACCCATTGCTGTCGCTGTACCCTCAAGCGCGACAATCGCGGCTGCCACGCCATCGGTACTCAGGTAGGT
The DNA here is from genome assembly GCF_058802485.1 of Cupriavidus sp. GW822-FHT02D05. Lineage (NCBI taxonomy): Bacteria > Pseudomonadati > Pseudomonadota > Betaproteobacteria > Burkholderiales > Burkholderiaceae > Cupriavidus > Cupriavidus sp. GW822-FHT02D05. The sequence continues at coordinate 41,747 of NZ_JBXAOE010000037.1, read as the reverse complement.
AATAGAGCCATCCGCCGCGATAACGGGCTCGACCGAATGGAGGTCAGGCAGTTGGTATTTTGATGTCAGAAACCGTGCAATTTCCCATTGCGCGTATACCTTAACCGGCTTCATCTGGTAGATCTTGTACACCGCATCTGCGAGTGACTCATTGATAGGGCCAGGATCAGGCAGTGCGGCTTGGTTGGCGCCATTACTGGAGGTGTTTCCACTGGCAGCGTTGGGCCTGTTTCCAAAGCTGTAGGCAACAATTCGATCGACCTGTGCCGCCGGAATTGTTGGTAGATCCCAGGTGAAGCCGATGTCCATCAGGTAAGGCTGAATGACATTGGCGATCGACGCATCGGTCAGTTCCGTCGTCAGCTTTCCAATCATCTGCCTCTTGAGTTCAGCGTCGGACATTGTCGGAACATCTGTGACAGCGGCGTCACTGCCACCACAAGCACTCAGAGCTGTTGTCAGCAGCGGGAGCGTTACTGCGGTCGAAGTGGAAAGAAGAAATTTGCGGCGTGTAGACAAGAGAACCTCTAATTGGGGAGCGGGAGACTAGTTTTTTACCGCACCACCATTACAGGTTGATGTACCAATAGGTTGTGTGGGGAAAGAGCAGGTGTACCACATCATTCAACCGTTCGATCTTCTCTATGCCTTGCTCGTCCGCCAGCCACAATCCACTTACACATCCGACGTACCGGCTCGATGCCGTCCTGTGGCATTGCCGTATCCTCGAAGAGTGCCGCAGCGCCGAGCGAGGGCTGCTCGACCGGGTGAGAACATCTGCGGTATTGCCTCACGGAAATACCGCAGAATGGATTCGGAAATCCCCGATGTTTGGCAGGAGAAATGATAATCGGCCTGTAGGTGAGGTTTTTCCGAAAGGATCAATTACTTTCCCAATAGTGCCAGGAAGCCCACGATATCGTCGAAGGTCAAGGCATAGAGGTCTGCCATCTATTGCTGGCGGGCCTCGCCTCACCCATGACGGGGTCGGCGAGACCCGGGTGGAGGGGGCTCAGCGCAGGAGGATATCCACTCGTTCGATGGCGCCGTTAAACGGATAACCGACGGTGTAACGTCCGGCTGGCGAGCCGGTATCCATGCCAACGTCAAAGGTCTCGTCAGGAGAGAAGAAGCCTGGCGTGGTGACCGGCAGATGGCCACTGCCTACCGCCGTGCCGTTCACCAGAAGCGTGCCGGTGCCGCCCTTGGCATAACCCGTTCCCTCGTAAGCGAAGTCGAACTGCACCACGTTCCTCCCCGGTTGCAGCGGCTTGCTACCCGTAATCTCCATGCGCGCCACATCGAACACTTTCTGCACGTAGACGGGCTTGCCCTCATCGTTAAGGTAAAGGGACCAGCCCGCGGTAGTGCCACCCATGGTGGCAATGACACCATGGGCGCCGCCCTTGGGAACATCCACCGTGGCCACGATGCTGTACGAGCGGTTCTTGATCGCTGGCGCTTCAGCTTCAGGGATGCCCACCGCTCCCGCGAAGTAGCTGAACTCCGTGCGCTTACCAGTCAAGTTGGGCAGAGGCGTGCGGGAGCAGGCCGTGTCCTGCAACGGTAGTACTTGATTCTTTGCTGCCTCTGCCAGAAACAACGCCTGCATCTCCTTGAGTTTCTCCGGCAATCTGGCCGCCAGATCGGTGGACTGGCTGAAGTCCTCGTTCAGGTTGAAGAGACTCCAGGTGTCGTCGGCGAGCCGTTTGCCCTGGCATGTGCTCGCCCACGGGTCTCGGTCCTTGTGCCGGGCCGAAGCCAACCAGCCATCGTGATAGATCGAGCGGTTGCCGAATACTTCGAAGTACTGCGTAGTGTGCTTCTCCGGCGCATTTTTATCGGCGAAGCTATAGAGCAGGCTCGTGCCGTCCATTGGACGTTGCTTGACGCCATTGACATCTGCCGGGGCCTTCAGTCCCGCCGCCTCAAGAATGGTTGGCGCCAGATCGTTCACATGAGAGAACTGGCTGCGCAGACCACCGTGATCCCGGATTCGTGCAGGCCAGGAAACCACCATACCGTTACGAATTCCGCCCAGGTGCGAAGCAACCGTCTTGGCCCATGGCAGGGGAGAACTCATGGCCCAAGCCCAACCGGCTGGATACTGCACATAGCTGTCCGGGCCGCCCAGGCTGTCGAGGCGCTTCACCAGATTGGCAGCCGGTGTCTCAGGCATGCCTTGCAATCTACCCATGTAGCTATCCCCGCCGTGGATGCCGCCTTCAAGGCTTCCCCCGTTGTCCCCCATCACGTAGATAAACAGCGTGTTGTCAAACTGGCCGCTCTCCTTCAATGATTGCACCAGGCGGCCAATCTGTGCATCGGTATGTGCGAGGTACCCTGCGTAGACTTCCATTAACCGTGCGGCGACCCGCTTCTGGTCTGTGCTGAGGCTTTCCCAGGCGGGGAGTTCATCCGGCCGCGGAGTCAGCTTTGTATCCTGCGGTACGACGCCAAGGGACTTTTGCCGGGCCAGAATCTCCAGCCGCATATCGTCCCAGCCCTTGTCAAACTTGCCACGGTATTTCTCGATCCATGCCCTGGGTGCCTGGAGCGGAGCATGGGTGCCACCTGGGGCGAAGTAGACGAAGAACGGCTTGTCGGGTGCGATCGAGTGTTGCGCATGCATCCAGTTGATGGCGCGTGTCGACAGGTCTTCGTTCAGGGTGTAGTCCTTCGAGGCTGTCCTTAGGACTGGCGTGGTGCCATCGTATAGCGAAGGATTGAACTGATCGGTTTCGGCGCCGATAAATCCATAGAATTTTTCGAATCCCTGGCCGGTCGGCCAACGGTCAAAGGGACCGACCTGTGATGCTTCCCAATCGGGTGTCAAATGCCATTTGCCAAAGGCCGCAGTGCTGTAGCCCTGTTGACGCAACAGTTCGGCGATGGTTGCGGAGTCCTTTTGCAGAACCCCACGATAACCCGGATAACTGCTTGGCGAGTTCAGCACTGCGCCGACACCGGCTGCGTGGGGATTGCGGCCTGTGAGTAGCGAGGCGCGTGTCGGCGAGCACACCGCAGTGGTATGAAATCGGTTATAGCTCAAGCCCTCACGGGCCAGGCCATCCATCGCCGGCGTCTTGGCCGGTCCGCCAAAGGTGGAGGCCGCACCGAAGCCTACGTCGTCAAGCAAGACCACTACCACATTTGGCGCACCGGCCGGCGCGTGCAGCAACGGCACGACCGGCGGGGTATCGCCAGGCTGCACCTCGTTGCTGGCAGCCCAGCCAAAACCGGTCGCGGCACAACTTAGGGCCAGGCACAACGCCGTGGCCAAACGCTTGCGTAGTCTGTTCATGATGATTTCCCGCGTCTCCTGTTTTTTTCGTTCTCGTCGATGCCTATTGCGCTTTCGCGTGGGCGTGTGCCAAAATTTCTGAGCATTCGATTGAATCAAATGTTCGAATGGAATTTAGCAAGCGCCGTGGACCGTCGTCAAGACAAAATTTCGCCGGCTACGGTCGCCGATTGCACGCTGCTCGGCGCCTTTGACTCAAAAGTCTCTGTTGCCAGACTCATTCGATCACTCAAACCATCTTGACAGGAGACCCCCAATGGAATCGTTACTCGCGTCACCCAATACAGCCGTGATCGTCACCGGTGGAGCGTCAGGGCTTGGGCTTGCCTCGGCCCGCGCATTAGCCGCCGTAGGCCGCAACGTCGCGCTGTGGGACATTCAGGCAGAAAAGGCACAGAACCGAGCGTCGGAGATTGCCAAGGAATTTGGCGTTGCGGCGGTTGGTGTTGGCGTCGACCTGTGCGATCCCAGCGCGCTGCGGGTTGCGCTGAACGCAACCCGCGCGGAATTGCCCCGGATCGGTGGCTTGCTGCACGCGGCGGGCACGGTCGATACCGGGTCGCTCGAAGGCATCACTCCGGAAAAATGGGATGCTGGCATCCATGTTCACCTCCGCGCATTTGCACTGCTGGTGCAGGCGTTGTTGCCGGATCTGCGTGCCAATCCGGGGTCTGCGGTGGTCGGCATCGCGTCAATCAATGCCACCTTGGGCAATCACATCAACCCCATCTACAGTGCGGCGAAAGGCGGCATGTTGTCACTGATCCGGTCGCTGGCGGACGGCCTTGGGCGCGATAACATCCGCATCAACGCGATTTCCCCGGGCCAGATCTTGACGCCAATGCTCCAACCCGCTGTGGACAGTTTGCCGGCAGGAACCTTCGAGCGCCGCATTCTCCTCAGCCGACTGGGACAGCCGGAGGAGATCGGCCGCGTTGCGCGCTTCCTATTGTCGGACGAGGCGAGCTACATCACTGCGGCGGAGATCGTGGTGGATGGCGGCAACATCTCATCGCAGCGTATGTGAGTCGGCAGTAGTGCTGAACGTATAATCGGGCGCCACATTCATTGAGTCGTGCCCTGCCGCGCTGTTTCGCTGGGGGTATTGGCGTCATTGGCCAATCGCCCCCAGCGGGGCAGGCGGCATCCCGTACTACTTGTAATCGATGACATCTCCTACTGTAAAAGGCGAGGCCCGGGAACGCATTCTGCTGGCGGCCGAAGAGCTGATGGCCAGGTATGGCGTGGACGGCGTGTCGGCCCGCAGCATCAACGCAGCGGCTGGCGTTAGCGCCGGTATTCTCCACTATCACTTCGGCGGGCTGGATAAGGTGGTGGACGCGCTGCTGGAACGCCATATGATGCCGTTGATGGCACAACGCCGTGAAATGTACGCTTCACTTCAGGCGCAACCGCAGGTCACGCTGCGCGGCGTTGTGGAAATACTTGTTATCCCGCTTGCCAGGAAAATCATTGAAGAGGGCAGTGCGGGTGCACGCTATGTTCAGTTTTTGGCGCGCCTCCATACGGACCGCAACCCGAAGATCGCCGAGATATTCGAGCAGTCGTTTGGGGGCAACGCCGCCGCCTTGGTTGCAATGCTCCAGCGCATCCTGCCCGAAATCCCTATGGAAGTGCTCAGGTCGCGCCTGATTGTCTGTTCCCATGCGATGCTCCATAGTCTCGCCGAAATATCCGCTCGTCCCCAAGCGCCGATATCTCCAGGCAAGCCGCCGCGGGATCAGCTTCTGTGGAACCACGTGGAGATTCTGATCGAGTTTCTTTGTGGCGGGCTTGCGGCGCCAACCAGCTTGCACAGTTAAGGCGGCACATCGGGTTCTGTCCGACATGGCAGGCAACGGTGGCGGCGATCGAATACGGTAGTACCGTACGCGCGTGTGCCGCCACCAGGGGGGAGCGCTTCAGGCTAGTCAGCCTAATCGCAGGCCACGTGTTTGAGGGCCAGGATTGACGGTTGCGGCGGGCTGGCCAGTCGCAGCCTGCTGCATTTGGCCAGCGCTGTTCTACGTCACAGCGTCCGGCCGGTTACGGGAGCCGTTACCAGATTGTCTTGACGTGCGGGTAGGCGCGGATCTTCTCGTCCTTCGTCACCAGCGGCACGGAGAACTTGCGCGCGGTGGCCACGATCATGCGGTCGGCGGGATCCTTGTGGAATACGCCCGGAAGTTCTACCGATTTGATGGCGATCTCGGTATCCACAGGTACTACGCGTACGGCTTCAATTTGCCCCACGGTGGCGAACCAGCTGGCCGCATCCATTGATAGAACAAGGCGCTCGCGTGCCACCAGTGCTGCGATTTCCCATGCGGAAATCGATGAGACGAGTATCTGGCCGCCGTCCAGTTCCTTCTCGATGCTCGCCTTCGCCTTCCTGCTCAGCAGCGGATCGCGACTCACCCACCAGACTAGCGTGTGCGTGTCCAGGACGATCACTGCGCCGCTTCCCAATCATCGGCGTCCACCGGCTCGGTCGGTGCGTTGTAGCGCACCACGGAATCGCGCAGGATTGCCAACGGGCTACGCGAAGTACTCCGATATGGCCGGACCTCGAGAACCGGCTTGCCGTGGTTGGTCACCACCAGCGGTTCGCCCGAGTCCTCAACCTGGCGGAAGTACTCCAGCGCATGTGCCTTGAAGTCCGATTTCGAGACTTGCTTCTCCATCTCTGCTCCTGGTCATATGTCTATAGTCATATATTCTAAGCCAAGATGACCGGCAGACTTGAGCCTTCTTTTGACGGCGGGTGATGAAACAGGCATCTGCCCTGGCCACGGTAGGTGGCGAGGGCAAGTGCGGGTGCCGCCGCGTCCCGTCAAGCCAGCAACCCACGCTCCCGCGCCAGCGTCATGGCGGTGTCCTCGATCATGTCTTCCTGCCCGCCCACCAGGCGCTGGCGCCCCAGTTCGACCAGGATTTCGCGCGCGGGAATGCCGTACTTGGCCTGGGCGCGCTTGGCGAACAGCAGGAAGGACGAGTACACGCCGGCGTAGCCCAGCGTGAGCGCATCTCGGTCGATGCGGATCGGCTGGTCCATGATGGGCACCACCAGGTCTTCGGCCACGTCGGCGATGCGGAACACGTCCACGCCGGTCTCGATGCCCATGCGCTCGCAGACCGCCACGAAGACTTCCATCGGCGTATTGCCGGCGCCCGCGCCCAGCCCGGCGGCTGCCGCGTCGATGCGGGTGGCGCCACAGGCCACGGCTGCCAGCGAGTTGGCAATTCCCATGGCCAGGTTGTGGTGGCCGTGGAAGCCCAGCTCGGTTTCCGGCTTGAGCGCCTGGCGCACGGCAGTCAGCTTGGCGGTGACGTCGTGCGGCAGCATATGCCCCGCCGAATCGGTGATGTAGAGGCAGTTCGCGCCATAGGACTCCATCAGCAGCGCCTGTTCCACCAGCGTCGCTGCCGGCGCCATGTGCGCCATCATCAGGAAGCCCACGGTGTCCATGCCAAGCTTGCGCGCCATGCCGATATGCTGCTCGGAGACATCGGCCTCGGTGCAGTGGGTGGCTACGCGGATGGTGTGCACGCCCAGTTCATGCGCCATGCGCAGGTGGTCGATGGTGCCGATGCCGGGCAGCAGCAGGGCGGAGACCTTGGCTTGCTTCAGTTCGCCCAGCACGGCTTGCAGGTATTCCTCGTCGCTATGCGCGGGAAAGCCGTAGTTGACCGAGGCACCGCCCAGGCCGTCGCCATGGGTCACCTCGATCAGCGGCACGCCCGCGTCGTCCAGCCCGCGGGCGATCGTTTTCATCTGATCGAGCGAGATCTGGTGGCGCTTCGGGTGCATGCCGTCGCGCAGGGTCATGTCATGCACGGTAATGCGTTGGTTCATATCGGGCTCCTTATGCGGTAGTGGCCATGGCGGGCAGCGCGCCGTGCAGCATGGCGGCGCCGATGCGCTCGGCGGTGCGCGCGGCGGCGGCGGTCATGATGTCGAGATTGCCGGCGTACTTGGGCAGGTAGTCGCCCAGGCCCTCGACTTCCATGAAGATGGAGACGCGCTTGCCGTCGAAGACAGGGCCGTTCTTGAGCGTGTAGCCGGGCACGTATTGCCGCACCTCGGCAATCATGTCGTGGACCGACGCCGTGATGGCCTCCACGTCCGGCTCGTCCTCGGTCAGGCAGTGGATGGTGTCGCGCATGATGAGCGGAGGCTCGGCCGGGTTGATGACGATGATGGCCTTGCCCTGCCGCGCGCCGCCCACCTGTTCGATGGCGCCTGCGGTGGTGCGGGTGAACTCGTCGATGTTCCGGCGCGTGCCGGGCCCGACCGAGCGTGAGGAAACGGTGGCAACGATCTCGCCATAGGCCACCGCCTGCACGCGCGACACCGCATACACCATGGGAATGGTCGCCTGGCCGCCGCAGGTGACCATATTGACGTTCATCGCATTGCTGCCAAGATGTTCGTCGAGGTTGACCGGCGGCACGCAGAATGGGCCGATGGCCGCCGGGGTCAGGTCGATCACGCGCACGCCGCGCGCGGTGAGCTGGTCAGAGTGCTCGCGGTGCACGTAGGCCGAGGTCGCATCGAAAGCGATGCGGATGTCGTCGGCGGCCAGGTGCGGCAGCAGGCCATCGAGGCCCTGGTCGGTCGTCTTCAGGCCCAGTTCGCGGGCCCGGGCGAGGCCATCCGAATTCGGGTCGACGCCAACCATCCAGACGGGTTCCAGGATGGTGCTGCGGCGCAGCTTGTAAAGCAGATCAGTGCCAATATTGCCGGGGCCGATCAGGGCGCACTTGATTTTTGCCATGGGGCTCTTTGCTTGGATTGAGGGTGTGAGGGAGTTCAGGCGAATTCGGTGCTGCACGTGCCGATCCCGTCGATGCGCAGTCGCAGACGGTCGCCGGCAGCGACCGGAATCAGCGCCGCAAGGGAGCCGGAAAGAATGGTCTCGCCGGCAAGCAGTGGAATGCCGAGTTCGCCGAGCGTGTTGGCCAGCCAGGCCACCGCTTCGGCGGGATGGCCGAGGGCGGCGCTGCCCTGGCCTGTAGCGACAACAACGCCGTTCTTTTCAAGCGCCATGGTGCAGGCGGCAAGGTCGAGGCCGGCCGGGCTCACGCGCTCCTCGCCAAGCACGTAGACGCCACAAGAGGCGTTGTCCGCCACGGTGTCCTGAATACGGATGCGCCAGTCGGTGATGCGTGAATCTACGATCTCGAAGCAGGCTGAGACCGCCTCGGTGGCGGCCAGCACATCTGCGCGGGTCACACCGGGGCCGCGCAGGTCTCGTTTGAGGAAGAAGGCAATCTCGCCTTCGGCGCGTGGCTGGATCAGCGTGCTTGCGGGAATGGCCTTGCCGTCTGGATATTCCATGCTGGCCAGCAGCATGCCGAAGTCGGGCTGGTGCACGTCCAGCATCTGCTGCACGGGCAAACTGGTAACGCCGATTTTCTTGCCGCTGACGCGGTCGCCTTGTGCCAGCCGCTGCGCAACGAAATGCTGCTGGATGTGATAGGCATCGCGCACCGTGAGCGGGTGGCCACGTCCGCTCAAGGGGACGACTGGCACGCGGGCTGTCAGGGCTCGATGAAGTTCATCGCCGAATTCGGCGATCAGTTCGGGATCCATGGTCAGGCTCGATGTTAAGGGGGCAATGCGATGAAATTCGCCCCCTGGCCATGGCGGGAAGGGGGCGAATGAAGGCGTGCGGTCAGTGTCCAGCACCTCGCGCCGCGTCGGGCGAAAAGTAGGTCTCGTTGAACTCGGGGCTGTTGTTGAGCACCGGCATAGGCCCCTCGTTGGTCAGGCGATCGGCGAGATACGCACCCGAGATCAAGTCATGATATGTGGTTGTGGTCGGGTAGAGGTTTCGTGCGTCATAGGCATAGACGGTTGCCGCCAGGTTGGTTCGCCACAACTGGCCGCGCGCATCATAATTGTCTGCAGCGAGGGCGGTCCAGCTGTCCTCGTCCAGGTAAAGCACCCGCTTGGCGTACTGATGCCGGAAGCCCTCCTTGAGGGTGGCTTCCAGGACCCATACGCGATGCATTTCATAGCGCATATAGTCCGGGTTGAGGTGGCCTTTGCCTAAGATGTCCTGGTACTTGGCCGGGCTCATCAGCTTGTAGTTGTTGTACGGCACGTAGATTTCCTTCTTGCCGACAATCTTCCAGTTGTAGCGTTCACCCGAGCCGTTAAACAGGCGGTCGTCGTCGAGCGTGCGGATTCCGCCTGCGCCGGAGGGCTGATCGAAGCCAAATTCCGGGGCCTGCCGTACGCGCCGCGTACCGGGGTTGTATTGCCACGCGCGGCGGGTATCGGAGCCTTCCTTGTCATAGAATTCGTGTCCGACAGACAGCATGCCTCGGTCGCGCAGGGGCAGGTCGGTCGCCGTACGGAAAAAGCCCCTGGTGTCGCTCTTGAGGTCGAAGTTGGCGCCATTTCGCGGCGAAAGGATCGAATAACGGACACGGCCCCAGGCGATGTTGCCGTCGCCGTATACGGCTGCCTGGTCGTAGGTGGCGGATTCGGTATTCATCGACGGGGAGTAGCGCAGGTTCCACATCAGTTCGAGGCCGCTCTTCGGGATCGGGAAGGGGACGATAGGGGGTGCATCCTTCAGTCCGTTACCGTCGGCCGTCATGCGGGTGCCGGGCGCGTAGGTGCGGATGTTCTTGTAGATCGTATCGTCGTAGCGGAAGTCGCGATGGGTCGGATATACCGGCATCCTGAAGGTATCCGGATACTTCTTGAACAGAGCCTTTTCGCCGTCGCTCAAGTGATCGGCGTACTTTGCCATGTTCTGCGCGGTGATCACCACGACCGGCTTTTCGCTGGCGTAAGGATCAGGGTAGCGCTCTCCCCGCTTCCACTGCACTCCGGGCGGTGCGCCCAGCCATTTCCCGCCCCAGGCGGGGATCTGCCCGTCCTTGCTGGCGGCGCGCTCGGCGCCCATCGGGGTCAGGTTTCCATCGAGTTGCTTGAGTTCGTCCGGCGTTACCGCGGCGTACGAGGCTGCCGCCAGCAGCACGCTGCTGGCCAGCAGCGTGCTACGGATCAAAAGATTTCTATGCTGTCGCATCACGGTCTCACTCCTTTAGAGAAATCTGGCGCTTGCGCGTGGTATCGCTGCCAGGTCAAAACGAATATTTCGCATTGAATGCCGCATAGCTGCGGTCGGCCAACGGTCGATTAACAATGTTCGCCGTGCCCAGGAACATCGCGTATGTCAGATTCAGTTCGAGGTTGTTCAAATACTTGAAGGTCACGCCGACGCTCGCGCGGCGGTCACCATACCCGGTCAGCGAACCGAAGGCGCCGGCCACGGCCGCCTTTCCGCTGAATTCATGCGCATACGTAAGCGGCACCGTCATGTCCCAGCCGTTAAAGATATTGAGATAGGCGAGCGACCAGCCAAGCTGCAGGGCCGCCGAGTTCCTGGTGTTGGTGAGCGTGCTGAAGCCATTGACCGGCGTGACGCTAAGCGCATGCAGGTAGGCGATTTCGCCCACCAGGCTCTGGGAGCTGGCGAGGAATGTCGGTCCGATGGAGTAAATGGCCGACATCTGGCCCTGGACTGCCTGGCCGCGCGTTGCGGTGGCAGCGCCGTTGACATTCACCAGGATTGGCACGCCGTCTTTGTAGCTGACTTCACCCGCCACGTTGGCGCCGAGAAATTGCGTCGAGAAGCTTGCGCCAGTCAGATTGATGCCGCTGAAAAACTTCTGCTGATACTGCAGCGTCGGGAACAGGGTTGTCACGACATTCGGATTCTTGTCGTGGTAGCGCAATTGGTACAAACCAAACTCGGCGTCGAACGCGCGAAAGCGAGTACCTATGCCCCATTGGCCGGAGTCTGGAGGGTTGATATCCGAACCGCGCGGGATCTGTCTGCCACCCGGGCCGATGATGAATTGGGCACCCGGTCCAACCACGTCAGTGGTGCTGAAGTACGCGCCAGCGGGGTTGAGTTGGTTGGACTTGTAGGTGAACTGGTAATAACCAAGCAGGCTGAAGTTCGGATTCACCTCCCACTGTAATGAAGCTTGCGGCACCGGCAGCAGGATATCCTTGACCTCTGCCCCCGGTACAAACGACTTGGTGGCGTCTGCTGGCCCCTGCGCGCCAGCGATGTTGGGGAAGAACAGGCTCTCGCCCCATGCCACGACTTGGTTGCCCAGCTTGACGTTCAAACGAGTGGTGTCGATGTTGAAGGCGCCATAGGCGTAGGCATCCAGCAACTGAGCCCGCTGGCCGTTGTAGTAGCGCGCGGAATCCGTAAACTCGTTGAAAGGGCCGGAGTGGTTGACGGTGGCGGGTGCATTGTTGGAATTGGAGGTGCGATATGCCTGGTCGTAGAACACACTGCCGCGAAAGAACGCACCAAAATCGCCGCGCTGGAGATTGGCCTCGCCAAGCACGGTGGCGCGGTTAGCGATCATGTCGCCGCGCTTGAAGTTGCGGTCGCCATCGTCGCCGTTGATGTTGGACGGCGACAGCAGCGCGCCGCTCTGCCCGCCAGTGCGGACCGCTGCGCCGTAGGTGGCGGTAAAAGAGTAATTCAGCGACGTATCGTTGCCGAGATCGATGGTGTTGCCGGCCCAGGCCGACGGCGTGATCGCCGCGGCGATGGCCGAAACGATGGCGGCTGGCCGTAGCCTGCGTGTGCGATGCGGTGAACTGGTTCTTGAAGTCTGCACTTGTCTCCTCCTATGGTTTTGGTGATGCGCGGTGATGCATTGACTGGCATGTCCCATGGCTTCTTCTTTGATGGGAAGCGTAATGAGCGAGGGAGGGCGCGGAATCGTCAGAACGGACTAGACGGTTTCCCCTAGGACCGCGCGTTCCTGCGCGTGCACGCCGCTAGTCCGAACGGAGGATGAGGCGCGGCGGCACGCGCGATAGCGTCGGGCATCGCCCCGCGCGGTGAGATCGCGGCGCGGGAATCACTGAGGAGGAATGCGATGCACAGTGCAAAGGAATCCATCGTTGCGGTAGTCACGGGCGGCTCGCGTGGCGCGGGAAAGGGCATCGCGCTGGCGCTGGCGCAAGCCGGCGCGACGGTGTATGTCACCGGGCGCACCGAGCGCAACGGCGAGGCGCCGTTGCCCGGCACCATCCACGAGACCGCGCGCGGGATCGATGCGCGCGGCGGCAAGGGCATCGCGGTGGCCTGCGACCATCGCGACGATGCTCAGGTGCGCAGGCTGTTCGAGCAGGTGGGCGACGAATCAGGGCGGCTGGACATCCTGGTGAACAACGCTACCTTCCTGCACGACGAACTGATCGAGCCGGGCGGCTTCTGGGAAAAGCCGCTGGCCCTGGTGGACATCCTCGACGTGGGCCTGCGCTCGGCCTATGTGGCGAGCTGGCATGCAGCGCCCTTGATGGTCGCTGGCGGGCGCGGATTGATGGCGTTCACGTCGTCCTTCGGCGCGAGCTGCTATATGCACGGCCCGGCCTATGGCGCGCAGAAGACCGGTGTGGACAAGTTCGCCAAGGACATGGCGGTCGACCTGCGCCCGTACGGCGTGGCCGCGGTATCAGTCTGGATGGGCCCGCTGCGTACCGAGCGCACCATGCGGGTCTGGGAGCGCGAGCCCGGCAAATATGCCACTTTTGCGCCGAGCGCGGAGAGCCCCGAGTTCACCGGCAAAGTCATACTCGCCTTGCATGGCGACGCCGCCGTCATGGAGAGATCCGGCCAGGTGCTGATCAGCGCCGAGGTCGCGCAGGAGTACGGCATATGCGATATCGACGGCAAGCAGCCCGTTTCCTATCGCTCGGTGCTGGGTGGGCCGGTGCAGGCGCATCCGGCCAAGGTCGAGTAGGCGCGCGCCGGGCGGCTCAGCCTGCCTGGTGGACTGCCGCGTCGAGGAAGGCCGGGCGCTCGCCGCCACCGTCGATGACCAGGTTGGCGCCCGAGACGTACGCTGCATGCGGCGAGGCCAGGAACAGGCAGGCGTCGGCGATGTCGCGCGGGGCGGCAAGGCGGCCAAGCGGCACGGTATCGGCCACCCGCTGGAGCGTGGCCGCATCGCCGTAGTGTTGCTGCTGCGCGGTTTCGGTCAGCACCAGGCCCGGACTCACGGCCGTGACCCGCACGCGCGGGGCCCATTCCACCGCTAGCGAGCGGACTGCGTTCAGGATGCCCGCCTTGGCCGCGCCGTAGGCGGCGGTGCCGGGGGAGGGCCGCAGCGCGCTGACGCTGCCGATGAAGATCTGCGTGCCACCGCTGGCCTGGGTTTGCATGCGTGCGTTGGCGCGCTGCGCCAGTTGCAGCGGCGCCACCAGGTTCAGGCGGATGATCGATTCCAGCAGGCGCACAGAGGCGTCGGCAGCGAGCGCGAAGGGAGCGCCGCCGGCATTGTGGATCACGATATCGAGCGAGCCGGTGCTGTCCACGATCCGGCTCAGCAGGGCCTCCACCTGCTCGGCGTCGCGGATGTCGGCTGTGATGAACTCCGCCTGACGGGACTGCCCCTCGGCAGTCTCGGGTGGAGTGCGCCCGCAGATGAACACGCGGGCACCTGCTGCCAGGAAACCCTCGGCGATGCCACGGCCAATGCCGCGCGCGCCACCTGTCACCAACACCGTCTTCCCGCTGAAGTCGATTCCCGTCATCTCTGTTTTCCCTTGATCTCGTTGCCTTGCTGGTCAGTGCGATCTTAGGGAAATCCACGGTCCGCTTCGTAGTCTGAAAGGACGATGCCTGCCCCGTTGCGCATGCGCATGATGGGCCGGGTTCGTCATGACAACAGGGGAGACACCGATATGTCCAGTACGTCGCCTGCCGCAATTCCAGCCGGCCAAACCATCACTACGCCAGACGGCCTGCGCCTGCACTACCTCGATGCCGGCGCCGGCGAGCCCGTGGTGTTCATCCACGGCAGTGGCCCAGGCGCCAGCGGTCACAGCAACTTCAAGCACAACGCACCGGCTTTTGCCGCGGCGGGTTTTCGTACCGTGGTGGTCGACCTGCCGGGATACGGCCAGTCATCGAAGCCGGCGGATGTGGAGTACACGCTGGACTTCTTCGTCGCCGCGCTGCGCGCGCAGTTGCTGGCACTGGAGCTGCCGCGCTGCGTGCTGGTGGGCAACTCGCTGGGCGGCGCCATTGCGCTGAAATACGCGCTGGACTACCCGGAGCATGTCAGCCGCCTGGTGATGATGGCGCCCGGCGGCGTCGAGGACCGCGAGACCTATTTCCGCATGGAAGGCATCGAAAAGATGGTGTCGCTGTTTACCGGCGGGCAAATGAACCATGACACCATGCGCGAGCTGCTGAAGTTGCTGGTGCATGACGCCACGCTGGTCACCGATGCGCTGGTGGACGAGCGCATGGCCGTGTGCAAGGAGCAGCCGCGCGAGGTGCTGGCCACCATGAAGGTGCCCAACCTGACCGAACGCCTGGGCGAGATCGCGTGCCCGGTGCTCGGTTTCTGGGGCACGGAAGACCGCTTCAACCCGGCCGGCGGTGCCCTCAAGTTCCTGCAGGGTTGCCGCGATGCACGCTTCGTGCTGATCAATCGCTGTGGCCACTGGGTGATGGTCGAGCACAGCGACTACTTCAACCGGGAATGCCTGGGCTTCCTCGCGGATACGGCCGAGGCCGCCGTTTAGCCTGGCTGTCCGGCCGGCGTAGCGGCAGCGCAAGGTAAAAAGACGCAGGAGACAACATGGAAGATCCGTTCAACCTGTTCTGCCTGTTCCAGCGAGGAATGGAATGACCATCGACATGACCATGGCCGCGAACAAGAGCGCCGACATGAAGGCCACTTTGCTCGATTACGTGGCCGCTTTCAATGCCGCGGACGCCGAGCGCGTGGCGGCGCTGTTTGCCGACGACGCGACCATCGAGGACCCCGTTGGCGGCCCGGTGATAACCGGACGGGAGAGCATCCTCGCCTTCTATCGTCACGCGACGTCGCTCGGCGCGCGCCTGGAAGTGGTGGCGGCGCCCCGGGGTTCGCACGGCAACGCCGCAGCCTTGTGTTTCGCCGTGTATGCGCGGATGCAGGGCCAGCCGGTTCGCATCGACGTGACCGATGTGATGACCTTCGGTGCCGACGGGCGCATTACCGGCATGCGCGCCTTCTGGGGGCCGGATGACGTGCATCCGCAGTAAGGCACGTGCCACGCGGCCATGGTGAGACGTCGCGCGTGTGATGCGGCGGTCACGCGAGAGCGCATCCTGGCCAGCGCTGAGTTGCTGTTCGAGCGCCAGGGCGTGCAATGCGTCACGCTGGAGCAGGTAGCCGGTGCCATCGCCATGACACGCGGCGCGGTCTACGGACACTTCCGTAGCCGCGCCGAGCTGCTGGCCGCCGTCATGGCGCGGGCGGAGGCGCATCTGGCCGCATGGCTTGCCGCCTTCGCCGGCAACGGCGGGGGGCTGGCCCGCCCGGATCTGGAGCGCGTGCTTGCGACGATGCTGCAGGACGAGGCGGTGCCGCGCTATGCAGGCATCGTCCTCGGCTTGCTGCACCACGCTTGCACGCCTGCGTGCGAGCTATGCCACCTGAGCGTCCGCATCCGTGCTCGTGCCAAGGTGCTGTGCGACGAGCTTGGCAGGTTGCTGGGCGAGCAAGACAAGGCCGTGCTGCTGGCGGCGCATCTCTGGGGCCTGCTTTGCGCCCGTTCGCTGCGACTGGCGCCGGTAGATCTGGCGGGGTGCGTTGGGCCGCTGCTGCGACTCTATGGGGACTAGCTGGCGCCTGCCTTGGCGCTTTGCCGGCTTGCCGGCGCGTGCACGGGCATACGGGATCGCCCCTAGTCTGCTTGGACGAGGACGTTTTTCGCTCCATTGCCTACCTTTGAAGCATGAGACCGTGCCGACGCAGCGATGCACGAGCATGGCAGTGGGAAAAAATACAAGCCGGGAGGAGACCGTCGTGAAATCTGGAAATCGCATCGCATGTTTGTTGGGCGCCGGCGCAGTGCTGGCGGTAGGTTTCGCCGCTGGCCTGATCACGGCGTCGCCACCAGCCTGGGAGGACAGCGCGAACGAACGCGCATCGGCCGCCACGACGGATATCCGGGTAGCGGTGGATGCCGCGCCGACTGACTGCGATGATGCCTGCTGGCAGCGCCGGGGCGCCGAGGCCGTGATGCTGCTGAGTAATCGCCCACCGCAGTAGCCACCCGGTCCTGCCAGGGATCAAGCCACTTCCGCCACCCGTATCTCCGCCAGCAGCTTCTTCAACTCCGGCACGCAGGACCCGCAGTTGCCGCCCGCCTTCACGCAGGCGGTGACTTCGGCCGGTGTCTTCAGATCATGCTTGCGAACCGCATCGCAGATGGTGTTGCGCCCCACGCCAAAGCAGGAGCACACGGTGGGGCCGGCGTCCGCTCCCTTTTCCATCGGCTGGCCCAGCAGCAGGCCGATGCGATCGGCGTCTTCCAGGCGGTCCTTGGCGAACAGCGTGGACAGCCACGCGCGCGAGGGTAGCTCGGGGCGCGTGCACACGTAGATGCAGGCCTGGAGGCGGTCATTGATCACATGGCCGGCGTGATAGATGCCGGCGGTGCGGTCTTCATACTCGATCCAGTCCGCATTGGGGTCGTCGATGCCGAGCAACTGGCGGGCCCACGCGGCGCGGTCGGCGATATTCTCGCGGCCGGCGAACTCGTAGCGCTGGAACTGGCGGCCCTGGACGCGCGTCCAGTAGGTCAGCTCGTCCGCCTTGAGGTCCTCGCGGCTCAACACGAAGCCATGCCACGACACGCGGAACTCTTCCACGCGCACCGGCGTGTGCTTGAACTCGGGCTCGCCGGAGACCGGGTCCACCACCGGGTTGACCAGCGCGCCCACGCGCGCGTCGGAGCTGAACTGGCTGTTCCAGTGGATCGGCACGAATACGCTGCCGCGCGGGATGCCGCCGCTGTGCTGCACCCGCGCCACCATGGCGCCCCAGCGCGTGGTCACGCGGGCCAGCTTGCCTTCGCTGACGCCGGATAGCAGGGCGTCCTGCGGATGCATATCGACGAAGGGCTCGGCGATGTGGTCGGCCAGCTTGGGCGATTTGCCGGTGCGGGTCATGGTGTGCCATTGGTCGCGCACGCGGCCGGTGTTGAGCACAAGAGGGAATTCGTCGTCGGTGGCGTGGAACGGCGCGCGCGGCGCGGTGGCGATAAAGCGGGCGCGGCCATCGGGGTGGGCGAAACGGCCATCGGCGAACAGCCGGGCAGTGCCGCCGGACGCGTTGGTGAGGCGCCCCGGGGGCGCGGCCATCACCGGCCATTGCACCGGTGAGAGCGCGTCGAATTGCTTCTGGCTCATGCCAGCCAGCCCGGCGAGGTCGAACATGCGCGGCGCGTGGGCCCGATCGCTGCTGCCCGCGTTCCGGTACGTGCTCAGCCGCGCGTGCTCGTCGAAGATCTCGTGCGGTCCGGCAAAGCGGAATCCATCAAAGCCCATGCGCGTGGCCACGTCGCACAGGATCCGCCAGTCAGCGCGGGCCTCGCCGGGCGCGGGCAGGAAGGCGCGCTGGCGCGAGATGCGGCGCTCGGAACTGGTGACGGTGCCGTCCTTCTCGCCCCAGCCCAGCGCGGGCAGCAGGACGTGCGCGGCGTCGTTGGTGTCGGTGCGCAGCATGATGTCGGAGCTGACCACCAGTTGGCACTTGGCCAGCGCGCGGCGGGCCTGGTCGGCATCCGGCAGGCTGACCACCGGGTTGGTGGCGATCACCCACACGGCCTTGACCCGGCCTTGCTCGATGGCCTCGAACAGCTCCACCGCCTTCAGGCCTGGCTTGTCCGCGATGGCGGGCGAGCCCCAGAACGATTGCACGATTTCCCGGTGCAGCGGATCGGCCAGCTCCATATGGGCCGCCAGCATATTGGCCAGCCCGCCGACCTCGCGCCCGCCCATGGCATTGGGCTGGCCGGTCAGCGAGAAGGGGCCCATGCCGGGCTGGCCCACGCGGCCGGTGGCCAGGTGGCAGTTGATGATGCTGTTGACCTTGTCGGTGCCTGCCGACGACTGGTTCACGCCTTGCGAGAAGCCGGTCACCACCTTGGGCGTGGCGGCGAACAATGCGTAGAAGCCGCGCAGGGCTTCAGGGTCCAGCTTGCAGGCCTTGGCTACCTTGGCGATGTCGGCGCAGTCCGGGCCGGCAGCCGCCAGCGCGGCGTCCAGGCCGCTGGTGTGGGCGTCGACGAATGACTGGTCCACCGCGCCGTGCTGCGCCAGGTAGTGCAGCAGGCCGTTGAACAGCCAGACGTCGGTGCCGGGCTTGACCGGCAGGTGCAGGTCGGCCAGCTCGCAGGTGGCGGTGCGGCGTGGGTCGATCACCACCAGCTTCATTTCCGGCCGGGCTTCCTTGGCTTTCAACAGCCGCTGGAACAGGATCGGATGGCACCACGCGGTGTTGGAGCCGACCAGCACCACCAGGTCGGCCAGTTCCAGGTCTTCGTAGTTGCCCGGCACCAGGTCCTCGCCAAAGGCGCGCTTGTGCCCGGCCACCGCCGACGACATGCACAGCCGCGAGTTGGTGTCGATATTGGCGCTGCCGATAAAGCCCTTCATCAGCTTGTTGGCAACGTAGTAATCCTCGGTCAGCAACTGGCCGGAGACGTAGAGCGCCACGGCATCGGGGCCGTGCTCGGCGATGATGTCCTTGAAGCCCTGGGCGACCTTGTCCAGTGCGTGATCCCAGGACACTGGCTGCAAGGCGCCGTCGGCACCGCGTACTTGCGGGTGCAGCAGGCGGCCTTCCAGGCCGACGGTTTCCGCCAGCGCCGAGCCCTTCACGCACAGGCGGCCCTGGTTGGAGCCGTGGCTGGCGTCGCCGGCCACCTCGACGCTGCCGTCGGCATGGCGGGTGGCGCGCACGCCGCAGCCCACGCCGCAATACGGGCAGGTGGTATCGGTGACGGTGACTGCGGCGTCGGCGGACAGCAGGGTGGGCGAACCGGTGGAGAGGATGACGGGGATATCGGACAGGTTCACGTTAGCGCTCGCTGCTGGCGGTCAATCGGGGACTAGGTCGTTCAAGCGTTCAAGCGTTCAGGCGATCGGGTGGTCAGGCTGCCATGGCCTCGCACTGTGCCTTGCCGAACAGCAATCTCTGGCGCATGGCGCCTACCGGGGCGCCGCTCTGGATCAGGTCGAAGTACCAGGGGCCGTCCTGCACGTCGCCGTACAGCACCGCCCCGACCAGCCGCCCGCCTTGCAGCACCAGCCGCTTGTACATGCCGCGGCGCGGATCGCGCATGACGAGATCCTCGCTGCCTTCGCCGCCAATGAAGTCGCCGGCGGAGTAAAGATCCACGCCAGTCACCTTGAGCTTGGTGGCCGTGGCCTGCTGCACATAGCGGCGATGCCCGGCGCCGGCCAGGTGCGCGGCGGCCACGCGCGCCTGTTCCCAGATCGGCGCGACCAGCCCGAAGGTGGCCTGCCGGTGCTGCACGCATTCGCCCACGGCATACACGCGCGGATCGTAGCTCTGCAAGGTGTCGTCCACCACGATGGCGCGCTCGCAGCGCAGCCCGGCCTGCTGGGCCAGTTCGATATTGGGGCGCACGCCGGCGGTCATTACCACCAGGTCGGCGGGGATCTGGGTACCGTCTTTAAAGCATACGCCGGTCACGCGGTCTTCCCCAAGGATGCCGCTGGTATTGGCATTGAGCAGGAAGCGCAGGCCCTTGCGCTCCAGCGCCTGCTTGAGCAACGCGGCGGCGGGCTTGTCGAGCTGGCGCTCCATCAGGCTGTCGGCCACGTGCACTACGCTGACCTCCATGCCCTGGCGCATCAGGCCGTTGGCGGCTTCCAGGCCGAGCAGGCCGCCGCCGATCACCACCGCGTGGCGATGGTTGCGGGCCGCCGCCAGCATGGATTCCACGTCCTGGATGTCGCGAAAGGCGATGACGCCGTCGAGCTGGTGGCCCGGCACGGGGATGATGAACGGCTTGGAGCCGGTCGCCAGCAGCAGGCGGTCATAGCCCACCTCGCGCCCGGATTGCGAGCGCACCAGCCGGCGGCGGCGGTCGATCGCCACCACCGGATCGCCGGCCAGCAGTTCGATGCCGTTCTGCTCGTACCAATCGCGGGTGTTGAGCATGATGTCCGCGACCGTCTTCTCGCCCGCCAGCACCGGCGAGAGCAGGATGCGGTTGTAGTTGCCGTGCGGCTCGGCGCCGAACACGGTGATGTCATAGAGGTCGGGCGCCAGCTTCAGCAGTTCCTCGACCGTGCGCATGCCGGCCATACCGTTGCCGACCACCACCAGGCGGGGTTTGGGGGGCGTGGTCATGCGGCCACCCAGACTTTGCCGTCATAGACGCGGGCCGGATACGCTGCGATGGAGTGTTCGGGCGCCTCCAGGCATTCGCCGGTCTGCAGATCGAAATGATGCTTGTAGATCGGCGACGCCACCACGATGCGTTCGCCCAGGCTCCCCACCAGGCCGCGCGATAGCACGGCGGCGTTGGAGTTGGGATCGTAGTTGGAGATGGCGAACACCTGGTCGCCATTGCCGCCCTGATCGTCACTGTAGCCGGCGCCGACCCGGAACACGGCGATCTGTGCCTTGTCCACCAGTGCGCACACACCGGTATTGGGCACGATGTCGCGCAGGCTGCAAACGGCGGTCCAGGCTTCGGTATGGTGGGTGGGGCTCATGATGTTCTCCTTGGGCGTTGGCGCGAGATGATGGGGCGGGACGGTTCAGGCTGCCTTGACGATCACGGGGATCTGCTCAAGCCGGGATTTACGCAAGTTCCGTTCCTCCGGCGTGGCCGGGCGGATCTGGCCGCGCTCCTCCATGAAGACCAGGTTGTCGTCGCGCAGGTCGCTGTTGACGAAGTGGCGAAAGCGCTTGCGGGTTTCCGGGTTGGTCACGGCGGCCTTCCATTCGTCTTCGTAAGTGTCCACCACGTGCTGCATCTGCGCCTCCAGTTCGGCGCCAATGCCCAGGCTGTCTTCCAGCACCACGGCCTTGAGGTAGTCCAGCCCGCCTTCCATGTTGTCGCGCCACACGCTGGTGCGTTGCAGGCGGTCCGCGGTGCGCACGTAGAACATCAGGAAGCGGTCCACGTAGCGCAGCAGCGTTTCGCGGTCCAGGTCGCTTGCCAGCAGTTCGGCGTGGCGGGGCTTCATGCCGCCGTTGCCGCACACGTACAGGTTCCAGCCGCGTTCGGTGGCGATGATGCCCACGTCCTTGCCCTGGGCTTCGGCGCATTCGCGGGTGCAGCCGGAAACACCAAACTTGATCTTGTGCGGCGCGCGCAGGCCCTTGTAGCGGTTTTCGATCTCGATGGCCAGGCCGACCGAGTCGTCCACGCCGTAGCGGCACCACGTGGAACCCACGCAGGACTTCACGGTGCGCAGGGACTTGCCATAGGCATGGCCCGATTCGAAGCCGGCCGCGATCAGTTCTTCCCAGATCATCGGCAGCTCTTCCACGCGCGCGCCGAACATGTCGACCCGCGCCCCGCCGGTGATCTTGGTGTACAGGCCATACTTCTTGGCCACCTGGCCGACCGCGATCAGGCCGTCGGGGGTGACTTCGCCGCCCGGCATGCGGGGCACGACCGAGTAGGTGCCGTCCTTCTGGATATTGCCCAGGAAGTAGTCGTTCGAATCCTGCAGGCTGGCGTGCTCTTCCTTGAGCACGAACTCATTCCAGCAGGAGGCGAGGATGCTCGCCACGGTCGGCTTGCACACGTCGCAGCCCAGGCCCTTGCCGTGTGCCGCCAGCAGTGCGTCGAAGGTCTTGAAGCCGCCCACGCGCACCAGGTGGTAAAGCTCCTGGCGGGAGTAGGCAAAGTGCTCGCACAGGTGGTTGTTCACCGCCAGGCCTTGCTTCTTCATCTCGGCCTTCATCACCTGCGTGACCAGCGGCACGCAGCCGCCGCAGGTGCTGCCGGCCTTGGTGCAATTCTTCAGGGCGCCGATGGTGGTGGCGCCATCGCAGACGGCGGCGCAGATATCGCCCTTGGTCACGTTGTTGCAGGAGCAGATCTGCGCGGCATCGGGCAAGGCATCGGCACCCAATCCCGGCTTGGCCTGGCCGTCGGAGGACGGCAGGATCAGGAATTCCGGCGACTCGGGCAGCTCGATCTTGTTGAGCATCATCTGCAGCAGGGTACCGTATTCCTCGGCATCGCCCACCAGCACGCCGCCCAGCAGGTACTTGCCGCATTCGGATACCACCAGCTTCTTGTAGACCTGCTTGCGCTCGTCGGTGAACTGGTAGGAACGGCTGCCGGGTGCGTTGCCGTGCGGGTCGCCCAGGCTGGCCACGTCCACGCCCATCAGCTTGAGCTTGGTGCTCATGTCGGCGCCGGCGAACTCGGCCTGGTGGCCGAGGAGGTGCTTGGCGGCCACGCGGGCCATTTCATAGCCGGGCGCGACCAGGCCGTAGATCTTGCCGTCCCACAGCGCGCATTCGCCGATGGCGTACACGTCGGGGTCGGAGGTCAGGCACTGGTTGTCCACCGTGATGCCGCCACGCTCGCCAATGGCCAGGCCGCTGGCGCGGGCCAGCTCGTCGCGCGGGCGGATGCCGGCGGAGAACACGATCATGTCGGTGTCCAGATGGCTGCCATCGGCAAAGTTCATGCGATGGGTGCCGTCTTCGCCGTCGACGATCTCCACGGTGTTCTTGCGGGTGTGTGCGGTGACGCCGAGTTCTTCGATCTTCCGGCGCAGCATGGCGCCGCCGCCGTCGTCCACTTGTACCGCCATCAGGCGCGGGGCGAATTCCACCACATGGGTTTGCAGGCCCATGTCGCGCAGCGCCTTGGCGCATTCCAGGCCCAGCAGGCCGCCGCCGATCACCACGCCGGTCTTGGCGCGGGTGCCACATTCCTGCATGGCTTCCAGGTCTTCGATGGTGCGGTAGACAAAGCAATCCTTGCGGTCCTTGCCGGGCAGCGGCGGCACGAAGGGGTAGGAGCCGGTGGCCATGATCAGCTTGTCGTAGGACAGCGTCTCGCCGGTGGAAACCGTCACCGTCCTGGCCGCGCGGTCGATGCCGGTGGCGCGCGCGTTCAGGCGCAGCAGCATGTTGTTGCGCTCGAAGAAGCCAGCTTCCACCAGCGAGAGATCCTCGGCGGACTTGCCCGCGAAGAACTCGGACAGGTGCACGCGGTCGTAGGCGGGACGCGCTTCCTCGCACAGCACGGTGACTTCGATATCTTGCGAGCCTGCCTCGGCCAGGCATTCCAGGAATTTGTGGCCGACCATGCCGTGGCCGATGATGATCAGTTTCATGATGGTTTCCTTGTTCTGTGGGGCCGCTGGTGCGTGTGCTTGCGTGGCGTTTTTGCGTCGGGCGGGCTCAGGAGCCGGCCAGCGCGTTGTCGAACAGCGCCTGCTCGCTGGCCTTGTGCTCCGCCGAAAAGCGCACGGCGATGGCGCACAGGGCGGAGACGATGGCCGCCGCGCCCAGCACGGTCAGCGTTTGCTGCAGGTTGCCGCCCAGGCCCTTCATCAGGAAGCCCGCCGCCACGGCGCCCACATTGCCGCCGGCACCAATGATCCCGGCCACGCCGCCCAGCGCCTTGCGGTCGATAAAGGGCACTAGCGCATAGGTGGCGCCGCAGGCCATATGGGTGAACAGGCCGAAGCCCAGCATGGCGGCCACGGCAGCCACGACGTGATGCGCCTGGGCAAACCACAACAGGCCCAGGCCTTCACCCAGGATCAGCACGAACAGCAGCATGGATCGCGCATCCAGGCCACGGCGCAGCGCAGCCTTGTCCGACAGCCAGCCGCCCAGGGCACGGGCGAACAGGGCGAGCAGGCCAAAGCTGGCCGCGGCCAGGCCGGCGCTGCCGAGCGACAGGCCAAAGTGATCCACGTAATAGGTAGCGGCCACGTTGTGGATGAAGATCTCCACGCCGAAGCAGGCACCGTAGGTGATGAACAGCATCCACACGCGGTAGTTGCCAGCAGCGGCGACAAAGCTGGCCCAGCCGCCTTTCTTGCCGCTGTCGATGGCGATGCCGCGCGCGCGCAGATCCTTGAAGTCGCCTTGCGGGCAGTCCTGCGTATAGCGCCAGTACAGCACCGCCATGATCAGCATCAGCACGCCCGGCACCAGCAACGCCAGGCGCCAGCCCATGGTGTGGCTCACGCCCAGCATCAGCACGCCGCCCAGCAGCAGCGGCATCAGCGCTTGCGCCGCGCCACCGCCGGCATTGCCCCAGCCGGCGGCTGCCGCGTTGGCGGTGCCCACCACGTTGGGCGCGAACATCACCGAGGTGTGGTACTGCGTGATCACGAAGCTCGCGCCAACCGCGCCAATCAGCAGGCGGAAGAACAGGAAGGCTTCATAGCTCTGCGCCATCGCCACGCCCAGCACGGGGATCGCACCGAGAGCGAGCAGGCCGGTGTAGGCGCGGCGGGGACCAAAACGGTCGCACAGCGGGCCAATGGCCAGCCGCACGAGAATGGTCACGGCCACGGCCGCGATATTGATATTGGCGATCTGGTCGGGAGTCAGGCCGAATTCGCCCTTGAGCACCGGCATCAGCGGCGCGCAGGCGAACCACGCGAAGAAGCACACGAAGAAGGCCATCCACGTCAGGTGGAAGGCGCGCATCTGCGGGGTGCGCAGGCTTAGCAGTTCGATGCGGGTGGCTTTGCCGGTCATCATGGCTCCATAAAAACAAATGGCGTCCCGCAATCCGGTCGTGAAGACCAGATCAGGGGACGCCGTTGTCCTGGTGGCAGCGGTGAAGACCGCTGCCACCCTGTGTGGGGTGAGCGGGCCGCCGTTGGTCCGCTCGCGTCTTGTTACGCAAGCGGTGTGCCAGGGCGGTTTGTGATGGATGAAGGGGTTTTTGCGCTGCGCGGGAGCATCAGGCCGGGAGGCGATGCGCCGAGGTGGGGCGGGGCGGCACGGTCATGGTGCAGTGCAATGGACCGGGGCGGTGCGCGCGGTGGTGCAGGTAGTAGCTGGTATTTTGGCTGTCCCGGCTCAGGCCGTGGATGCCGCGTGGTGATAGTTATGCCACTTCCGCCTGCGATGCCAAGTCCTTGGCTCCGAGCCACCAGAACCCGCACTGGACGCCACCGTGCCCAGGCGCCATCGTCAATTCGAGCATGTTCGAGTCAGATCGAGGCCGAATGACACACCGCCTCCACGCGATTGCCCGCCGGATCGACGAGAAACGCTGCGTAGTATCCGGCATGGTAGCCAGGCCGCAGGCCCGGATCCCCATCCGACGATCCCCCGGCGGCGAGGCCCGCGGCAAAGAACGCGTCGACCTGTTTGCGGGACGACGCCTTGAAGCACCAATGCCGCTTGTTTGCTTCGATCCTGCTCGGGTCGAGATAGACCGCCAGGCACGTCGACGCCACATCGCTGGACGTGCAGCGCTCGCCATAGCCAAGCGCATCGGAGCGGTCATAGACCTTCGTTGCGCCCAACGTCTGCATGATCGCGTCATAGAAGGGGCGCGCTGCGTCGAGGTTGGGCACGCCGATTGAAACATGATCGAGAAGTTGCATTGGGTTTGGCTCTGGCTGGTTCCTGGGCTGTTGTTCTTGCGCGGGGCATAGGGATCGTCGCCGGCAAATCTGCCTTGCGAGAGCCTGAGGGACATTTCCCGGCGCCGCCGGGGCATGGGCTGAAGCGTCGAACGTCGAAGAATGGGCTCCCACTTTACAACCTGCCTGGGAATCCGTGTTCAGCCCGTTCACTGAGCTTTGGGCAGTGATAATCGACGTTCTGCGTGAGGTAGCGGCCAGGTGGGATCTTCCGTCCGGGATTCTTGGCAGGATGCGGGGAGGGGGACCGGGAAGCCGCACGTGGCCCCGCACTCGAACGGATGCCTGGATAGCGGAGAACGTGCCAGGAGCGCCAAAGGCAAACTGGCTTCTCAATTCGGGGCTTCATGTCTTACACACGGTTGCTGTGTAAAACTAGGCGGTCCCGCATCAAACGCATCAAACGCATCAAACGCATCAAACGCATCAAACGCATCAAACGCATCAAACGCATCAAACGCAAGAGCGACGAACCACCACATGGAAAACATCCCCCCAAGCGTCCTGATCCACGTCTACGCCGGAGAAGATGACGCGGAGCCAATGTTCGAAGAACTGCCCGCCCGCCAAATCGATGAAGACATCTACGAGCTTCTCGCCTCGCCCGGTCTCGCCTTGAATCTGGCAAGAGGCGACATCGTCTCCATCAAGAATAGAAACGCGCATGCCGAGGTCCTGTCGAGGGGCGGGAATTTCTGCGTTCAAATTTATGAGGATGAAGATATCCCGCAGGCAATCCTGTCACGCCTGGAGAAGGAGGTGTCAGCTGAGCTGGGCGGAACGCTGGATGGGATCAACGGCGGGAATCTGTCATTGACCATCCCATCCAAAAACGGGATGGACCGAATCCGCGACGTCTTTGACAGGTTTCGCGACCAGACCGGGATTCAGTGGTACTACGCGAACATCTACCGGAATCTGGACGATCCCGATGATGAAACACTGCTGGACTGGTGGCTGAAGGATTGACGGCCGATCGCGCGCAGGCTCACGCTTGCGTGGCAGGCGCTTGCGGGGATTCGCCTTCAGCCGCCGGCGCTGGCCGCCGGCTGGCGTGGTAAATCTCGATATCGTTGGGCCGCACCAACTGATCCGCATCATCCACCAGCGCCGCGCGCACGCGGCGCCCCTCCGGTGCGGTAAGCAACGTCACCGGCCCTTGGCCGCTGGCGGCCAGGTGGCGATCCCCCCATTGCATCAGCCCGATGATCACCGGCAGCAACTCCACCGCGGCGCGCGTCGGCCGGTACTCGAACCGTTCCCGCTCGCCCGGCTCCCGATAGCTCACCTTGCGCAGGATGCCTGCCTCGGTCAGCGTTTTGAGCCTGGCCGACAGCACGGCGGGGGAGCACTGCAGGCGCTCCAGGAAATCGTCGAAGCGCCTGATGCCGTGGAAAACGTCGCGCAAGATAAGAATTGTCCACTTCTCTCCAATCAGCGAGAGGGTCGCGGCAATCGAGCAGTTGCGGAGTTCTTGGGCGGTGAGATCCATCCGTTGAGCATAGCAGGCTAACTTCATTTGCAAAAGTCAGGGTATTGCTTATACTCCTGACTATGAAATATGAAGTCAGGAGCCGGACATGCAGCCTTCGAATCCTCCCAGCCTTGCCGGCCAATCCCGCCTGACCGGCGGCGGCCGGCATGCTGGCTGCCCGGAATGCGCCGAGACCTGGAAGTTGAGCGGTGGCGAGCGCGTGGTCGTGCGCGCTGTTCGTGCCGCTGATGCCGAGAGAGAGCGGGCCTTCGTCCAGGCCCTGTCGCGCGAGAGCCGTTATTACCGCTTCCTGACCGGCGGACGCGTGTCCGACGAGGTAATCGACCTGTTCATCGAGAGCAACGCCGGCCTGGCGCTGGTGGTCACGGCGGAAGTGGAGGGGCTGCCGATGATCGTCGCCAACGGCAACTACGTGGTGACGCGTGGCGAGGATGGCGACGTTGGCGAGTTCGCCGTGGCGGTGGCCGACGACTGGCAAGGCAAGGGTATCGGCCGCCGGCTGATCCAGCGCCTGCGCGACGCGGCGCTGGGCGCCGGCCTGCATCTGCTGCGCGGGGATGTGCTGAGCGAGAACCGCCGCATGCTGGCGCTGATGCGGGAGTTCGGCTTCTCCACCCGGCGCAACCCGGAAGACAGCCTGCTGTATGAGGTCAGCCTGGTGCTGGGCGAGCTGGCCGGCTACGGCGCGCAGCAAGCCGTGGCGCGGCTATCGGCGGCCTAGGCCTCGGCGCTTGCGCGCTTGCGCGATCCGGCTGTCATCGTGCACCCCACCGACGCCGTGATGATGCTGCCAATCGCCAGCCATTGCTGCGTGTTCAGCGTTTCGTGCAAAAACGCGAGGCCTGCCAGCGCGCCCATGGCGGGTTCCATGCTGAGCAGGATGCCGAAGGTGCGGCGCGGCAGCCGCTTGAGCGCCACCATTTCCAGCGAATAGGGAATGGCGCTGGAGAGCAGGCCAACCGCCAGCCCTGCTGCCAGCAGCGACGGGCTGAACATGGCCGCGCCGGCATGCGCCAGCCCGAAGGGCAGCACGACCAGCGATGCCATGGTCAGCCCGAGCGAGGTGGCTTGCCCGCCGTGCGCGTTGCCTGCCATCTGCCCGAAGATGATGTATAGCGCCCAGCCCACGCCGGCCGTCAGCGCGTAGCCGATGCCCACGGGATCGAGCGTGGCAACGTTCTCCCCAAGCGGCAACAGCAACAGCAAGCCTGCCACCGCAAAGGCAATCCAGAGAAAGTCGATGGCCCGCCGTGACGACGACACGGCGACCGCCAGCGGCCCGGTGAACTCGATGGCAATCGCCAGCCCGAGCGGGACGGTGCGCAGCGACATATAGAACAGCAGGTTGGTGGCGCCCAGCGCCGCGCCGTATAGCGCGATCACACGGGCGTTGGCCAAGCTTAGCGGCATCCGCCAGGGCCGCCACACGCATAGCAGGATCAACGCCGAAAAGCTCACCCGCAGCGCCGTGGTGCCCTGGGCGCCAACCTCGGCAAACAGGCTCTTGGCAAACGACGTACCGACGCAGAGCGAAGCCATCGATCCGATCAATGCCAGCACGGCGATCAGGGTGGCACTTTGTTTCAGGCGATTCAGCGGCAATTGCGACTCTCAGGCGATTCTGCGAGCCCGAATCTTGAACGATCCTGGCCCGGCTGGCTAGGCTGCGATGTGCTGCAAGCGCACCGCGTAACGCTCGCCCGCGGCAGCCAGCGCTTGGTCATCCAGCTTGCCCGCCTCATAGAGCAGGAAGGGCTCGGACCACGGCAGGCCGCAGCGGTTGGCGGTGGCCTGCAAGGGGCGCAGCAACTCGGCAAGCGCAAACAGATTGACGCCGCCTGGCCCGTAGGCTTGCGGCACGTTGCCAGCGGTGGCGGCTACCAGCATGGGCTTGCCTTCCAGCGCGCGGCCCTCGGTCTCATAGGCGATGTAGAACATGCGGGTCAGCACGGCGTCCTGCCAGGTTTTGAGCAGCGCGGGCGTGGCATACCACTGGAGCGGGAACTGAAACACGATGCGGTCCGCGCCAAGCAGCCGGCGGACTTCGGCGTCCACATCAATGGCGCCGTCCGGGTAGAGGGCGTAGAGGTCGGCGATTTCTACGCCGGGCAGTGTGCTGGCCGCATTGCACAGGGCGCGATTGGCCTTGGATTGGCCGAACTGGGGATGGAACAGCAGGATCAGGGTCTTGGACATGGGGGGCTCCGGTTGGTAGTGCCGTGGTGCGTGCCGTGGTGATGTCTCAAGGATGCCGCTTCACACCAAATCATTCCAATGGATAGTTTGTATGCTCTATTATCCGTTTCATGAATTTACGTGCGATCGACCTCAATCTGCTGACCGTGCTGGACGCCTTGCTCGACGAAGCCCATGTGTCGCGTGCCGCGCAGCGTGTCGGGCTGTCCCAGCCAGCCGCCTCCAGCGCGCTGGAGCGCTGCCGCCATCTGTTCAAGGATCGCCTGCTGGAGCGTGCGCCTGGCGGCATGCAGCTCACGCCGAGGGCGCAGGCTCTGCGCGCGCCGCTGAAGCAGGCGCTGGCCTCGGTGGCGACGGTGATTGGTGAGCCTGAGGTGGATCTGGCGAGCTTGTCGCAAACGGTGCGCGTGCGGATGGCGGACCATCCCGCCGTGCTGGTGGCGCGGCAACTGCATCGGCAACTGGCGCGCAGCGCGCCGGGCGTCAATCTCGTGCTACAGCCGTGGCAGGGTGCCGATGCTGCGCTCGGGTCCCTGGCGCGAGGGGACAGCGATCTCGCTGTATCCGTGTTTCCCGCCGTGGGCGCGGATTTTCGCCGCCGGCCGTTATTGCGCGAGCACTACGTGGTTGCCATGCGGCGGGGCCATCCCGCGGCCACCGGCTTTGGCCTGGAGCGCTGGCTGGAGTACCCGCATGTGTTGGTATCCGGCCGTGGCGATATCCACGGGCCGCTGGACGATGCACTGGCCGGGCTGGGCCTGGCGCGGCGCGTCGGCATGGTCGTGCCGAGCTTCATGATGGTGCCGCCGCTGCTGGCCGATTCCGACCTGATCGCCATGCTGCCCAGCCGCTGCCTGCCCGAGGACCCGGCACAGGCCCTGGCGACGTTCGCGCCGCAGGTGGCGGTGGAGGGTTTTTCCCTCCACCTGGCCTGGCATGCGCGCCGCGACGATGACGTGGCCGTGCGGCATGTGGCGGGCCTCATCGAAGGCCTGCTGGCGGCGTAGCTTAGTAGTTGAGCGCCACGTTGAGCATGACCGTACGGGGATTGCCCACCGGCACGATGTTGTTGCTCAGGCCGCCGGCGTAGTACGCCTTGTCGAACACGTTCTTGACGTTGAGCGCGGCCTTCCAGTGCGATGCCACATAGCCCACGCCAAGGTCCGCCACCGCGTAGCCGGGCACGGTGTAGTTGAAGGTGTAGCCGCGCTTGGCGCTCTCCGCGCGCATGCCGGCGCCGGCGTACCAGCCTGCGAGCGGCCCGCGGAAATGCTTGGTGCCCCAAAGCGAGACGCTGTGCCGGGGCACGTTGTTGAGCGGCTTGCCCACATTGGCGGCAACCGTGTCTTGCGTGACCTCGCTGGCGATGTAGGCATAGGCGCCCGCCAGGCTCCAGCCGCCGCCAAGATCCGCCGTCAGCTCTGCCTCCAGCCCGCGCGTGCGCTGCTCGCCCGTGGCAATGCTGAAGCCGGTATTGACCGGGTCCGAGCTCAGCACGTTGCGCCGGGTCAGGTCGAAGGCAGACAGGGTCAGCAGGCCGCTCTTGTTGGGCAAATCGAACTTGATGCCCACCTCGGCCTGGCGCCCCGTCTCGGGCTTGAAGGTGCCGCCGTTGACGTCAGTGCCGCTATTGGGCAGGAACGAGGTCGCGTAGCTGACATAGGGACGTGCCCAGCTGGTCAGGTCGAACATCAGCCCGGCGCTGCCGGTGATGGCCCGCGCGGTGTCGTCCAGGCGCGTGGCGGCCAGGCGGTCCGTGGTGCTGGTGCGGGCGGTGTCGTGGCGCAGGCCGGCGGTGAGCAGCCAGCGCTGGGCAAACCGCACCTGGTCGCGCGCGTAGAAGCCCAGCGTGCTGACGTTGTCTTCCTGGTTCAGGCTGTAGGCGCTGGGGCAGTTCACGGCCGTGCCATAGACCGGGTTGTAGACGTTCAGCGCCGCGACGCGGCAGGTGCGCTGCAGGCGGCTCTCGTTGCTGCGGTTGTAGTCCACGCCGAGCGTGACCTCATGCTGCTGCCCGGCAAGCTCGAAGCGCCGCTGCAGGTTGGTGTCCACGCCGATGGTGGTGCCGGAGAAGTCCTGCTGCGTGCCGCTGCGGTTGAGCAACTGGCTGTTGACTGCCATGGTGCCGCCCGCGATCAGCGTGCCGGCCAGCGACAGCGTTTGCCAGCGGAAATTCTGGTTCAACGTCCAGCCGGAATCGAAGCGGTGGGTCAGCGCATAGCCCAGCCGGTTCTGCTCGCCGTCGTATGGCGCCAGGCCCGGCTCGCCGGTAAAGCGGCTGTTGGGCAGGGTGCCGTTGCGGTTGGCAGTGAGCGTGCCATTCACGGGCAGGCCTTGCTGGCGCACATATTGCCGCTCGTTGTGGCTCGCCAGCAGGGTCAGGTCGGTGCGCGCGCCCAGGTCCAGCGACAGCGACGGCGCGATATAGCGGTTGCGGTAATAGACGTA
The DNA here is from genome assembly GCF_058802485.1 of Cupriavidus sp. GW822-FHT02D05. Classification (NCBI taxonomy): domain Bacteria; kingdom Pseudomonadati; phylum Pseudomonadota; class Betaproteobacteria; order Burkholderiales; family Burkholderiaceae; genus Cupriavidus; species Cupriavidus sp. GW822-FHT02D05. The sequence goes on along the minus strand of NZ_JBXAOE010000037.1, from coordinate 9,835 downwards.
GTCGGTCGCGTCGTCGCTGTTCATCGCCAGGGCGTTCACGCGCAGCGCGGCCTTGCCGTTTTCCGACAACGGCGTGCCCACATCCGCCGTGGCCTGCCGCAAGCCGTAGTTGCCTACCGTCAGCCCCAGTTCGCCAAACAGTTCGGGTCTGGGGCGCTTGCTGACGATATTGACCATGCCGCCCGGCTGCACCTTGCCGAACAACACCGAGGCCGGGCCTTTGAGCACTTCCACGCCCTGCGCGCCGAACAGCTCCTGCGCCACGCGGTTGTTGGACTCGACCAGCAGGCCATCGACAAAGACGGATTCCGATGCGCGCTGGCCGCGGATGATGAAGTCGTCCCAGCCGCGCCGGCCGTAGACATTGGTGACCACGCCCGCGGAATTGGCCAGTGCGTCACCCAGGGTTTGCGCTTGCTGGCTGTCCATCAGGTCGCGCGTGATCACGGTGATGGACTGCGCGCTGTCCGCCGCGGACGTGCCGGACTTGGTCACGCCCGCCGCCCGGCGCGTGGCAAAGCCGGTGTCGGCACGGGGGTCTTCGGCGGCGCTGACCGTGACGGACGGCAAGGTGGTCTCGGCGTCCGGGGCGGCCTGGGCCATGGCAGGGGAGAACAGGCAGCCCAGGGCGGCCGGGGCAATCAGTTGGCGAGTGAGCATGGTGCTGCGAGAGTGCGGAAAGCGCCGGATTGTAAATGATAATGATTATCGTTTGTTGGGTTTTGCAATGAAATCGGGCCGTGCTTAGCCGGGGACGGCGATGCCGAACGCATGCGCCGGTTTTGCGCCTCGCCTTCCAACGCGCTTTCCACCTCAAGCGCGGCGGACTATGGTGACTAGGAGGCAAGAGCCCGAACAGGAGAACACCATGGCATCGTCAGCATCCCCCCGCCGCATCGTGATTACCGGCGCCGGTGGCGCGCTTGGCCGCGCCGTTACCCAGGCGTTCGCGGACGAGGGGGCGCGGCTGGCCCTGATCGACCGCGACGCGGCAGTGCTGCGCGCGCACGCGCCGGTGCCCGAGGCCGCGGACTGGCACCTGTTGCTGGCGGCGGACGTGACCTCGACGGACAGCATGGCCATGGCGGCGCGCAGCATCCTCGACGCGTTCGGCGGCGTGGATGTGCTGGTGCACGTGGCCGGCGGCTTCGAGATGGGCGAGCCCGTGCATGCGCTCAGCCGCGAATCCTGGATGCGGATGATGGATCTGAACGCCTGGTCGCTGGTGGCCGTGACGCAGCATCTGCTGCCCGCCATGCTTGCGCAGGGCGCCGGCAAGGTCGTGGCGGTGACCGCGCGCGGCGCCGCCAACGGGGCCGCCGCGATGGGCGCCTACTGCGCGTCAAAGAGCGCGTTGCAGCGTCTGGTGGAGAGCTTGTCGCATGAGGTGCGCCGGGCTGGCATTAACGTCAACAGTGTCGCGCCGGGCACGCTCGACACCCATGCCAACCGCCAGGCCATGCCCGCCGCCGATCCCACCGACTGGGTCTCGACCGCGTCGGCGGCGCGCGCCATTGCCTTCCTGGCCTCGGACGCGGCGCAGGCGATCCATGGGCAGCATGTGGTGCTGGATGGGCTGAGCTGAGCGGCGCAACGACGCCAGCATCTTTTGGAAACGGCCTCTAAGCCTTGCGCTGTGCCAGCGGCAATGTCGCCAGCCGCTCCAGCACGATGGCACGCATGCCCGCCGGCGCCGGCAACTGCTCCAGCAATGCCGGCCAGCGCTCGTGCGCCATCGCTACCGCGTCTTTCACGGCGGCGGTGGCGATGCGCTCGGCGATCCTGGCCTTGCGCGCGAACTCGCGGTAGGTCTGCAGGGTTTGCTCGCGCTGCTGGCGGTCGATGGCCACATTCTGGCCGAAGCCGGCAAAGCCCGGCAGGGCGGCCACGCTGACGATGTCGTAAGCGGGCGAGAGCTCGGGCGCGACGCCGTTGCGGTACAGGAAGGAGAAGTTCTTCAGGTGGGCATCGCTGTTGCCCAGCAGGGTATTGATGGCCTGGCGGATAAAGAACTGCCGCACGTCTTCGATGCCGCGCACGCTCAGGCGCTCCAGCAGTTGCACCAGGGCGGCGTAGGCGTCATGGCCGCCATACTTGCGGTTGGGCATGCGGGTCAGCAGCTGGCAGCCGTCTTCGGCATGCACTCGCCCGCCGGGCTCGCGGTCGAAGCGGTCCACGGCGAGGAAGTGCAGGCCGGTGCCAAGGGCCTCGGCCAGCCCCTCGACCTCGATGGCGGCAAGCGGCACGGGCCGGCACGGCGCCACCGCCACGCCAGCGGCCTGCGCCAGCTGCATCGACACGTATTCGTTGAAGACCTGGCTATCGTCATTGCGCGCGGGCAGCTTGGCGATCAGGTCGGAGAGATGCCCGTGGGTGGGCATGGTGTAGCGCTTGCCGGCATGCGCGGTGGACAGCGCCAGCTTGTTCTGCACGCCCGAGACCGAGGCCGCGCCTTCGGTGGCGCCTTCGATCACGGCAATTTCCAGGTTGTCCGCTCCGCCCGTCACGCCGACGGTGCGCACGTGCTCGGGCAGGGCGTCGATGGGCGCGGGGCGCACCACCACCGCGCCCGGCAGGTCGTCGCCGGCGGCGGCCAGGATGCCGAAATCGTCGCGGTCTTCGGGATGGTGGCGCGTGGCCTCCAGGCGCTTGCGCAGCTCGCTCTCGGGCAACAGCCCGGCGAAGTAGGGCGGCAGCGCCGCGTTGGTGTTGTACAGCGCGGGATGGAAGGGGTTGGACAGCACCGAGGCGGTCAGCGTGTCGTTGCCGGGGAAGGTCAGCGAAAGGCTGAGCGTGGGCCGCAGCGGGTCGCCGCGGAAGGCTTCCGCCGGCACGAAGCGGCAGGTGCGCCCGACCTCGCACAGATGGCCGCACAGCACGCCGTGCAGGTGCACTTCCAGATAGCGGGGGCGCAGCCCGGGGCTCATGATTCCTGCTCCAGGAACATTTCCACCGAGGTCTTGGCCTCGCGGTCCGGCCCGCTGTCCTTGCCCTCGACCAGGCGCTTCACGGCGAGCAGGTGCTCGCGTGGCACCAGGACCCATTCCGCATCGAGCGCGGCACCCACGGCTTCGAGTGTGGAGGCGCGCACATCGCTGCGGCCGCTCAACGCCGTGGTCAGGTTGGACGGCGCCATGCCGATCAGCCGGGCCACTTCCCCCAGCGAGGATTTGCGCGTGGCTCGGCGTGCCTGGAGCTGATCAAAGAATGATGCCATGACATGTTTTCACATCGAAGGATATGAAATAGCATAGCACACGACGGCATTTCTTATGTTATCGCATAATTTATGTCAAATTTATATGTCATAGCATGAGTCTGCGCGATCAGGCCGCCTTGCTCTGGTCTGCCGCTTGCCCTGCGGACGCCAGAATGCGGAAGCGGCTCAGTTCATCCGGCGCGCACTGTGCAATCAACCCGGTTTCCCAGGCCAGGTAGGCACGCGCGGCGTCCTTGTTGCCCTCGTGCCGGTCGTGCACGAAAAACAGGTAGTCGATACGCGCTTCCGGCGGCAGCCCCACCGGCTCGGCCGCCTCGGGCAGCCCCGCGGCCTGCCAGGTGCGGTAGCCCTCGGCCAGCCGGTACACGTGGCGATAGCCGGCGGCCAGCAGATCCTGCCCGGCTAGGTTGGCGATGTGCGGCTCGCTCGCGATCAGGATGACCGGCTGGTCGTGGGTGGCGCCAAGGCGCTCGAGCGTGGCGGGCAGGCGCGGGCGGATCGACCAGGTGGCGCCTTCGGCATGGCCGCGGGCGTACTCGGCGCTTTCGCGCAGGTCGATGCGCAGCGCGTCAGGCGCCTGCGCGTGCAGCGCGCGCAGCAGGTTGGCGTCGAGCACCGGCAGGGCGTGGGTGGGCAGGGTGCGCGGCGGCGCGCTCGCCTTGATGGCGGCGTTGACGCCGTGCGCGAGCACGGCGCTCTCATAGCCCAGCTGGTAAAGCCAGCTGGCCACCACCGGTGCGCGCACGCCATCGTCGTCGAACACGATCACGCGGCTGCCGCGCACGCCGATGTACTGGTCGGTGGCCTGCACCAGCTGGCCGCCGGGCGCGTGCCGCGCGCCGTCGATCGAGCCTTGCGCGAATTCCTCGGCAGTGCGGATATCCAGCAGGTAGGTGGTGCGGCTGTCGTCGTCCAGCCACTGCTGCGCCTGCGTGGCCGACAGCGCGGGCAAGCCAGCGCGCTGCAGCAGCCGGGCCGAGCGAGCGCGAGCCTCGGCCAGCTCGCTGGCCGGCGGGGCCGCCGGGTAGCGGCGCTGGCTGCCGTGCTCGAGCGCGTGGTCGGCCAGGTACCATCCCTGCGTGCCGTTCTCCAGCGCCAGCACGGGATTGGGCAGGCCAAGGTTGCGCAGCGTCTGCGCGCCGATGATGCTGCGCGTGCGCCCGGCGCAGTGCACCACCACGGTGGTCTGTGCATCCGGCAGCAGTGTCGCCAGGCGCAGGGCCAGCTCGCCGTTGGGCAGGCTGTGTGCGCCGGGGATGGTCATCTTCTGGTGCTCGGCAAAGGTGCGGCCATCCACCAGCACCAGCGGCTCGCCGCTGTCGCGGCGCGCCACCAGTTCAGCAGCGCTCAGGCGCGGCGTGTGCTGCTGGTGCTCGACCAGTTCGCCAAACGTCTTCGATGGCACGTTGACGCCCTTGAACAAGGTGTAACCGGCCGCGGCCCACGCCGCTGCGCCCCCCGCCAGCAGCGTGAGATTGCTGTAGCCCAGGCCAGCCAGCCGCTGTGCCGCCAGCTCGGCCACGCCGTCGCCGTCGTCGAACAGCACGATGCGCTCGGCCAGGCGCGGCGCCAGGCGGGCAACATCCAGCTCCAGCCGGCTGTAGGGCAGGGGCACGGCGAAGAAGGGATGGCCCTCGCCATATTGGCCGTGCTCGCGCACGTCGAACAGCGCCAGGGGCTGGCCGTCGTTAAGCCAGCCGCGCAAGGTGACGGCGTCGATGGATTGGGTCATGGCGTGCTCCGCGTGAACAAGGGATGGGGCTGTTGTCTTGGCCGCAATGTCAGGCCGCTGCTTTCTCGCTGCGGTTCATCTGGGTGGCGTTGTAGTTGACGATGCGCCCGGTCTCCAGCTCCACGCCGATGCGCCCCGTCAGCGTTTCGAGTGGACGGCCGTAGAGGTGGAAGTGCAGCGTGGGGGCTTCGCCCACCACGTGGATGCTATGGATGTCCTGCGGCAGGAAGCTGATCGGCGTGCCCGGGCGCACCACCAGCTCGCGCTCCAGTTCGATGCTGGCCCGCTCGGGGTTGCTGCCGTCGTCGGTGCGGCGGTAGACGCGGTTGAGCTCATCGCCTTGCACGGCCACGATGACGGCCCACGTGTCATGGTTGTGCGGAATGGTCTTCTTGCCCGGCACGATCGAATTGAGGTAGAGCGCTGGCAACTGGCCTTCTCCGCTCAGCCGATAGCGGGTAGAGGTGGTGGTGCCGTCGCTGGGCGGCGGGAAATCGGCAAAGCCGAACAGGTCCTTCTGGTCGGCCAGCTTCTGCAGGGCGGCGGTGACCTGCCCGAGCGTGGCGCGATCCACCTCGCGCTGTGTCGTCAGTGCGCTGACTTCGGCGAGGGTGGCGGCAATGGCCGCATTGCGCTGGTTTTGCTGATCGGTCTGGTTGGTCTGGTTGGTCTGGGTCGTCATGGGGGGAGATCCTGTTATGAATACGATGCAGTGGCAGGTGGCGGCCGTGCTCCACTCTACGGAGTGCGGGACCCGGGAAGAACTAACAATATCGCCGATGCATATTCGGTTTTGATCTGGTGCAAGGCGACATGAGGCCTGCGGCGTCGCATTGCGCATTGCATCGACTATCGCATCACGCATTGCATGACCAACGGCGGAAAGATTCGTTGCCGCGGCGCGGGGCCGGGTCCTAGAGTAGGCCGCTAGAGGTGAGGGTGTTCACGGCCAAGCCGGGCAACCACCAAGCCGCCGCCCTCCAATGAGAGAACCAGCATGAGCCAACCACTGCACGAACGCCTGCAACCCTATCCCACGGAAAAACTGCAGGCGCTGGCGGCGCAAACGCCCCTGCGCACCAGCCTGCCGCCGATCAGCTTCAGCTGGGGCGAGCCGCAACATGCCACGCCGCACCTGGTTGTGCAGGCGCTGGCGGAACACGCCGGCAGCATCGGCCGCTATCCCAAGGTGGCTGGCAGCGACGCGCTGCGTGAGGCCATCGCCGCCTGGGTCGCGCGCCGCCACGGCGTGGCCGGCCTCGACCCGGCGCGCGAGATCGTGCCCGTCAACGGCGCCAAGGATGGTTTGTTCAGCCTGGCGCAAGTGGTGCTGCGCGCCAACCGGCCGCAGCATGGCGCGCCGGTGGTGCTGGTCAGCAATCCGGGCTACCAGGTCTACGAAGGCGCGGCGCTGCTGGCCGGCGCCGAGCCGTATTACCTCGACATCGACCCCGCGCAAGGGCTGGCCGCCGCGTTCGACGCGGTGCCCGCGCACATCTGGCCGCGCGTGCGGCTGGCCTACCTTTGCTCGCCGGACAACCCTTCTGGCCGCGTCTACGCGCTGCCCGACTGGGAGCACGTGCTGGCGCTGGCCGAGCGGCACGGCTTTCATATCGTGTCGGACGAGTGCTACTCCGAGCTGTACTTCGACGAGGGCGCGCCGCCGCTGGGGGTGCTGGCCGCGGCCCAGGCGCTCGGCCGGGACCGCCAGCGCATCCTGGCCGTGGCCAGCTTGTCCAAGCGCTCCAACGCGCCCGGCCTGCGCTCCGGCTTTGTGGCAGGCGACGCCGATGTGCTGGAGCGCCTGCGCTTGTACCGCAGCTATTGCGGCGGCGTGCTGAGCCCGGCGGTGCAAGGTGCCAGCATCGCAGCCTGGCAGGACGAGGCGCACGTGGTGGAAAACCGCCGTCTATACCGCGAGAAATTCGCCTTCGCCATTCCGCGGCTGCAGCAGGTGGCCCGCCTGGCGCAGCCGCAGGCGGGTTTCTTCGCCTGGCTCGACATCCGCGCCAGCGGGCTCGACGATGTGGCCTTCACGCGCGAACTGCTGGCCGAGCAGAACCTTGCCGTGGTCCCGGGGACCTTCCTGGCACGCACGGTGAATGGCCGCAACCCAGGCGCGGGCCATGTCCGCATCGCCCTGGTGGCCGCCGCCGAGGAATGCGCGCAGGGCGTGGAGCGGCTGGTGGCCTTTGCCCGCGCGCGGCAACCCGCGGCGGCATGATGTCCGCGCCAGGCACGGCATAACGATCTGCGATCTGATTCGTTAGCGCCCGGTGCAACTTCTTTTAGGCTTCAACCTGCCCAGCATTTTCAAGAGCTTCTCGCCATGACCATTACCGACTTGTCCCAGACCTTGGCCGATACTGACGCAAACGCCGACGCCACGGCCGTTGCCGACCACGTAAGCGGCGCTCGCGCCGCGGCGGTCGCCGCCTTCATCGCCCGTGCCCGAGAGATCGTCGGCGGCCACGCCGCCGACAAGACGCCGCTGGCCGCGATCGCCGACGAACTGGTGGCGCTGGCTGGCCAGGCGCATCTGTTCCCGCCGGCGCATTTCCCCGTGGATGCGGCCAGGCCCGCCGCGATCTACCGGCTGGCGGAAGACCCGGACGGTCGCTTCGCCTTGTTCGCCTCGGCTGGCCTGCCGGGCAAGGCACAGCCGCCGCACGACCACACCACCTGGGCGGTGATTGCCGGTGTGCGCGGCGTGGAGCGCAACGTGATCTTTCATCGCAGCCAGGGCAGCAAGCCCGGGCTCGACACGCTGGAGCCGCTGCGCCAGCTCGATGTACAGGCAGGCAATGCCATCACTCTATCGCCCACCGATGTGCATACCATCGAACTGATCGGCGACACGCCTGGCCTGCACCTGCACTTCTACGGCCTCACGCTGCCCCGCCTGAGCGAGCGCGTGAAGTTCGACCCCGCGCCCGAGGGGGGCACGCAATACAGCTACCGCACCTTTGCCGCGCCTGCGCTGATCCGCCATCCGCTGGTGAGCCCGGCCGCGCTCAAGCGCGCCATCGCCCAGGGGGAGGAACTCGCCGTGCTGGACGCGCGGGAAGAGGGTGCTTTCTCGCGTGAGCACCTGTTGTTCGCCGTGCCCGCGCCGCTGGGCCGGCTCGAGACCACGATCGACCGGCTGGTGCCGCGCCGCACCACGCGCATCGTGGTGACGGATCTGGTCGAGGATATCGCCCACGCGGCCGCGGCCAAGCTGCTGCGCTTTGGCTATACCAACGTATCCGTGCTGGAGGGCGGCACGCGTGCCTGGCAGGCCGCTGGCTATGAAATCTTCAGCGGCACCAACGTGCCCAGCAAAGCCTTCGGCGAAGTGATCGAGCACGAGCTGCACACGCCGTGGATCACCGCCGAGGCGCTCAAGCTGCACCAGACGCGTGGCGACAACGTGGTGGTGGTGGACAGCCGCCCCTTCACGGAATTCCAGAACATGAGCATCCCCGGCGCGGTGGACTGCCCGGGGGCTGAGCTGGTCTACCGCATCGGCGAGATCGCACCCGATCCCGAGACGCTGGTGGTGGTCAATTGCGCCGGCCGCACGCGCAGCATCGTGGGCGCGCAGACGTTGATCAACGCCGGCATTCCCAATCGCGTGGTGTCGCTCAAGGACGGCACCATGGCATGGCTGCTGGCCGGCTACCAGCTCGACCACGGCCAGACCCGTTTCGCGCCACAGCCTGGCGAAGCCGCCCAGGCCGCGGCGCGTGAACGGGCCGCCCGCGTGGCGCAGCGCGCTGGCGTGCAACATATCGATGCGGCGCAGCTAGCCGCTTTCGCGCAGCAGGCGGATGACCGCACGCTGTACCGCTTCGACGTCCGCTCGCCCGAGGAATACACCGCAGGCCACCTGCCGGGCTGGCGCAGCGCCCCCGGCGGCCAGCTGGTGCAGGCCACCGATGCCTACGCCGGTACCCGCCGCGCCCGCATCGTGCTGGCCGACTGGGATGGCGTGCGCGCACAGATCACGGCAGCCTGGCTGGCCCAGTTCAGCGGCCACGAGGTCTACCTGTTCCGCCCGGCACCGCTGGCACCGCGCGAATCCGGCCCCGAGCCCGTGCGCGTGCTGCGCGCCTCCGAGGCCGAAGCGCCGTGGATCGAAGCCGCATCGCTGTCCGCGCTGCAAGCGCAGGGCGGGGCAACGGTGGTGGACGTGGATAGCAGCCTGGCATTCCGACGCGGCCACCTGCCCGGCGCATGGTTCGCCACGCCGGAGAAGGTCGCGCTGGCGCTGGAGCATGCCAGAGCCGACCACATCATCGTGGTGACCTCCTCCGACGGCGTGCTGGCGCAAGCGGTAGCGGCCGAGTTGCGCCGCACCAGCCAGCGCGACGTACGCGCACTGCTCGGCGGCAACGCACGCTGGCAAGCGCTTGGCCTGCCAACGGAATCCGGCGAGGCCGGCACGGCCGCCGCAGCGCGAATCCTGACCGGCGACGAAGACGCGTGGTACAGCGCCTACGCCTACGAGGATGAAAGCCGCCGGAAGTCCGAGATGCACGCCTACCTGAACTGGGAAATCGGCCTGGTCGATCAACTCGAACGCGACGGTGATTTGCCGGTGCGGCTGGTGGATTACAGCCAGCAGTAGGCGCGAAAGGCATCGCTTCGGCCAGCGCCCGCCCTCTCCCCCGGCCCCTCTCCCACAAGTGGGAGAGGGGAGCGAACGGCAAGATCGACCCATTGTGGTAGCCGTGTGAAGCGCCCGAAGGGCGGGCCACACCCCAACGCGATGCGAAGCGAGCCGTGGAGGTGTGCCAAGGCCGTATGGGGCGCCTCGTGATCCGGCGAAAAGAGCGGAAAAGAGGGACCCATGTCTGAGTATCGCCTTAAGGCGATGCGAGTTTGGGTCCCGGCCGCTC
>NZ_JBXAOE010000036.1:0-97706 GCF_058802485.1 Cupriavidus sp. GW822-FHT02D05 | reverse complement strand
TGGAGCGGGAGACGAGGCTCGAACTCGCGACCTCAACCTTGGCAAGGTTGCGCTCTACCAACTGAGCTACTCCCGCAGGATCCTGCTAACTTCTTACTTAAAACACAGCTTCTGTGCCGATACCGCTCACATCTCGCTACATTCTTGCTGCTTTTCGCTTCGTTCGGTTTGTTTCGTCAGAAGCGAGAACAGGATTATTGCAAATCAGCGGCGTGGTCGTCAAGCATATTTTTCATCGAACCATCACTTTTGTGCGGTGGCCTCGCCACTCAAGCCACTGCGCTCGCGAATCTGCGGCCACGCCAGCTTCATGTAATAGAACATCGACCACAGGGTCAGCACCGCCGCCACATAGATCAGCCATGCGCCCAGCACGGAAGCATCGACGATGCCGAACAGGCTATCGTTGAAGAGCAGCAAAGGGATCGCGATCATCTGGAAGGTGGTCTTGAGCTTGCCGAGGAAATTCACCGCGACGCTCTTCGACGCCCCGATCTGCGCCATCCACTCGCGCAGCGCGGAGATGGTGATCTCCCGGCCAATGATCACCAGCGCGATCAGGTCGGCCACCCGGCCCAGCGCCAGCAGCGACAGCAGCGCGGCCGCCACCATCAGCTTGTCGGCGACCGGATCGAGAAAGGCGCCAAAGGAAGACGTCTGGTTCCAGCGCCTGGCCAGGAAACCGTCCAGCCAGTCTGTGACCGCGGCCACGATGAAAAAACCGGCTGCCGTCATGTTCTTGGCATGCATGGGCAGCCATGCTTCAGGCAGGTAGTACACGCCCACCACGAGGGGAATCATGGCAACACGGAGCCAGGTCAGCAGGATCGGTATATTCAGCGGCATGGGGGCTCGGAACGAGACGACGGCAATGGGCAACGCCGAGATTGTCGCCTATTTCAACGATGGCCGAGCATTTCCTGCCACATTGGCATCGGATTTGGCCGGATCAATGTAGCTGCCGATAGATTTCCTCGGCCAGCGCGTGCGAGATGCCATCGACGCTGGCCAATTCGTCGATGCTGGCCGCGACCACCCCGCGCAGGCCGCCAAAGCGCGTGAGCAGCTTCTGCCGGCGGCGGGCGCCGACGCCCTCGATCTCCTCCAGCCGCGAGGTGTTGCGCACCTTGGCGCGGCGCGCGCGCATGCCGGTAATGGCAAAACGGTGCGCCTCGTCGCGAATCTGCGCCACCAGCATCAGTGCCGCACTGCCCTGCCCCAGCTCCAGCGAAGGGCGGCCATCGGCGAAGATCAGCGTCTCCAGCCCGACCTTGCGGCCCTCGCCCTTGGCCACGCCGACCAACAACCCGATATCGAGGCCAAGCTCCTCGAACACCTGGCGCGCAACCTCCACCTGGCCCTTGCCGCCATCGATCAGCACCACGTTCGGCACCAGCGCCAGCGCACCGGACGCCCCCGCCTCGCCGCCTTGCTCGCCCCCCTCGGGGACGGGCTCCTGCGCCGGCGCCTGCTCCAGCATCTCCACCAGCTTCTGGTAGCGGCGGGTCAGCACCTGACGCATAGCGGCGTAGTCGTCGCCAGGCGTGATGTCCTGGATGTTGTAGCGGCGGTACTCGGCGTTCTGCATTTCATGATGGTGGAAGACCACGCAAGACGCTTGCGTGGCCTCGCCAGCGGTGTGGCTGATGTCGAAGCATTCGACCCGCAGCAAAGCGAGGTCTTCCATGTCGATGCCGATTGTCTCGGCCAGCGCGCGCGTACGGGCCTGCTGGCTGCCTTGCTCAGCCAGGCGGCGCGACAGCGCCAGCTCGGCGCCTTTCTGCGCCATCTCGAGCCAGGACCGGCGCTGCCCCTGCGGCTGGCGCACCAGCGTGACCTTGCGCCCCGCCTGCATCGACAATGCCTCCAATAGGGCCTTGTCCGGCGGCAGGTGGCTCACCACCAGGATCGGCGGCACGGCCTGGTCCAGATAGTGCTGCGCCATGAAGGCGGACAGCACCTCGGCGGCGATGCGCTCGACCGGTATGCCGGCCGGGCCGCCGAGCGCTGCCGCGCCTTCGCCAGCTGCAACGCCAGGCTCGATTGGCGCGCTGGCACCGGCATCCTCGTCCTGGTGCCCGACAATCATCGCGCCCTCCTCGACGTGCGCCGGGAAATACGCCTTGTCGCCAAGATGGCGGCCGCCGCGCACCATCGCCAGGTTGACGCACGCACGGCCACCCTCCACCGCTACCGCAAGCACGTCGATATCGCTGGACTGCCCGACCTCCTCCACGGCCTGCCGCTTGAGCACGGTGGACAGCGCGCCGATCTGGTCGCGCACCGCCGCCGCCTGCTCGAACTCCAGCCGCCCGGCGTGCTCTTCCATCTTCGCCTGCAAGCCTTCGAGCACCTCGTTCTGACGGCCTTGCAAGAAGCGCGCCGCGTTGCTGACATCGCGCGTGTAATCCGCCTCGCTGATGGCGCCCACGCAAGGCCCGGTGCAACGGTGGATCTGATGCAGCAGGCATGGCCGCGTGCGATTGGTAAAGACGGTGTCCTCGCAGGTACGCAACTGGAACACGCGCTGCAGGATCTGCATGCTCTCCCGCACAGCGCCCGCGCTGGGGAACGGCCCGAAATACTGATGCTTGCGGTCGGTGGCGCCGCGGTAGTAGGCCATGCGCGGGAAGCAATGGCTGGTCAGCTTGACGAACGGATACGACTTGTCGTCGCGGAACAGGATGTTGTAGCGCGGCGCCAGCGCCTTGATCAGGTTGTTCTCCAGCAGCAGCGCCTCGGCCTCGGTGCGCACCACCGTGGTATCGATGCGCACGATCTTGGCCACCATCATGGCAATGCGCGGCGACAGCAGCGTCTTGTTGAAGTAGCTGGAGACGCGTTTTTTCAGGTCGCGCGCCTTGCCCACGTAAAGGACATTGCCCTGGGCATCGAAGTAGCGGTAGACCCCGGGCAGGCCGGGCAATTGCGCAATCACGGCCTTGGCGTCGAATGGAGCGTCCGACACAGGTTCGGCAGGGGCCGCCAAGGACGCCTTGGCCGGCTGCTCGGGCAACCCATCCGGCTGGGTGGAGGCGGACGCGCCCTGATCGTGGGTTTCAGGTTCCTGCTGGGACATCGGTAGCGAATTGACCGTGGATTGGCCGGTGGCGCGCATACCCGGCAGGGCCAAGGCGCAACAAGCTCTAAAATCGCAAGTTTAGAGCAAATCCTTGCGGAGTCCCGCCACCATGCCCACTCAGCCCGATCGCGCCATCCGCTCCTGGGACATCTTCTGCACCGTCATCGACAACTATGGCGATATCGGCGTCTGCTGGCGGCTGGCACGCCAGCTGGCCCAGGAACACGGCCACGCCGTGCGCCTGTGGGTGGACGACCTAGCCAGCTTCGCGCGCCTTGCGCCAGGCCTCGACGTCGCCGCCCCAGAGCAAGTGCTTGCCGGCGTGACGATTCGCCCGTGGCGGCGCGCGGACGAGGAAAGCGCCGAGGAGAGCGCCGCGCGCTTCGCGGGGGTCACGCCGCACGATGCGGTGATCGAGTCCTTCGCCTGCGACCTGCCGGCCACATTCCTGGCCGCCATGGCTGTATGCGAGCCCAAACCGGCCTGGATCAATCTCGAATACATGAGCGCCGAGCCCTGGGTCAGGGAACACCACGGCATGGCCTCGCCCCACCCGCGCCTGCCACTGGTCAAGTATTTCTTCTTCCCCGGCTTCGAGCCCGGCACGGGCGGCCTGCTGCGCGAAGCCATGCTCGGCATGCAGCGCGAGCACCTGCGCACCAGCCCCGCAGCCCAAGCCGCGCTCTGGCATCGCCTTGGCTTCCAGCCCATCGACGGCGCGCTGAAAGTCAGCCTGTTCGCGTATGCCAACGCGGCTTTGCCAGCGCTGCTCGCGCAATGGCGGGATGGCCCAGACCCCGTCCAGTGCCTGGTTCCGGCCGGCCTGGCGGCGCAACAGGCAAGCGAGTGGTTCGGGGCGGCCGGTTGCGTGCCCGGCAGCGCCTTCGAGCGCGGCAACCTGACCGTACAGGTGGTGCCCTTTGTGCGCCAGGAGCACTACGATGAACTGCTCTGGCTATGCGACCTGAACTTCGTGCGTGGCGAGGATTCGTTCGTGCGCGCGCAGTGGGCTGGCCGACCCTTTGTCTGGCATATCTACCCGCAATCCGACGCGGCGCACATGGTCAAGCTCGATGCCTTCCTGGCTCTGTTCCGGCATCGGCTGGAACAAAGCGGCCAGATTGAGGTTGCCAATGCACTTTCCACCTTCTGGCACAGCTGGAATAAGGATGGTGAATCACCTGACTGGTCGCGCCTGCGCGCCCATCTGCCCGCGCTGGGTGCCGCCACCGAGCAGTGGCAGCGCAGCCTGCAGCACCTCGGCGACCTGGCCGCAAATCTCGTGGCCTTCTGCGAAAATCGGGTAAAATAATGGGTTATTTTGATGGTGACCAGGCCGGAAGACGGAAACGCCCCGCGCAAGCTTGCGCGCAGTGTGTCGGCAGAGCGCCTTCGCCATACCGAATTCCGAGACATTCTTTTTCAGGAAATAGTTCAGATGAAAACCGCACAAGAACTCCGCGTCGGCAACGTATTCATGATCGGTACCGACCCGATGGTCGTGCAGAAGGCTGAGTACAACAAGTCGGGCCGCAACTCCGCCGTGGTCAAGATGAAGTACAAGAACCTGCTGACGGAAGCCCCGGGTGAATCCGTCTTCAAGGCTGACGACAAGTTTGAAGTCGTGATGCTGGAACGCCGCGAATGCACCTACTCGTACTTCGCCGACCCGATGTACGTGTTCATGGATACCGACTTCAACCAGTACGAAGTCGAGCAGGACAGCATGGGTGACTCGCTGAACTACCTCGAAGACGGCATGACCGTCGAAGTGGTGTTCTACAATGACAAGGCCATCTCGGTGGATATGCCGACCACGCTGGTCCGCGAGATCACCTACACCGAGCCGGCCGTCAAGGGCGACACCTCGTCGGGCAAGGTGCTCAAGGGCGCCAAGATCAACACCGGCTTCGAGCTGCAAGTGCCGCTGTTCTGCAGCATCGGCGACAAGATCGAAATCGACACCCGTACCGGCGAATACCGCAGCCGCGCAAACTAAGCGCAGCTGATTCGCCGCCATCCGCAGCGCGGGTGGCGCAACGGAAAAAGGGCAGCTTCGGCTGCCCTTTTCTTTTCCCTGCTGCTTAGCGGTCTTCGGCGAATGCGGCGTCAGGCTATCAGGCCGTGGCGCTTGAGCACGCCCGTCGCGGCGGCGTACTCCGCCTCTTGCATCAACTTGTTCCAGTCCAGCGGCTTGCGGCGCCCGAACAGGCGGCGGATACGGCGTTGCGAGGTCTTGCCGATACGCACATCGAGCTCATCCAGCAACTGGTCGGCCCGCTCCGGATGGTTGCAGATCAGCACCATGTCGCATCCGGCGCCCAAGGCAGCACGCGCAGCCTCGGTCACCGTGCCTGCCACGCTGGCCCCTTCCATGCTCAGGTCATCGCTGAAGATCACGCCTTCGAAGCCCAACTGGGTACGCAGCACGTCCTGCAGCCAGTAGCGAGAGAAGCCGGCCGGGTGCGGGTCGACCTTGGGGTAGATCACGTGCGCCGGCATCACCGATGATAGCGTCATCCCCATCCACTCGTAAGGGCGCGCATCCTGCGAGAGGATCTCGTCAAGGCCGCGCTCGTCCACCGGCACGGCCACATGCGAATCCGCGGCCACAAAGCCGTGCCCCGGGAAGTGCTTGCCGCAATTGGCCATGCCGGCAAGCAGCAGGCCGTGGGTCAGGTGGTTGGCGAGCATGGTCACCACACGCGGGTCAGCGTGGAAGGCACGGTCGCCGATCACGGCGCTGAGCCCGTAGTCCAGGTCGAGCACGGGGGTGAAGCTCAGGTCGATATCGCACGCGCGCAACTCGGCCGCCAGCACGTAGCCGCAGGCCACGGCCGCCTTGGTTGCCGCCAGCACGTCCTGGTCCCACAACGCGCCAAGCCGGGCCATGGCCGGCAGGTGCGTGAAGCCATCGGTCTTGGCGCGCTGCACCCGGCCACCCTCGTGATCGATGCAGATCAGCACATCGTCGCGCACGGTGCGGATCTCATGCGTCAGTGCCTGCAGTTGCGCGCGCGACTCGAAGTTGCGCGCGAACAGGATCACGCCGCCGGTCAGCGGGTGAGAGATGCGGCGGACATCGTCCGTATCGAGTTGCTTGCCTTTGACATCGAGTACAACCGGACCCGGCCGTTTACCGGAAATCTTCTTGATCATTTGGATTCTTCACTAGGCTGGGAGGCGAGCGGCAGGCTGACGCCAGCGCCGCCCGGCTCGGCAATCGCAAAAGCGACCGCATAATCGTGTTCGTCGCTGACACTGACCCGCACCACGAGGCCGCGCTCCCGCAGCCAGGCGTCGAGCTCGCCGTGGCAATGCGGATACGGCTCGCCGGAGGGCAGGTTCAGCAGCTCCATCGCGCGCCAGGTCATCGGCCAGCGCATGCCCAGGCCAATCGCCTTGGAGAAGGCCTCCTTGGCGGCGAAACGCGTGGCCAGGAAAGCGAGCCCGCGTTTTTCCGAGCGCGCCTTGCGGGCGTGGTACTTCTGGAGTTCCTGCGGACCGAGCACCTTCTCGGCAAACCGGCCGCGCGTGCGCTCCATCACGCCCTGCACGCGCTCGATCTGGATGATGTCGGTGCCGATGCCGTAGATCACGCTGCGGCGTCCGGGCGCGGATAGGTAGTGCCCAGCCGCGCGGCAACCATGATGGCCTTCATCTCGCGCACGGCATTCTGCCAGCCGACAAAGACCGCATGCGCGACGATGGCGTGGCCGATATTCAGTTCCTTGATGCCATGCAGCGCGGCCACCGGCTGCACATTGGTGTAGTGCAGGCCGTGGCCGGCGTTGACCACCAGGCCAAGCCGCACGCCGGCATCGACGCCTTCGGCGACGCGGCGCAGCTCGGCGGCCTGCTCCTCGGCCGAATGCGCATCGGCGTAGCGCCCGGTGTGCAGTTCCACCACAGGCGCGCCGCAAGCGGCAGCGGCTTCGATCTGCTCTACCTGCGCATCGATGAACAGCGAGACGCGAATGCCCGCATCGGCCAGTTGGCGGCAGGCGGCCTTGACCTGCTCGAAGCGCCCGGCTACGTCCAGGCCGCCTTCGGTGGTGACTTCCTCGCGCCGCTCGGGCACCAGGCAGACATCCTGCGGACGGATCCCGCAGGCGATGTCGAGCATTTCCTGGGTGATCGCGCACTCCAGGTTCATGCGCGTGGCCAGCAGCGGGCGCAGCGCGTGCACGTCAGCGTCGCGGATATGGCGGCGGTCTTCGCGCAGGTGCAGCGTGATCAGGTCGGCGCCGGCCTGCTCGGCCTGCAGCGCTGCCTGGATCGGATCGGGATAGACCGTGCCGCGCGCATTGCGCAGCGTGGCCACGTGGTCGATATTGACGCCAAGGTCGATGACGCCGGGATGCGCGTGGAAGATCATGCGGGTGGGCTCTAAAGGCTCGGAAACAAATCAGAGATAGTGCAGGTCGATCAAAATCTGGCGCGTCTTCAGCGGCGCGCCTTGCAAATAATAATGCAGCAGGAAGCGCATCAGGGCACGACTTTGCGTGACAGTTTGTGTACGGCTATAGTCGTCCTGCGACATGTCGAGCAGCGTCTGGCCGGAAACCACCGGCCAGGATGATGGATCGCTGGCCTGCGCGCGACGCACGCCCCGCTCGGGCTGGTAGACATAGTCCAGCTCCGGCTCGACCGTCTCGCCGGAATTGGCGCACTCGTCGAAAGCGACCGCAAAGCCGGTTTCCTGCAGCAGCACACGCTCGAAGCCGCGCAGCACCAGTCCGGCCGGCTCGCCGTGCGAGAGCTGGGTCAGCGTGGCCATGTACTGGCGAAACAGGGTAACGTGGGCGTCTTCGCGGGCGCAAAAGCGCAGCAGCAATTCGTTGAGATAAAAACCCGAGAGCAAGGCGTCGCTTGCCAGCGGCAGCATGCCGCCAACCCACTCCGCGCGCGTCAGTGTCTTGACCTCGCCGCGGCCGCTCCATGACAGGGAGATCGGCTGGAAATGCTGGAGTACCGGGCGCAGCGCCGAATGCGGCCGCTTGGCGCCCTTGGCCACCATGGCGACGCGCCCGTGGTCACGCGTGAACACGTCGAGGATCAGGCTGGTTTCGCGGTAAGGCCAGGCATGCAGCACGAAGCCGGGCTGGTTGGCGACGCGCAGCTCGGTGCGCGCCGGCACAATGCGCAACGCGCGATCCATCATCGCGCGCTGCTCCGCCACTGCCATGCCAGGCACGGCATGGCTGCCCAGCAGTTCGGCGGCTTCTTCCACCACCGGGTCAATGCGGCGGGCCTTCAGGGCAGGCCCGCCCGCTCTATCACTCATAGCCGTAGGCGCGCAATCCAGCTTCGTTGTCGGCCCAGCCGCTCTTGACCTTGATGAACATCTCCAGGTAGACCTTGCCGTCGAACAGCTTCTCCATGTCGATGCGGGCCTCCGTGGAAATGGTCTTGAGCTTGGCGCCCTTGTTGCCGATGATCATGGCCTTGTGCCCATCGCGCTCGACCAGGATGGTGGCAAAGATGCGCCGCAGCCGGCCTTCGGTCTCGAATTTCTCGATGATGACCGTGCTGGTGTAGGGCAGCTCGTCGCCGGTCCAGCGGAACACCTTCTCGCGGATGATCTCCGAGGCCATGAAGCGCTCGCTGCGATCGGTCATGGAGTCGGCGTCGTACATCGGCTCACCTTCCGGCAAGTAAGGCCGGATGATGGCGAGCAAGCGCTCGATGTGATCGTGGGTCTTGGCCGACATCGGCACCACTTCCGCGAACTGGAACTGGTGCCCCATCTTTTCCAGGAAGGGCATCATCACCTCGGCCCGGTCCGCGCCAAGGCGATCCAGCTTGTTGGTGACCAGCAGCACCGGCACTTTCTTGGGCAGCAGCGACAGCACCTTCTCGTCGTCGGCGCCGTAGTAGCCGGCCTCAACCACGAACAGCACCAGGTCCACCGACGACAGGGTCGAGGTGACGGCACGGTTCAGCGAGCGGTTCAGCGCGCTGGCATGGCGGGTCTGGAAACCCGGCGTATCGACGAAGACGAACTGGGCGTCCTCGGTAGTCTGGATGCCAACGATGCGGTGGCGCGTGGTCTGCGCCTTGCGGGAGGTGATGCTGACCTTCTGGCCAACCAGCGCGTTCATCAGCGTGGACTTGCCGACGTTGGGACGCCCGACAATCGCCACGGTGCCGCAACGAAAGGCTGCGCTTGGGGTACCCGCGGCATCTTGCTGCGGATTGGTAGATTCGGTCATTCCTTCAACCTGAGAGACAACTGGGGATCGGGCGGCACCGGCTGCTTGCGCGTCTTGCCGGTGCGCTCGGCCCGGCTGCGCTTGAGCAACTGGGGCACGAGTTTTTGCACCTCGTCGAGCGCCAGCTTGGCGGCGGCTTGTTCGGCGGCACGGCGCGACGCGCCGGTACCGAACACCCGCACTTCCAGTTTAGGCACGGTGCACTCGACTTCAAACTGCTGATTATGCGCGGCGCCATGGGTGGCGATCACGTTATATTGCGGCAGGGCTATCTTGTGGCCTTGCAGGTACTCCTGCAACAGCGTCTTGGCATCCTTGCCCAGTGTGCGCGGATCCACCTGCTCGAGGATGGGGATGTAGAGCTTGCGGATCAGTGTGCGCGCACCTTCGAAGCCGGCATCGAGGAATACGGCGCCGACGATGGCTTCCAGCGCATCGGCAAGAATCGAAGGGCGGCGGAAACCGCCGCTCTTCAGTTCGCCCTCGCCCAGGCGCAGCGCTTCGGACAACTGCAGCATCTGGGCAATTTCATACAGCGCCTGCTGCTTGACCAGGTTGGCGCGCACGCGGGAGAGATCGCCTTCGTCGAGCTTGCTGAACATGCCGTACAGCATATCGGCCACGGCGCAGTTCAGCACCGAATCGCCCAGGAATTCCAGGCGCTCGTTGTGCAAGGCACTGTGGCTGCGGTGCGTCAGCGCCTGCTGCAGCAATTCTGGCTTGCTGAAGCGGTAGCCGAGGCGTTGCTGCAAGGCATCGAGGTTCATGTCAGTACTGCGTTCCCGAATAGGTAATCATAAGGCTCAGAGGGCCGTATAACGGCACCTCGTTACGGTAGGAAAAACCCACCGAGCGGATCGTGCCATTGTCGTCCTCGTGAATGTCCAGATCGTCGCTGCGCACAGCGGTGATACGGTCAATCTGTGCCTGCTTGGCGAAATAATCGGCCACTTCGCGTTTGTTGGATGCCTGTTGCTTGGCATAACTGATGGCGCGCTTGACCGAAAAGTACTCCAGCAAGCTTGGGATCGCCCTGACCGCCGGGATCACGATGCCTCCGACGATCAAGATGACGATCAGCAAGCTGCCAAGGGAGAATCCGCGCACCTTGTACCGCCCCGCCAGACGCGCCCTCCCCCTCCTTGAACCAACCTCCCGACGCGATTGATCCGTTTGTTCTGCCAGTGCCGTTTGACCAGCCTGACCCTTCTGACCACTCTGACCCTGTTGACCCATGTTGCGCTTTCCCTCGCTTGACTGGAGTGATTTATTCGCGCCGCGGAAGGCTTACTTGAACGCCCCCACGCGTCCGATATTGCCGAGGTTCATCCAGATCAGGAATGCCCGGCCGACAATATTCTGATCGGGCACGAAGCCCCAATAACGTGAATCCAGGCTGTTGTCGCGGTTGTCGCCCATCACAAAATAGTGACCTTGCGGCACCTTGCAGGTCAGCCCCTGCTGATTGTAAGTGCAGTTTTCGCGGAACGGAAAATCAGGGTCCGCGCCGGAGACAAACGGCGGCCGGTCGGCGTCGTTGAGGATACCGTGCTCCGGGCCGTCGGGCAGCTTCTCGCGGAAGTGCTTCGAATACGAAAGCCGTTCTTCATCCAGGTAATCGGGCAGCGGGCTGTAGTCGGCGGCCTTGCCGTTGATGGTCAGTCGCTTGTTCTGGTAGCTCACCACATCGCCCGGCACGCCGATCACACGCTTGATGTAGTCGAGGGACTGATCCTTCGGGTAGCGGAACACCATCACGTCGCCGCGCTTCGGGTCACCGACCGAGAGGATCTTCTTGTTCACCACCGGCAGCCTGATGCCGTAGTCGTACTTGTTGACCAGGATGAAGTCGCCGATCAGCAGCGTCGGGATCATCGAGCCGGACGGGATCTTGAACGGCTCGACCACGAAGGAGCGCAGCACGAACACGGCCAGGATTACCGGGAAGAAGCTTGCGGAATACTCCAGCCACCAAGGCTGGCGCAGCTTTTCCTCGGCGAGGCGGCTACGCGACGTGTCGATCTCGCCGACGCCGTAGCGTCCCTGGAGATCGGCTTTGCGCGCATCGAACTCGGCCAGCGCGGACTGGGCGGAAAGCCGCCGCTGTTTCTCGAACACCAGTTTGTCGGCCACCCAGGCAATGCCCGTAATAACCACAAGCACAAAAAGGATCAGTGCAAAATTCATGTCGGCTAGATCGTCGTGTTGTTTTGATAGAGTCCGCGTCAACCACTGCCAGGAGCCTGCCGGCAGTGCCGGCGCGGCCCAGCCGGCTTACTTGTCGCCCACCTGCAGGATCGCGAGGAAGGCCTCCTGGGGAATCTCGACCGAACCCACTTGCTTCATGCGCTTCTTGCCCGCCTTCTGCTTCTCCAGCAGCTTCTTCTTACGCGAGATATCCCCGCCGTAGCACTTGGCAAGCACGTTCTTGCGCAGCGCCTTAACGTTCTCGCGCGCGATGATGTTGACGCCGATGGTGGCCTGGATGGCTACGTCGTACATCTGGCGCGGGATGATCTCGCGCATCTTGGACACGACTTCGCGGCCACGGTACTGCGAGTTGGAGCGGTGCACGATCACGGACAAGGCATCGACCTTGTCGCCGTTGATCAGGATGTCCACCTTGACCACGTCGGCGGCGCGATACTCCTTGAACTCGTAGTCCATCGAGGCGTAGCCGCGCGACACGGACTTCAGCCGGTCGAAGAAGTCCATGACGATTTCCGCCATCGGAATCTCATACGTAAGCTGCACCTGCTTGCCGTGATAGCTCATGTTGATCTGCGTGCCGCGCTTCTGCGTGCACAGCGTGATCACCGAGCCGACGTAAGCCTGCGGCATGTACAGGTTGACCGTGACGATGGGCTCGAGGATGTTCTCGATGCGGCTCGGGTCCGGCATCTTGGCCGGGTTCTCCACGATCAGCTTGGTCTTGTCGCGCATGTCGACCTCGTACACCACCGTCGGTGCGGTGGTGATGAGGTCCATGTCGAATTCGCGTTCCAGGCGCTCCTGCACGATCTCCATGTGCAGCAGACCCAGGAAGCCGCAGCGGAAGCCGAAGCCAAGCGCCTGCGACACCTCGGGCTCGTACTGCAGCGATGCGTCGTTGAGCTTGAGTTTTTCCAGCGATTCGCGCAGCGCTTCGTACTGGTTGGCTTCCACCGGGTACAGGCCGGCGAACACCTGCGGCTTGACTTCCTTGAAACCAGGCAGCGGCTCGGCCGCCTTGCGCGCCATGGTGGTGATGGTGTCACCCACCTTGGCGGCCTTCAATTCCTTGATGCCGGCGATCACGAAGCCCACCTGCCCTGCCTGCAGCGACTCGCGCGGCAGCGACTTGGGCGAGAACACGCCGACCTGCTCGACCAGGTGCTGCGAGCCCGTGGCCATCAGCAGGACCTTGTCCTTGGGCTTGAGGGTGCCGTTGACCACGCGCACCAGCATCACCACGCCCACGTAGTTGTCGAACCACGAGTCGATGATCAGGGCCTGCAGCGGAGCGGCGGGATCGCCCTTGGGCGGCGGCACGCGGGCGATCATCGCCTCAATGACGTCCTGCACGCCGAGGCCGGTCTTGGCCGAGCAAGGCGTGGCGTCATGCGCGTCGATGCCGATCACTTCCTCGATCTCGCGGATCGCGTTTTCGGGATCGGCCGACGGCAGGTCGATCTTGTTCAATACCGGCACCACTTCCACGCCGAGCTCGATCGCGGTGTAGCAGTTCGCGACGGTCTGCGCTTCCACGCCCTGCGAGGCATCGACCACCAGCAACGCGCCTTCACAGGCGGACAACGAGCGGCTCACTTCATAGCTGAAGTCGACGTGTCCCGGGGTGTCGATGAGGTTGAGGTTGTAGATCTTGCCGTCACGCGCCTTGTAGCTCAGCGCGGCGGTCTGCGCCTTGATGGTGATGCCGCGCTCCTTCTCGATGTCCATCGAGTCAAGCACCTGCGCTTCCATCTCGCGATCGGACAGGCCTCCGCAGAGTTGGATGATGCGGTCGGCCAGGGTCGATTTACCGTGGTCGATGTGGGCGATGATCGAGAAATTGCGGATATGGTCCATCTGATACTCAGGGGTGCGCCGTTTCAGGCCACGAAGTGCCCGCGTGGGCACGCCGGGCGGCGCAGCAATTATGAACGGCCTGGAACTGGCGCCCTGCTGGGCGCACGCCGATCCCGGCCGCAGGTTGGTGACGCAGACTTTGCGCCAAAGTGCGATTTTACCGTATTTTCAAGGACTTCCGTATTGCGAAATGGACCACGGCGCTAGCCCTGCAGCCAGACCAGGCTTTGCCGGGCGCACTTATGTGCCATCGAACGCCCCATTACCCACCTGTTCGCCCGCCCGCGGCCCCGCATGTGCGGCCAACCACGCTCGCACCCGCTTCTCGTCAAGAAAGTAATGGCACAGCTCCACGTCCGGGCCGGCCGGGGAACCGGCCATCAGCACGGGCACCAGCTCGTCGAAACGGGCTATGGCCGCCAGATCGGCATCCACGTCCACCTCGTGCAAGACAAAGGAAAAATCGCGCCGGAGCGGCTCCAGCGCGATTTTCATGTCCTCGCACAGATGGCAGTAGCTCCTGCCATACAGTGTGAGATCGGCCATGATGGCGGCGCCGGTCAGCGCGAGGACATCGTGCCCGGCCTCAGGGTCAGCACCTGGGTGGCATCCCCGCGGCGCACGAACACCGCTGCGATCTTGGCTTTGTCGAGTCCCTTGACCAGTTCGTTGAACTGCTTAGGGCTGGTCACGTCGCTGTCACCCAACCGCAGGATGATGTCGCCCTGTCGAATGCCGGCACGCATCGCCGGACCATCCGCCTGCTCGACCTCGACCCCCGACTTGATCTTGAGCTCCTTGAGCTTTGCGTCGGGAATCTCATTGACGATCAATCCAAGCGCATTGGGCTTGGCCGCCGGCGGGGTGTTATCGTCGCGCGGTCCATTGCCGCGGGTTTTCACCTTCGCATCCGCATCCAGCTCGGCCACGGTGATGGACATCTCGCGCGTCGCGCCCTTGCGCCAGAGCTGCAGCGGAACGCGCGTGCCCGGCTTGATGTCGCCAACCATGCGCGGCAGATCCGACGCCTTCTCGATGTCGCGGCCGTTAAACTTGAGAATGATGTCACCAGCCTCGATCCCCGCCTTCTCGGCAGGGCCGCCGGGCTCGACGCTGCCGACCAGCGCGCCCCGGGCGCGGCCCAGGCCGAGCGAATCGGCAACTTCCTTGGTCACATCACCGATTGCCACCGCGATGCGTCCGCGCGTGACCTTGCCGGTCGCCTTGAGCTGCTCGGTGACCCGCATGGCTTCGTCAATCGGGATGGCGAAGGAGATACCCATATAGCCGCCGCTGCGGCTGTAGATCTGTGAGTTGATGCCGATCACCTCGCCACGCAGGTTGATCAGCGGACCGCCAGAATTGCCGGGGTTGACCGCCACATCGGTCTGGATGAACGGCAGGTAGTCACCCGTATCGCGCCCCTTGGCGGAGACGATGCCTGCAGTCACGGTG
The DNA here is from genome assembly GCF_058802485.1 of Cupriavidus sp. GW822-FHT02D05. Classification (NCBI taxonomy): domain Bacteria; kingdom Pseudomonadati; phylum Pseudomonadota; class Betaproteobacteria; order Burkholderiales; family Burkholderiaceae; genus Cupriavidus; species Cupriavidus sp. GW822-FHT02D05. The sequence goes on along the minus strand of NZ_JBXAOE010000036.1, from coordinate 82,886 downwards.
TTATCGAGGCCAAAGGGAGAACCAATGGCCAGCACCCATTCGCCAGCGCGAACCTTGTCCGAATCGCCGAGCGTCAGCTTGGGCAGGCCGGTCGCCTCGACCTTGAGCAAGGCGACATCGGTGCGCTTGTCCGAGCCGATCAGCTTGGCCTTGAATTCACGCTTGTCGGGCAGCGTGACGTAGATGGTTTCCGCATCAGCAACAACGTGGGCATTGGTCATCACATAGCCATCCTGGCTAATGACAAAACCCGATCCCACGCCACGACTCTGCTCCTCGCCTTGCGGCGGCTGGCCACGGCGCGGGGCACCCGGCGGCGTGGGTGCACCTGGCATGGGCACGCCAAAGAAACGGCGGAAGAACTCTGCCATTTCGTCATCTTCCGTCCCCCCCGGCGTGCCGCGCGCGCGCACGCGCTCGGTGGTGCGGATGTTCACGACAGCCGGTCCGGCCTTTTCCACCAGATCGGTGAAGTCGGGCAGGTTATAGGATGGCGCGGCGGCCTGCGCGTGACTCAACTCCGCGACAAAGGGCGCAAAGGCGAGAATGGCAGCCATGAGCACGGTCCGAGCCAAGGCTGGAGATCTTGGTGACATCGTCGACTCCCGGGAAATCAGCGAAAAGAGGAAGAAAGCACAGGCGGCAGGGTTGCCGATCGGTGGCGGCCCACAGGCGGTGTTCACGCCTGCGGCAACGCCGCGATCCGGCCTAGTGGGCTTTCGGTGGTTTGTATTCTACCGCCGAGGCAAACTGCCTCACTGTGGCCGGCGGGACTTCACCCACCACGGTGATCCAGAAATCGGCTACGCGGCGTACCACGACCTGCGTGGCACCCAGCGAGGCGACGCCTTCGCGGCGCACGCGCTGCTCGGAAACCGGCTCGATAAACACCGACAGGCCGGTCAAGCCATCGCTGTAGACGACCTGGAGCACTTCGAAGACATTGCCGCGCGGGTTGGCCTGCGGTGCGCGCAGTTCTCCCAGCGGGCGGCGAACCTCGCGGATCTTCAGGAACCCCTTGACCGGAACCGCGATGCTCCAGCCTTCATCGGCAATATTGGCCGGATGGTTGGTCACCTCATAGTGAGTCCAGGAGCCGGAGTTCTTGATGGCCGTGAGAATGCGCTGCTTTTCCGATGGCACGCCGATATCGACTTGCGAAAAAGCAACCTGTTCCAGCACTTTGCCGCCCTCGCCCAGGGTCTGTGCACGCATCAGCAAGCCAGAATTCTTCTCCGCCCAAAGCCGCACGGCGTAGCGCGCCGCGTCATGCGGCTCGAGCGAAAAGACCTCGCACTCGACGCCAGCCACGCGCTCGCCCGGAAGCTTGCGCATATCGTAGATATCGAGCACATCGTTCTTGTTGGTGGCCAGCAGCGCCGGGAAACGATCCTTGGCCTCCTGCTTCTCCACCACCACCAGCTTGGCCTCGGGAATCAGGCTGTGGACGATGTCGTTCTGGCGCAGCACCTCGCGCGGCTTGCCGTCAAGGGTTTCAAGCCGTTCATACTCGTTGTTGACGAGATCGCTGTAGTGCTGGATACGCGATGCATGCATCACGCTGCCACGCTGATAAATCAGCGTGCCGACATAATTCTCGCGCTGGGCCGCGCGATGGATCTTGTTGAGCCAGGCCGTTGCGTCGCGACGGGCCAGCGTATTGTCCGGCGGCTGCGCAGTTGCCGCAGCCGCAGTCAGACACAAGGCCAGAAAAAAGGACCTGCGAAGGGCCCTAATTCTGTGTGCGCCCGCTACGTTGGCGGGCGACCATCCTTTATGCATGTCCGGCATTATTCCTGCGAATTGTCCTGAGAGAAGTTTGCGCTGTTAGCCACTTGGCGCATGGTCGGCACTACCGCATCGGTGGCAACCGAGACGCGGTGAGCGCGAAGATATTCATCCAGACGGGGATCGCGGATCATCTGCACGTTATCGGCGGAGACAGTCACGATGCCGCCAGCCTTGGGCGCTGCAGGTTGCTCGACACGCGCCACTACCGCATCCGGCGTGCCGAGGTCGGCGGCGCCGCGCATCTGCGGCACGGCTACCCAGCTGACGGCGGCCACTGCAGCGGCAATCGCGGTGCTCGGCATGACGCGCCGCACCCACGACGGCTTGAACAGCAGGCGATGAGCCGACGACGCCTTGGCGACGGCGGGCACCAGCACATGCGGCTCACTGTCCAGACGAGCGGAAAACCGGGAAAGAAAGTCATCGGTCGAGCCGGCATGCGTCAGTTCTTCCGAACGCAGGGCATCGCCAATCAATTGATAAGAGGCCCAACTCGCCATGCCTGCCTCGCTTTTCGCGAGATCCAACACGGCGTTTACTTCGTGCGGCGCCAGCTCGCCATCCATCAGCACGGAGATTTGCTCCGCTGCTTCCACTTCATGAACCGACTGCTTATGAGCCTGACCCATTTCCCACCCCTAGAAAAACCATTGAACAACCGACAATCCCGTCTACTGCTTTGTCGTTTTTCGATGCAGGAATAGGCTGCAACGCTGGCCGCACGACATTTTATTTACTGCTTACCACTAGGTATCACTACCTACTACCACCGCTTGCCCTCTGCTGTTCCCAGCAGCGGGCGCAATTTATCGGCAATCGCCTCGCGCGCCCGGAAGATGCGCGACCGGACTGTGCCGATCGGGCAACCCATGGCTTCCGCGATCTCCTCATAACTGAGGCCCTCGATCTCGCGAAGGGTGATGGCGGTGCGCAATTCCTCCGGCAGTGCTTCCATCGCGCGGTTGACCGTCTCGGCCACCTGGCGGGTATGGAGCATCGACTCCGGCGTATTGATATCTCTTAGTTGCTCACCGTCCGCAAAAGTTTCAGCCTCTTCGGCATCGATATCACTGGAGGCTTCCGGCCGGCGCCCCTGGGTCGCCAGGTAGTTCTTCGCCGTGTTCACCGCAATCCGGTACAACCAGGTGTAGAACGCCGACTCACCGCGAAATTGCGGCAACGCACGATACGCCTTGATGAAGGCGTCTTGTGCCACATCCTCCACTTCCGCGGAATCCCGCACCAAACGCGAAATGAGCCTGATGATCTTGCGGTGGTATTTCACCACCAACAATTCAAAGGCCCGCTTATCGCCCTGCTGGACGCGTTCAACGAGGAGCTGATCGGCTTCGCGTTCGCTCACGAATATTTCACCTGCAGTGTATCTCTTGGTATCGTCTTCACGACAAACGTTGTATTTTACCTACGTTGCGGACCGCACGGTCAGTGCGTTGCAACGCATATTGTGAAGAATGGTTGAAATTGCCGCACATCAGCCGGCCTCGCCGGCCGCCGGGCCTTCACGGCGCGCAACCCGAATAGTGCGCCTCAGGGCGCGCAAAGCGCTGGCACCGGCAAATGCGCGATTGACCACCAGCACACGTGGTGGCCGTCCGGCCACCGGCTCCAGGGCCAGCACGAGCGCCAGCTCGCCCAGTTCCCAGCTGGATTCCACCCTCGCTATCGCGCGGCTGCCGTCCGGCATATCGACCAGGATGCCAGGCCGGCCGGTACGGTCCCGCCCTGGCGCAAGGCCGCCGTAGGCACAGGCGGCACCGTGCCAGAGCTTGGGCCAATGCCAGGCCAGCCAGCCGCACAACCCGGCCAGGCCGGCTACCAACAGCCACTGCGTGAAATCCCAGCCTTGCGCCGAGCGCCCCAGTTCCTGCACGCCTTGCCAGGCCAGCAACGCGAACGTTGCCAGCTCGCAGGCCAGGAACAGCACCAAGGCCCACCGCAAGGGATGGATCCTGGAACGCAAAGGGGAAGCCACCCGGCGGCCGCCGGGTTCAGGCGCGACGGAAGACAAGCGTGCCGTTGGTGCCGCCGAAGCCGAAGTTGTTTTTCACCGCCACATCGATCTTCAGTTCACGTGCCGTATTGGCCACGTAATCCAGGTCGCACTCGGGATCCTGGTTGAAGATGTTGATGGTCGGCGGCGACACCTGGTGGTGCAGCGCCAGCACGGTGAAGACCGACTCAAGCCCGCCCGCGCCACCCAGCAAGTGGCCAGTCATCGACTTGGTCGAGTTGACAGCCAGCTTGTAGGCATGATCGCCAAAGGCCAGCTTGATCGCTTCGGTCTCGTTCTTGTCACCAAGCGGAGTCGAGGTGCCGTGCGCATTCAGATAGCCGACTTCATCCGCATTGATGCCAGCATCCCTGAGGGCGTTGGCCATGCAGCGGCGGGGGCCGTCCATATTGGGCGCGGTCATGTGGTAAGCGTCGCCGCTCATGCCGAAGCCGATCAGCTCCGCATAGATCCTGGCGCCACGCGCCTTGGCCGACTCGTACTCCTCGAGCATGACCACACCGGCGCCCTCGCCCAGCACGAAGCCATCGCGATCCTTGTCCCAGGGGCGGGAGGCGGCTGCGGGGTCATCGTTACGGGTCGACAGCGCACGCGCTGCGGCAAAACCGCCAATGCCCAGCGGGGAGACGGTGGATTCAGCGCCACCGGCCAGCATCACGTCGGCGTCCCCCGCCTGGATCAGGCGGGCCGCCAGGCCAATGCTGTGCAGGCCGGTGGTGCAAGCCGTGACCGCGGCCAGGTTGGGACCCTTGAGTCCATGGATGATGGACAGGTGGCCCGAGATCATGTTGATGATCGAGCCAGGCACGAAGAACGGGGAGATCCGGCGCGGACCGCGATTGGTCAGCTCCGCGTGGGTATCCTCGATCATCGGCAGGCCGCCGATGCCCGATCCGACCAGCACGCCAATGCGGTCGGCATTGGCTTCGGTCACTTCGTAGCCGCTATCCTTCAGCGCCTGAGAACCCGCTGCGATGCCATAGTGGATAAAGGTATCCATATGGCGGGCTTCCTTGGCCGGGATGTAGTCCTCGGCGTTGAACCCCTTGACCTCGCCAGCGAAGTGCACGGCAAGCGCGGAATGATCGAATTTGGTGACGGTGGCAATGCCAGACTTGCCGGCAACCAGGTTGGCCCAGCCTTCGGCAACCGTGTTTCCGACCGGAGACACAAGGCCAAGCCCAGTGACGACGACGCGACGACGGCTCACTATGATTTCCTACGGGTACGTGAAGCAAAACCGGATTGGGAATCGATGCCAGCCAACGGCCAGCAACTGGCCGCACCGACACCGGCGCAACGCATCCAATTGTGCTTCTTCGAACAGACGAAAGCCACAGAAAACAACGCAGCGGACCCATGGGCCCACGCGCCTGCCTTCTGTGGCTCGGAATTCAGATACGACAGGCTTAAGCCTTGACGTGTGCAGTGGCGTAATCGATTGCCTGTTGCACGGTCGTGATCTTCTCGGCTTCCTCATCAGGAATTTCCATGCCGAATTCATCTTCCAACGCCATCACCAGTTCAACCGTGTCGAGCGAGTCAGCGCCCAGGTCGTTCACAAACGACGATTCGGTCTTGATGTCTGCCTCGGCCACGCCGAGTTGCTCTGCCACGATTTTCTTGACGCGTTGTTCGATATTGTCCATGTAACCCTCCAGGGAAGTTCGACAAAAAGTGGGCGCATTTTAGCAGGTTTGGGCCATAAAAATGCCCCCCGCCATCTATTGCAAGAACTGCGCCCGATCAGTTTTAAAAATAACCACTTCGCACAGCTTCTGCCGGCTTCTCCCTCGAAACCGGCCACTGCACAAGGTGATCAATTCATGTACATGCCACCATTCACATGGAGCGTTGTACCAGTGATGTAGGCCGCCTGCGGACCTGCCAGGAAGGCCACCGCATGCGCGATGTCTTCCGGCTGGCCGAGCCGGCCCAACGGGATCTGCGTCTTCAGTGCAGCATGCTGCTCTTCCGACAGGACCTTGGTCATGTCGGTATCGATAAAGCCCGGCGCCACGCAATTGACGGTGACGTTGCGGCTGCCGATCTCGCGTGCGAGCGCGCGGCTCATGCCTTCCACGCCGGCCTTGGCCGCCGCGTAGTTCATCTGGCCCGGGTTGCCGGTCGAGCCGACCACCGAGGTGATGTTGATGATACGGCCACCGCGGGCCTTCATCATTGGGCGCAGCACGGCGCGCGACAGGCGGAACACCGCCGTCATGTTGGTCTCGATCACCGCGCTCCAGTCCTCGTCCTTCATGCGCATGGCGAGCTGGTCCTGGGTAATGCCGGCGTTGTTCACCAGCACGCCCAGGCTGCCATGCGCCTTGACCAGTTCGTCGATCAGCGCTTCTGACGCCGCCGCATCATTGACGTTGAGCACGGCGCCGCGGCCCTTGCCGCCAGCTGCCGCCAGGTATTCGCTGATGGCTGCTGCACCCGCCTCGCTGGTGGCGGTACCCACCACCGTGGCACCCTGGGCGGTCAGTTCCAGTGCGATGGCGCGGCCAATGCCGCGCGATGCGCCGGTTACCAGCGCGACCTGGTTTTCCAGAAATTTTGTCATTGCGTTGGTCCTTGTTTACTTCAGCAGCGCCAGCGTGTCCTGCAGCGAGGCCGGGTCGAAGATCGCTCCGCCCACCAGGCTGCCGTCGATGCGCTTGGTCATGCCGGCCAGCACCTTGCCAGGGCCGCACTCAATCACATGGGTCACGCCTTCGGCAGCGATCTTCTGCACGCACTCGACCCAGCGCACCGGGGCTGCGGCCTGGCGGACCAGCGCGTCCTTGATGGCTTGCGGGTCATTGACGATGGCCACATCGACGTTGTTCACCAGCGGAATCGACGGTGCGGAAAACACCATGCCGGCCATGCGCTCGCGCAGGCGGTCCGATGCGGGCTTGAGCAGCGACGAGTGGAACGGTGCCGACACCGGCAGCGGCAGCGCGCGCTTGGCGCCACGTGCCTTGGCCAATTCGCAGGCCTTCTCCACGGCACCCTTGTTGCCAGCGATCACCACCTGCAACGGAGCGTTGAAGTTCACGGCCTCCACCACGCCGGCGCCGGTCGCCGACGCTTCGGCGCAAGCGGCGCGCACATCATCGTCGGACAGCCCCAGGATGGCCGCCATGCCACCCTCGCCAACCGGCACGGCTTCCTGCATGGCTTGTGCGCGGAAGCGCACCAGCGGCACCGCATCAGCAAAGGGGATCACTCCGGCTGCCACCAGCGCGGAATATTCACCCAGGCTGTGCCCCGCCACCACGGCCGGAGCCGGACCGCCGGCGTCGAGCCAGGCGCGGTAGATGGCCACCGCGGCGGTCAGCATCACCGGTTGCGTGTTGGTGGTGAGGTTCAGGTCCTCGGCCGGGCCTTCGGCGATCAGTTGGCCCAGGTCCTGCCCAAGCGCGGCGGATGCCTCATCCAGCGTGGCACGAACTACCGCATTGCCGGCAAAGGCGTTGAGCATGCCAACTGCCTGCGAGCCTTGCCCTGGGAATACAAAGGAGAATTTCATCGCAATCGAATCGTAAAGATGAATAGCGCCAGGTCGGCGCAGCGGCATGACACCGCCACGCCGGCCCGAATATTACATGCGCAGCAGTACCGCGCCCCAGGTGAAGCCGCCACCCACGCCTTCCATCAGCACGTGATGCCCTGCGCCGATGCGGCCATCGCGCACCGCCACGTCGAGCGCCAGCGGGATCGAGGCAGCCGAGGTGTTGCCGTGCTCATGCACCGTAGCCACCATGCGCTCGGCGGGCAGGCCAAGCTTCCTGGCCGTGCTTTGCATGATGCGGATATTGGCCTGGTGCGGGATCAGCCAGTCGACCTTTTCCGCCGGGAACTGCGCGCCCGCGAGTGCTTCGCGCGCTACCTTGTCGAGCACGGTGACCGCCAGCTTGAACACCGCCTGGCCATCCATGTGCAAGAAGGGGTTGCCGGTGATATTGCCGCCCGAGACGTTGCCCGGCACGCACAGGATATCCACGTGGCTGCCGTCGGAGTGCATCGCCGACGACAGGATGCCGGGCTCCTCGGAGGCCGACAGCACGACTGCGCCGGCACCGTCGCCGAACAGCACGCAGGTGGTGCGGTCGTTGAAATCCAGGATGCGGGAAAACACTTCCGAGCCAATCACCAGCGCATTGCGGTGTGAACCGCTGCGGATGAATTTCTCGGCGGTGGCCAGCGCATAGACAAAGCCGGAGCACACCGCTTGCAGGTCGAACGCCGCGCAGTTGTTGGTGATACCAAGCTTCTGCTGCACCAGGCAGGCGGTGCTGGGGAAGACGAAATCGGGCGTGGAAGTGGCAACGATGATCAGGTCGATGCTCTGGCGATCGATGCCGGCAGCCTCCAGCGCGCGCTCCGCCGCCTTGACGGCGAGGTCACTGCTGGTGACATCCGGCTCGGCCCAATGGCGGGCCGAGATGCCACTGCGCGAAAAGATCCATTCGTCGCTGGTCTCGATGCCCTTCTCAGCCAGTTGCGCCGCGATATCTTGGTTAGTGACGCGCCGCGGAGGCAAATAGCTCCCGGTCCCGATGATTTTTGCGTAGCTTGTCATGTAATGTCGGATCGATCGTCTGGCCACGGGTCGTCGCCCGCGGCATCTACATCAAGACCTCAGGCGGCGTGCGGGCTTGGACTGGAATCCTCGGCGCCTGACTGCGGGCCGGTAGCCGGAGTGCTGTTACCTGACTTGTTGGCGAAGGCCTGAATGGTGCGTTCGATCACACCATTCCTGGCCGCATCATACCCGCGTTTGATAGCCCACTCAAAAGCGTGCGCGTCGGCGGAACCATGACTTTTGACAACCAGCCCGCGCAAGCCGAGCAGGGACGCGCCGTTGTAGCGCGCCGGGTCCAGGCGCCGGGACAATCGCTTGAGTACCGGCAAAGCCAGGACCGCCAGCAGCTTGGTAAACCACGAACGCGTGAATTCTTCCTTGATCATGTTGGCGATCATCTTGGCCAGCCCTTCGCTGCTCTTTAGCGCGACGTTGCCGACAAAGCCATCGCACACCACGATATCGGTGGTGCCCTTGAAGATGTCGTTGCCTTCCACGTTGCCGTAGAAGTTGAGTTCCGAAGCGCGCAGCAGCTCACCCGCGCGCTTGACCACATCGTTGCCCTTGATCACTTCCTCGCCGATGTTAAGCAGGCCGACGCTCGGGCGTTCCTTATGATCCACCACGGCAACCATGGCCTCCGCCATGCGCGCGAACTGCAGCAGGTGCTCGGGCTCGCAGTCGGCATTGGCACCGAGGTCTAGCACCGTGGTACCCCAGCCCTGCTCGTTGGGAATGGTGGTAGCGATAGCCGGCCGCTCGATGCCTTCGAGCGTTTTCAGCACATAGCGCGACACCGCCATCAGGGCGCCGGTATTGCCCGCCGAGATGCATGCGCCAGCCAGTCCCTCCTTCACCTGGGTCACCGCCACGCGCATCGAGGAATCCTTCTTCCTGCGCAGCGCTACTTCAACGGGGTCATCCATGGTGATGACTTCGGACGCGGTCACAATGCGCACGCGCGGATGGTCGAGCGCATGCAGCTTCTTGAGCTGCGGCTCGATGCTGTCCCGCAAGCCGACCAGCACCACTTCGGCGTCGCTATGGCTTGAGAGAAAACTGATCGCCGCTGGTACGGTCACGCAGACACCGTGATCGCCACCCATGCAGTCGATAGCTAGTTTGATCGTCATTGTTTCCTGGTGCAGAAGCGCTGGTCGGCGTGACTTGAAATCCTGGCTCCCGAGCCGGGCAGGCATGACCCTGACCAGCCGGTGGCAACCCGACGGCACTCCCGGAGCGCTCCACGGCGAGATCTGGCGCCGCCCTCGCCGCCGCGCATGGCATCTAGCCATGCACTCAGCTTGAGCCGGCGGCGCAAATCGGCCCGATGGAAGCCTGCGCTACGGTTTGCGCTGCGAGCGCGCAACAAAAAAGCGGCAACGATTTTGCCGCTTTTTTGTTTTTGACCTAACAACGTGCGCGTACGAGACGCAAAGTCACGCCGAACGATCTGTCAGTCGTTCTTGGTCTTGATGACCTTGCGGCCACGATAGTAGCCGTTCGGGCTCACGTGGTGACGCAGGTGGGTTTCGCCCGTGGTCGGCTCCACTGCCAGCGCTGCCGTGGTCAGGTGGTCGTGCGAGCGATGCATGCCGCGCTTGGAGGGCGACTTCTTGTTCTGTTGAACTGCCATGATGACTCCTTCGAGAATTTTTCAATGGTAACACACGCATCCCGCACGAGGCGTAGCCGGGCCCGGCCGGATGCTGATCCTGGTGCCTTCGAACGTTGCCAGATGCCGGCGAACCGGCTTCAGTGCTTCGTTTTCAGGCCGGCCAGCGCCGCAAAGGGCGAAGGCCGTTTTTCTTCTTCCGGCAGAACCTCTGGTTCAGGTTCCGCCTGTCCGTCCACCCCGGTCACGAGACTTTCGTGCACCGTGGGGCAAACGTCATGCTTGGGCGCCACCGGCAAAGCCAACAGCACTTCATCTTCAATCAGCGTCAGCAGGTCAAAGCGCTTGGAGCCAACAATCACATCGAGCTCGTCATCGTCCATGGGCGCCGCATCGGCATCCGCCTCGCTGGCGACCACCTCGAAACACATGTCCGTGGCGATCGGCTGCTCGTAGACCCGCAGGCAGCGCTGGCAATCCAGCCAGACCCGGCCATTCACGGCCAGGTCGACGAACAGGCGCTCCACCGCGGGCTTGCCGGGCTCGCTCGCCTCTTCCTCGACAAAGCCGGAAAGCGCGTAGCTGAACACCTCGTCCGTCGCCGACGCTGGCGCTTGCGCCGCAGTCTCGGCTATGATGCGCGGCAAATCGCGTGCGGCAACTTCGCCGGTGGCGTCGTCGCCAGCGCGGCAGAACGCAAAGAGATCGAGCGCGCGCAGGTCAATCGGCTGGGTCATGTCTTATTGTGCCGTCATGCCGGGAGGCATCCCGGAGGATCGCGGCTTCGACGCATTTTTTACGTATACCTGGCATATACCTGTATACGCACCGTCGAAACGTGACTCGGAAGCTACACAACACCGGAAAAAACACGGTATTGCGCCGGACTTGCTTGGCTAAACGCGAGATTATACGTCGATTCTGCTGCCGCGGTCAAAATTTTGGAAGACGGCCATTCGCCGCTTTCCCTTTTCGCTCAATTACTTATGTCGCAAACTTCCCGCCCCACCCTGATCCTGGGTTCCAGCTCACGTTATCGCCGCGAATTGCTGGAGCGCCTGCGCATTCCTTTCGAGGTGGCGATTCCCGACATCGACGAAACGCCACAGCCTGGCGAAAGCCCCGAGGCCACCGCGCTGCGGCTCTCCCACGCCAAGGCACAGGCCATTGCCGAGCGGCATCCGGGCACCCTGGTCATCGGCTCCGACCAGGTCGCCACGCTGGACGGCAGGCAGATCGGCAAACCCGGCTCCCACGAGAAGGCCCTGGCGCAATTGCAGTGGATGCGCGGCCGTACCGTCACGTTTCACTCGGCGTTGTGCCTGCTTGACAGTCGTAACGGCGAGGCTCAACTGGCGGATATCCAGACGCGCGCGACTTTCCGCGATCTTTCCGACCAGGAGCTGGACGCCTACCTGCGCATCGAGCGCCCTTATGATGTCGCGGGCAGCGCCAAATCCGAAGGACTGGGCATCGCCCTACTCTCGCATATGGAGTCCGACGATCCCACCGCGCTGGTAGGCCTGCCCCTGATCGCGCTGACCAATATGCTGCGCCAGGCCGGCTACCCTTTCTTCCAGGACTAAGGGCTTCGCCCACCCCGCGCCAAGCCACAGAAGACAAATGAGAACCCAAGCATGAGCGGCACCCTGTACCTGATCCCCAACACCTTGGGCAAACGCGACGAGTTCGACCCGCTCGCGGATGTCATTCCGGCTGGCGTGCAGCAAATCACGGCCAGCCTGGACTACCTGGTGGCGGAAAATGCCAAGACGGCACGCGCCTTCCTGAAGAAACTCAGCGAAACCTGCCCGCTGGGCAAGCCAATCCAGCAGATCGAGATCCGCGAACTCAACGTCAATACGCGCGAAGGCGAACTGGCCGCACTGCTGGCACCGATCCGCGAAGGGCGCGACGGCGGCCTGCTGTCGGAAGCCGGCGTGCCGGCGGTGGCCGATCCCGGCGCCAACCTGGTGCGCCTGGCTCACACCAAGGGCGTGCGTGTGCGCCCGCTGGTGGGCCCGAGCTCGATTCTGCTGGCCGTCATGGCGTCCGGCCTCAATGGCCAGAGCTTTGCTTTCAACGGCTACCTGCCGGTGGATGCCGGCGAGCGCGCCAAGCGCCTGCGCGAGCTGGAGCAGCTATCGCGCAAGGCACGCCAGACCCAGGTCTGGATCGAGACGCCGTACCGCAATGGCCCCTTGCTGGAAGCGATGCGCCAGCATTGCGCAGGCACCAGCCTGCTGTCGATCGCGGTAGACCTGACCTTGCCAAGCGAGACGATCGTCACGCTGCCCATCTCCGATTGGCGCCCGGAGCGGCTGGCACTGAACAAGCGCCCGGCCATTTTCTCCTTGCTGGCAGCCTGAGCGACGGTCGGCCAACGAAGAAACAAACGAAAAATGAGGCGTTTTCGCCCCATTTTTTACTCCGTGCCCAGCTCGGCTGGCTTAATGCATGGCCTGCACGCGCGTGCCGAACAGCATGGTCTTCATCGCCGCCGTGCCCATCGCCGCGCCGAAACGCTTGGCTACCCGCTCCGCAATATTCTCCTTGACGGTGTAGTCGACGATGTCCTCTGCCTTGAAGAGATCCCGCGCCACGTAATCCGCGTTACCCAGGCCGTCGGCCAAGCCCAGCTCAACGCTGCGCTCGCCGGACCAGAACAAGCCGGAGAACAGGTCCGGATCGTCCTTCAGGCGATCGCCTCGGCCTTCCTTGACCACGTCGATGAACTGCTGGTGGATCTGCTTGAGCATGGTTTCGGCATATTGCTTCTGCCTAGGCACCTGCGGCGAGAATGGGTCGAGCATGCCCTTGTTGGCGCCAGAGGTATAAAGCCGGCGCTCGACGCCCAGCTTGTCCATGAGCCCGGTGAAGCCAAAGCCGTCCATCAACACGCCGATCGAGCCGACGATGCTAGCCTTGTCGACATAGATCTTGTCGGCCGCCGCCGCCACGTAATAGCCGCCCGAGGCGCAGATCTCCTCCACCACCACGTAGAACGGCTTGGCGGGATAAAGCGTCCGCAGGCGCCGGATCTCGTCGTTGATCATGCCGGCCTGTACCGGCGAGCCACCCGGCGAGTTGATCTTGAGGATGATCCCGGCGGCATTGGTATCGGCAAATGCGGCTTGCAGGGCTGCGTTGATCGATTCGGCGCTGGCCGGCGTCCCCGCAGCGATCTCGCCGTCGAGCGACACCATCGCCGTATGGCGACCGCTCGTGGCAATGGTGCCGTCGCCCTTGAAGTCGAAAACGGCAAAGAAAATCAGCACTAGCAGAGCGAGCCCGGCGAAGCGGAAGAAAATGCGCCAGCGGCGTGCCGCGCGCTGCTCGCGCAGCGTCGCCATCAGCACCCTTTCCAGCACATCCCGCTCCCAGCCTGCCCCCGTGGGGACGGGGCCGACGTCACGACCGGCCATGCGCGCCTGGCGCTGGCCGGCTTCGCTCTGCGAAGCAGCATCTCCGGCGCGCAGCTCTTGCTCCAGCGGGTAATCGGCCTGCGAGGCGGTTTCCAGCCGGTCATCCCCCGCCCCGGGCGCCCCGGCGCTGGCCGAAGCCACCGGTTCCTGCGCCTTGCCGGGTTCGTCCTGCGGCGGTTTTTGCTGTTCAGTCATGCAGTTGGCTCTTGATTATGAATAGATAGGCGGGCCGGGGCGCCGGGCCTGCCGGCGGCCCGCTAGCCCGCGGGTGCTTCGTATGGACTTTCAGGCAGCCAGTACACATTGCCGTCGCGCTCTTCGACGCGCAGCTTGGACAATGAAGCGCCCCGGCAGGGGCCGCCCACGCACAAGCCGCTGTCCGGCGCATAAACCGCGCCATGTGTCGCGCACATCAAGTATAGGCCCGAGGACTCGAAAAACTGTCCCTCCTGCCAATCGAGCTCCATCGGCACATGCGCGCACTGGTTCAGGTAGCCGTGGACAGCCCCCTCGAAGCGCACGACAAACGCGCTCACGGCGCGCCCACCCACTTCGACCACAAAACGCACCCCGGCGCCGCCGTCAGCCAGGTCCTCGGCCGCACACAGGTGACGCGCGCCCCTCATCCCCTGGCCCGTTGCGTCAAGCATGCGCCAGCAGCCAGTCTTTCAGGTCGGCGATGGACGTCGCGCAATGCAGAGGCGCCATCGCGCGCAGGGCGTCCGCGGGATGCGCGCCGTAGCCTACGCCGATGCCCGCCGCGCCGGCATTGGCCGCCATCTGCAGGTCGTGGGTGGTATCGCCGATCATCACCGTGCGCTCCATGTCCTGCCCCAGTTCGCCGGTCAGCTCTTGCAGCATGGCCGGGTGGGGCTTGGAAAAGGTCTCGTCGGCGCAACGCGTGCCGTCGAACAGGCGCACGAGGTCGGTTGCTTCCAGGGCGCGCTGCAGGCCGACGCGGGTCTTGCCCGTCGCCACGCCAAGGAAATAGTGCTCGGCGCGCAGGGCTTCCAGCATCTCGCGCACCCCGTCGAACAGCACCAGTTCGGCGTCGCGGGTCAGGAAGTGGAAACGGTAGCGCTCGGCCAGCCGGGGATAGTCGGCGGGATCGAGCGTGGGCACGGCGTACGACAGCGCGTCCTTGAGTCCCAGCCCGATCACGTGACTGGCGGCGCTGTCGTCGGGCACCGGCAAGCCGAGGTCGCGGCTGGCCAGCTGGATGCATTTGGCGATGGTCGGGGTGGAATCCATCAGGGTTCCATCCCAGTCGAACACGATCAGGTCGAAGCGTTGCCTGGCCATGAATATCCTTGTTAGCGCCTTAGTCGGCGGCGCGCAGGTTACGGGCTTGCTGCAGGAACGCTTCGCACTCCGGCGGCATGGGTGCAACTACAGTGGTGATTTCTCCACTCATCGGATGCGTAAATGTCAGGCTGTGCGCGTGCAGGAACATGCGCTTGAGCCCAGGATTGGCGCCGCTGCGGGCCAGCGCCTTGTTGAGGGCGTAATCGCCGTATTTTTCGTCGCCCAGGATCGGGAAGCCCGAATGCGCCAGATGGACCCGGATCTGGTGGGTCCGCCCTGTCTTCAACTCGGCCTCGAGCAAGGTGTAGCCGGGCATGACCTCGAGCCGGTTGAACACGGTATGCGAGGCAATGCCATCTTCCTGCACCCGCACGCGGCGCTCGCCTTCCGGGGTGGTGTACTTATATAGGGGGAATTTCACGTGCTGCCGGGCATTCTCGAAATGCCCCGCCACACAGGCGAAGTAGCGCTTGTCCAGCGCACTGCCGCGCATCTGCTCATGCAGGTTCACCAGCGCCGTACGCTTCTTCGCAAGCACCAGCAGGCCGGAGGTCTCGCGGTCGAGACGGTGCACAAGCTCCAGGAACCTGGCCTGCGGGCGGGCGCGCCGCAATTGCTCGATGACGCCGAATGCCACGCCAGAGCCGCCATGCACGGCCACGCCGGCAGGCTTGTTGATCACCAGCAGGTATTCATCCTCGAAGACCACCGGAAAGCTGGCCGGCGGCACGAACTTGCCGGCATCGGGTGCCGAAGCCGCCACACGCATAGGCGGAATCCGTACCACATCGCCCAACTGCAGGCGATAGGTGGCGTCGACCCGCCCCTTGTTCACACGCACTTCACCCGACCTCAGGATGCGGTAGACATGGCTCTTGGGCACCCCTTTCGAGAGCTTCAGGAGGAAGTTGTCGATACGCTGGCCATCGGCTTCGTCGCCAATCGTTACGTACGCCACCTGGGGCCCGGCCGCGGCGGGCCGCACCTCTTTTTCAATTTGATGGCGTAACTCATTCATTTTCAATATAATTTCCTCGCTGTTCCGGCCAAAGACCGGCAGCGCAAGTCAGGTGTAGGCGATTCGTCGTATTTTACACTTCGGGTTGCCGCCAACCCTGCCAGCCTCCCGCTTCTTTGCGTACCACGCGAGCCCGGGGCTGGTAAATGGCAGCAAAAACGCAGCACGCACGGTATCGCCCGCGCAGGAAGTCGCCCAAAGGCAACTTCGGCGCTGACGGCGGTCACGTGGGAGTAGTGTTCAGGTAGAACAGAATTTGATAGTGGATGCCCACCCGGCATCCACTCTGGTGAGAGAAGTCCCGCCCGCACCGGGAAACGGTGCCGCCGGCATGCTTCCAACGCCGCCTGACTGGTTATACCGGCGCCCGGTCGCAGAACTCCAAGAAGCAGTAGGTGCGCCCGCCAGGAGATGTCAGGAAGCGAAGCAGCATTGCCGTGACGACAAACTTGCTCTTTGACGCGTCTAGCCCTTCCGCGGCCGGCCGCGGTGCGATGGCGCCTCTTTGCGCCCGCACCGCCGCCATGCCAGCCGGAAACCCGCTGGGTCGCTGCGCAAAGCAGCACACCGGCGTTCTCTCCGACCATGCGGACGGCGCTTTCGACGTCGTTACCTCTCTTTCACCCGTGCCCAGCCGGCCGCGCTCATTTGCGCGACGGCGCTTTCGGCAATTCTCGCGCCCTCACTCGCTCCCTCGCGTGCTCCACGGAACGAACGCCGCGGGCACCGCATGCCGGTGCAATCCGCGGCATTGAGTGAGGTAATGCGATGAAACGCATGCTTTTCAACGCGACGCAGCAAGAGGAACTGCGCGTCGCCATCGTCGATGGTCAGAAGCTGATCGACATCGACATCGAAGCCGCCGGGCGCGAACAGCGCAAGGGCAACATCTACAAGGGTGTCATCACCCGGATCGAGCCCTCGCTGGAAGCCTGCTTCGTCAACTACGGCGAAGAACGCCACGGTTTCCTGCCCTTCAAGGAAGTCGCACGCGCCTTTTTCAAGGAAGGCGTGGACGTGCGCAACGCGCGCATCCAGGACGCGTTGCATGAAGGCCAGGAACTGATCGTCCAGGTAGAAAAGGAAGAGCGCGGCAACAAGGGCGCGGCGCTGACCACCTTTATCTCGCTGGCCGGCCGTTACCTGGTGCTGATGCCCAACAACCCGCGCGGCGGCGGCGTATCGCGCCGCATCGAGGGCGAGGACCGCCAGGAACTGCGCGAGACCATGGGCCAGCTGGCCGTGCCCGAGGGCATGAGCATCATCGCCCGCACCGCGGGCATCGGCCGCTCGGCCGAAGAGCTCCAGTGGGACCTGAACTACCTGCTGCAGCTGTGGAAGGCCATCGACGGCGCCGCCGGCGACAACAAGGCCCCGCTGCTGATCTATCTCGAGTCCAGCCTGGTGATTCGCGCCATCCGCGATTATTTCCAGCCGGATATCGGCGAGATCCTGATCGACACCGACGAAATCTACGAGCAGGCCCGCGCCTTCATGAGCGTGGTCATGCCCGACAACATGAACCGCGTGAAGAAGTACCGGGACGACGTCCCCCTCTTCTCGCGCTTCCAGATCGAGCACCAGATCGAGTCGGCGTACTCGCGCATGGTGATGTTGCCCTCGGGCGGCGCCATCGTGATCGACCACACCGAAGCCTTGGTCTCGGTGGACGTGAACTCGGCCCGCGCCACCAAGGGCGCCGACATCGAGGAAACCGCGCTGCGCACCAACCTCGAAGCCGCCGACGAAATCGCCCGCCAGCTGCGCCTGCGCGACCTGGGCGGCCTGATCGTGATCGACTTCATCGACATGGAAGCCAGCAAGGCCCAGAAGGACGTGGAAACGCGCCTGAAGGATGCACTGCGCCATGACCGTGCCCGTGTGCAGATGGGTAAGATCAGCCGTTTCGGCCTGATGGAGCTGTCGCGCCAGCGCCTGCGCCCGTCGCTGTCGGAAGGCTCGCACATCACTTGCCCGCGCTGCAACGGCACCGGCCATATCCGGGATACCGAATCCTCCGCCCTGCAGGTCCTGCGCATCATCCAGGAAGAAGGGATGAAGGAAAACACCGCCGCCATCCACTGCCAGGTGCCGGTGGAAGTGGCCGCGTTCCTGCTCAACGAGAAGCGCCAGGACATCAACCTGATCGAGATGCGCTTCAAGGTCAACGTGCTGCTGATCCCCAACAAGCACCTGGAGACCCCGCACTACAAGCTGGAGCGCCTGCGTCACGACGACCCGCGCCTGGAAGACAGCATGGCCAGCTACAAGATGGCCGAGGCTGCCGCCAAGGAACTGGAAGCCGACACCAGCTACAGCAGCCGCAAGAAGGAAGATGCCAAGCCGCGCCAGGAAGCTGCCGTCAAGGGCATCACCCCGGAACAGCCGGCGCCCGTCTCCGTGCCGCGCGCAGAGCGCGCCCCGCGCCCGGAAGCCGCGGCGGCAGCCGCACGTCCGGTGCCGGCTACCCAGCCGGTGGTCGGCGGTGGTTTTATCGGCTGGCTGAAGAACCTGTTCGGCGCCAAGCCCGCAGCGCCCGCCGTCGAGCCGGCCAAGCCGGTTGACGCAGAGCAGCGCAGCGCCGAGAACCGTCGCGAACGCGGCCAACGTGGCGAACGCGGTGAAGGCCGTGGCCAGCGCGGCGAACGCGGTGGCGAGCGTGGTGAGCGGGGAGGCGAACGTGGTGACCGCCAGGGCCGTGGCCAGCGCGGCGAGCGCGCACCCCAGGAACGTGGCGAGCGCACCGAACGCGCGGACCGCGGCGAACAGCGCGCGGAGCGTGGCGAGCGCGTCGAAGCGCGCGGCGAACGTGGCGAACAACGCGGCGAGCGCAACAGCCGGGCCCCGCGCCAGGCCGCACTGGAAGTCCAGCCGGCCCGCCAGCCCGAAGGCGCACCGGCCGAGCGTACGGAAGGCCGTGGCGAAGGCCGCCGCGACCGCAACCAGGAACGCCGCGAGCGCCAGCGCGACCGCCAGCGTGAACGAGGCGACGCGCCGCGCGAAGGCGAAGCCACCGAAGGCCTGGCTGCCGAAGCCGTAACCGCGACCGCCGCAGCTGTCGTGGCAGCGCCGGCCGTAGCCGCAGCGGTTGCCTCGCACGATGACGCCGACAACGCACGCACCGACCTGCCGGAAGGCACGGAAGGCACCGAGAACGGTGAAGGCGAAGAACGCCGCCGCCGCAATCGCCGTGGCCGCAACCGCTATCGCCGCGAACGCGACGACGGCGCCCAGGCAACCGAAGGCGCGGAAAGCGCTGAAGGCGAGTACACGGCGGAAGTGCGCGAAAGCACCCAGGCCGCCGCCCCGGCTGTGGTCGCCCAAGCGCCTGCGATCGAAGCCGCCGTGCCGGTTGCCGAAGCCGCGCCGAGCGCTCCGGCTTACCAGCCCGCCGAAGCTGCCGTAGTGACGCAACAGCCCGTGGCACTGCCGGCGGAGCCGGTGTTCGTGCAGGCCGCGCCGATCTCGGCGCCGGTCGCTGCGCCAGTCGCTGCGCCGATCATCGAAACGGTTGCCGAGCCGGTGGCTGAAACGGTGGTTGAGACGATCGCAGCAAGCCCGGCCGCCTACCAGCCGGCACCGGCTCCGGTTGTGGCTGAAGCAGTCGTGCAAGCCCCTGCTGTTGTTGTGGCGCCTGCCGTTGAAGTGCCGGTCGCTGCCCCGGTGGCAACGGTAGCCCGGGTAGCCCCGGTGGCGGTCGAAAGCCTGCAGCCGATGCTGGCCTCGGCTGGCCTCGAGTGGGTCAACACCGACACCAGCAAGCTGCGCGCTGCGCAGGAAGCGGCTGCCAGCATCCCGCCGGCACCGCGCGTCGTGCGGGAGCGCAAGCCCCTGCCGCCGCTGCCTGAAGGTCCGATGATCCTGGTCGAAACCGGTGGCGATACCGCTGGGACGCCGCAGAAGTAAGCGGCACCCTCGCGGGTAGCAAGAAAAGGGACGGCGATGCCGTCCCTTTTTCATGCCTGCGGGCTTTGTTTGCGGGCAATGTCCCGGGTGATGCCGGCGGTACCATGCCCGGCTCGGCTAGAATGACAAATAGATGGCACCCGAAAGATGGTGCCCGGAACGGGCGATGCTGCCCCATGCAATCGCGCCAGAACCGCCCGTCACCCGCACTGCCACGCCCCCAGGCCATGACCGAATCCGTCATTCCCATTTTCGACCTGCGCGATCATCGCTACCGCTCGATGACGCCAAGCATTCCGGCCGTGCTCACCGCACCGTCCGGGCTGGTTGCCGACACGCGCGGCCGGCCGCTCCATGATCTGCGTATCTCGGTCACGGATCGCTGCAATTTCCGCTGCGTCTACTGCATGCCCAAGGAAGTGTTCGACAAGGACTACACCTTCCTGCCCCATTCCGAGTTGCTGAGCTTCGAGGAAATCGAGCGCGCGGCTCGCCTCTTCGTTGCGCACGGCGTCGAGAAGATCCGCCTGACCGGCGGCGAGCCGCTGCTGCGCAAGAACATCGAGAAGCTGGTGGAAATGCTGGCGCGTATCGATACGGTGTCCGGCAAACCACTGGACCTCACCCTCACCACCAACGCCTCGCTGCTGGCCCGCAAGGCGCGCGCGCTACGCGATGCAGGCCTGACGCGGGTGAGCGTGAGCCTGGACGCCATCGACGACGCCACCTTCCGCCGCATGAACGATGTCGACTTCGCGGTGCGCGACGTGCTGGACGGCATCGAGACCGCCCAGGCGGCCGGCCTGGCGCCGATCAAGGTCAACATGGTGGTCAAGCGCGGCACCAACGATGGGGAAATCGTGCCGATGGCCGCACATTTCCGCGGCAGCGGCATCATCATGCGCTTTATCGAGTTCATGGACGTGGGCGCAAGCAACCACTGGCAGATGGACGAGGTGCTGCCCTCGGCCGAAGTAGTGCGCCGCATCCACGAGGCCTTCCCGTTGGAAGCCATCCCAGCCAACTACAGCGGCGAGACCGCCGAGCGCTGGCGCTACCGCGACGGCGCCGGCGAGATCGGCGTGATCTCCAGCGTGACCCACGCCTTCTGCGGCGACTGCAGCCGCATCCGCCTGTCAACCGAAGGCCGGCTCTACCTGTGCCTGTTCGCCACCGAAGGCTACGACCTGCGCGCGCTGTTGCGCGGCGAGCACAGCGACCTGGAAATCTCGAACGCCATTGCCGGGGTCTGGCAAGGGCGCACCGATCACTACTCCGAACAGCGCAGCGACCCCGCGGTGCGGCAGGCGCGTGCCGAGAACAAGATCGAGATGTCCTATATTGGCGGCTGACGACAGCCACCCCGCCCAACCCATCACCCTATCCTCCCATCCCCCGATGATTTCTCGCGAAGACATTACCGGCCTGATCCTGGCCGGCGGCAGGGGCAGCCGCATGGGCGGCACCGACAAGGGCCTGCAGCCGTTTCGTGGCGCGCCCATGGCAATGCATACGCTGATGCGCCTGTCCGCGCAGACCGGCGGCATGCTGATCAACGCCAACCGCAACCTGGCCGCGTATGAGTCCTTCGGCGTGCCGGTGGTCACCGATTCGGTGCCGGACTTCGCCGGGCCCCTGGCTGGCATGCTGGCCGGGCTGGAACAGTGCCAGACGGGCTGGATGCTGAGCGCGCCCTGCGACTCGCCTTTCCTGCCATCCGACCTGGCCGCGCGCCTGGCGAGCGCGATCGACGCGCAAGGCGCCGAGATGGCCATTCCCGTCACCATCGACGCGGATGGCCGCCGGCAGGTCCAGCCGGTGTTTTGCCTGATGCCGGTCACGGCGCTCGACGGCCTGGTGGCTTTCCTCAACGGCGGCGGCCGCAAGATCGAAACCTGGGCCGCCTCGCACCGCCTGGCCGAAGTGCTGTTCGAAGACGCCGGCGCCTTCGCCAATATCAATACCCTGGATGAGTTGCGCACGCTCGAGGCGCGCTGACAACCCAAGCCAGGCCGCTGCCCCGGGAACGGTCCATGCCATCACTACAATCCGTCATTTCCTGCCTGTCCGACTACGATCCCGGTGCATTGCCGGTGGCGCAGGCCAACCAGATCATCGGCGAGGTGGTCGAGCCCGTGAGGGGCACCGAGCAGGTCGCCCTGCGCACCGCGCTCGACCGCGTGCTGGCCGAAGACGTCATCTCCATGCTGGACGTGCCTGCGCACGACAACTCCGCCATGGACGGCTATGCGTTCGCCAGCAGCGAGTTGGCCGCGGGCGGCAACGTGACCCTGGCTGTGGTCGGCAGCGCCTTCGCCGGCGCTGCCTGCGAGCAAGCGGTTGCGCGCGGGCAGGCGGCGCGCATCATGACGGGCGCCATCATGCCGTCCGGCTGCGACACCGTGATTCCACAGGAATTCGTCGATGTCGAGGGCGAGCTGATTCGCTTTGATGCCAAGGCGGTACGAGCCGGCGACAACCGCCGCCTGCGGGGCGAAGACCTCGCCATCGGCCAGCCGGCACTGGCCGCCGGGCGCATCCTGCAGCCGGCCGACCTTGGGCTGCTGGCGTCGCTGGGCGTGGCCGAAGTCAAGGTGCGGCGCCGCCTGCGCGTGGCGTTCTTCTCCACCGGGGACGAACTGCGCTCCATTGGCGAGCCGCTCGATGCGGGCTGCGTCTACGACTCAAACCGCTACACGCTGCACGGCATGCTGCGGCGGCTGAACGTGGAACTGATCGACATGGGCGTGGTGCACGATGATCCCGCCGCGCTCGAAGCGGCGTTGCGCAGCGCGTGCGAAAACGCCGACGCGGTCATCACCTCGGGCGGTGTCTCGGTGGGAGAAGCCGACTACACCAAGCAGATCATGGCCCAGCTTGGCGATGTGACCTTCTGGAAAATCGCCATGCGCCCCGGCCGGCCCATGGCCTTCGGGCGCATCGCTTCTCACGGCCGCGAAGCGCTGCTGTTCGGCCTGCCGGGCAACCCCGTGGCGGTGATGGTGACGTTCTATCATTTCGTGCGGGCTGCCCTGCACCGCCAGATGGGCGCCAAGGTGGCGCCCCTGCCGCTGATGCGCGTGCGCAGCGCCCAAGCTATCCGCAAGAAACCTGGCCGCACCGAGTACCAGCGCGGCATCCTGGCGCCTGCCCCGGAGGGCGGCTGGCAGGTTAGCATCACCGGGCAGCAGGGCTCGGGCGTGCTGCGCTCGATGAGCGAGGCCAATTGCTTCATCGTGCTCGGGCACGAACAGGGCATGGTCGCCGCCGGCGACGAGGTTGAAGTCATGCTGTTCGACGGGCTGATGTAAGCGCTGGCAGAAAGCCCGCCACGGTACGCCGGCTGCACCTTTGTGTCGTTTTTGCGCAGCAGTTTTGCCGGGGTTTAGCAAGCAGATCGGCGGTTTTCCGTACCCCGCGAGTGCCGGACTATGCGCCGCCTCCCCCATTGGATACACTTGCGCAACATTACTTTGCTTACTGCCCAAGCTGTCATGAATCAGGAGATTGCGTACCTCCACCCGGTCAAAACCGCCCGCGCGCTCGTGCTCGTGTACCTGTGCTTTTCGGTACCCATCGTCTCGCTGGGGCTGTTCGTGGCCTTTATCCGCTATGGCGACCTGCCCGGGATCACCGTCTTCACGGCACTGATTCTCAATGCGCTGATCGGTTTCGGCCTGCTGTGGCTGGCCTGCAAGGCCTACAACTGGGTGGCAGCGCGTTTTGGCGGCATCGAGGTGACAATCCGCGACTTGTCCTGAAACGGCCAGCCGCCGGAATGTAAAAAGCGCATCGAATCGATGCGCTTTTTTTTGCCCAGCGTTCTTTGCCCCTCAACCGCCTGCGGTCTCGTCATCCACCACAGCGGCCAGGCCAAGCAGTTCCTGCGCGTTCTCGCCCGGCAGCGCTTCCACGGTGCGCAGCTTGCGCTCCATCTGGCGCGTACGCACCTCGGCCTGCTCGATGTTGCGGGCAGCGCGTTCCAGCGTATCGCGGGTCTTGGCCAGCACATCGCCGAACTTGCCGAACTCGGTCTTGACCGCGCCCAGCACCTCCCAGACTTCGCTTGAGCGGCGCTCCAGCGCCAGGGTGCGAAACCCCATCTGCAAACTGTTAAGCAACGCGGCCAGCGTGGTCGGCCCGGCTACCGTGACGCGGAAATTGCGTTGCAGCAGGTCGGCCAGCCCCGGGCGCCGCAAGACTTCGGCATACAACCCCTCGGTGGGGAGAAAGAGGATGGCGAAGTCCGTCGTCGCCGGCGGCGACACATATTTCTCGGAGATCGTCTGAGCCTCGCGCTTGATCGCGGCTTCCAGTTCGCGCCCGGCCAGCGCCACGCCATCGACATCGCCGCGCTCCTGCGCGTCGAGCAGGCGCTCGTACTGTTCCTTCGGGAACTTGGCATCAATGGGCAGCCACACCTGCCCGCCGGCAGCGTCCTTGCCCGGCAGGCGAATCGCAAACTCCACGCGCGCACCGGTATTGCGCACCGTCTCCACGTTCTTGGCGTACTGCTCGGCGGTTAGCACCTGCTCTAGCAGCATCTCCAGCTGCACTTCGCCCCATGTCCCGCGCGACTTGACGTTGGTCAGCACCCGCTTGAGGTCGCCCACGCCCTGGGCCAGCGCCTGCATTTCGCCAAGGCCCCGGTGCACCTGCTCGAGCCGGTCCGAGACCAGCTTGAAGGACTCGCCCAGCCGCTGCTCCAGCGTGGCGTGCAGCTTCTCGTCGACGGTGCGGCGCATCTCCTCGAGCTTGGCCGCGTTGTTGACCTCGATCTCCTTGAGCCGTTGCTCAAGCGTGGCGCGCACTTCGCCCAGGCGGCGCTCGTTGCCCTCGGACATCTGCGCCAGTTGCTGCTGCAGCCCGTCGCCAAATCGGCGCAACGCGCTGCCTTGCTCGTCGCGCGCCTGCTGGCCTTGTTGCAGCAGGTTCTGCCGGACCTGCTCGAGCTGCTGGGCGTTGGACTCGGTCAGCTTGGCAAGCTGCTGCGCGAACATGTCGATCTGGTTGTTCTGCAGCGTGGCGATGCTGGTGAGCTGCGAGGACAGAGCCTGCTGGAAACGCATCATCTGCTGGCCGGCTTCGCCACGGCCAACGCGCGCGCTCTCAGTGACCTCGGTGCGCAGCTCACGCTCCAGGCGCTCATTGCCGCGCGCGCCTTCGGCGCGCAGATCGGCGAGCTGGCGCAGCAGCTCCGGGCCGGCGCCGTCCTGTGCAACGCGCGGCCGCAGCAGCAACACCACCAGCAGTAGTACGGCTGCCAGTGCAAGGACCAGGGTCAACAGGGAAATCAAAGTCATGAATAGGTTGGCAGGTATTGGCAGCGAGAGGATCAGCGGCGGCGCGCCATCACTTCGGGATTGATCACGGAAGGCGGTTGCCCTGCCTGCGGTCCTACGCCGAGCGCGGCGATCAGGTTGTCAGCGGCCAGATCTGCCATGGCGCGGCGGGTCTTCTCCGAGGCACTGGCGATATGCGGGGTCAGCACCACGTTGGGCACCGTCAGCAGGTCGGGATGGACCTGTGGCTCTGCCTCGAATACGTCGAGCCCGGCAGCAAAGATGCGCCGTTCGCGCAGCGCCCGGGCCAGCGCAGCGTCGTCGACCACACCGCCGCGCGCCAGGTTGACCAGCGTGGCCGACGGCTTCATCTGCGCCAGCTCGGCGGCGCCGATACTGTGATGGTTCTGCGCGCTATACGGCAGCACCAGCAGCACATGATCGGACTGTGCCAGCAGCTCGGCCTTGCTGACATAGCGCGCGTTTAGCGCGCGCTCGGTGTCCTCGGGCAAACGGCTGCGGTTGTGATAGAGCACCGACATGCCAAACCCCGCAGCGCGGCGTGCCAGGGCCTGGCCGATGCGGCCCATGCCAAGGATGCCAAGCGTGCTGCGGTACAGGTCCATGCCGAGGAACATGTCGTAGCTCCACCGCTCCCACTTGCCAGCGCGCAGCCAATGCTCGGACTCGGTCACACGGCGCGCGGTCGCCATCAGCAAGGCCCAGCCGAAATCGGCCGTGGTCTCGGTCAGCACATCGGGCGTATTGGTGGCCACGATCCCGGCGGCGGTCAACGCCGGCACATCGAGGTTGTTGTACCCCACCGCCATGTTGCAGACCGCGCGCAAGGCCGGCAACCCGGCCACCAGGCCGGCATCGATGCGGTCCGCGGCATTGGCCAGGACACCGGCCTTGCCGGCGAGGCGCGCCTTGAGCGCGGCGCCATCCAGCGCCACGTCCGGCTGGTTGTCGTCGACGTCGAAGTACTGCGCGAGCCGTTCGATCACTTCGGGAAAGACGGCGCGGGTCACGAGAACGGAAGGCTTGGTCATGCTCACACTCACACGCGGAAGAAGATAAAGGTCATCACCAGGAACAGCGGCACCAGCACGCAGATCGACCACAGCATGTAGCCGAAGAAGCTGGGCATGCGCACGCCGCGGCTTTCGGCAATTGCCTTGACCATCAGGTTGGGCGCGTTGCCGATATAGGTATTGGCGCCCATGAACACGGCGCCGGCCGAGATGGCCGCGAGCGTTGAGGCATCGCGCGTCATCAGCGTGGCGGGATCGCCGCCCGCGGTGTTGAAGAACACCAGGTAGGTCGGCGCATTGTCCAGGAAAGACGAAAGAATGCCCGTGGCCCAGAAGTACATGCTGTCGATGGGCTGGCCGCCGCTATCGCTGACCATGCGGATCACGCTGGCGAAGGCGCCGTCGGTACCGGCCTTGAGCATGGCGATCACGGGAATGATGGTGAGGAATATGCCGGCGAACAGCTTGCCGACTTCCAGGATCGGTTCCCAGTTGAACTCGTTGCCCGTGCGCGCCGTGCTCGGCGTGATTGCCAGGGACACGAGCGCCACCACCACCAGCAACACATCGCGCACCGCCGCCGGCAGGCCGACCATGGTGCCCATCACGTTGAACTCGATACCGGGCTTCCACAGCCCGCTCATCAGCACCAGGCCCACCACCGCCAGCAGCAGCACGAAATTACGCTTGCCTTCAATGCGGATGCCCGCGGAATCGGGCGTGGGGTCCGCTGCCTGCGGCAACTCTTCTTCCTTGTTCAGGTAGTAGTAGCGATCGACGAAATAGAAAATCACCAGCAGCGCGATGCAGATGAACAGCGTCTCGGGCAGGATGTTGCGCAGGGTCCAGAAAAAATCCACGCCTTTCAGGAAACCCAGGAACAGCGGCGGATCGCCCAGCGGCGTCAGCGCGCCACCCGCATTGGCCGCCAGGAAAATAAAGAACACCACCACGTGCGCCACATGCCTGCGGTTGTCGTTGGCGCGCAGCAGCGGCCGGATCAGCAGCATGGCGGCGCCGGTGGTGCCCATCAGGCTGGCCAGCACCGTGCCGAGTGCAAGCAGGCCGGTATTCAGGCGCGGCGTGCCATGCAGGTTGCCACGCACGCAGATGCCGCCGGCCACGATATAGAGTGCGGCGATCAGCGCGATAAAGGGGATGTACTCCGACAGCAGCGCGTGCACGGCATTGGCGGCGGCGGCATGCATGCCGAAGGCCTGCGCGAACGGTACCAGGAATAGCACTGCCCAGGCTGCGATGATCTTGCCGTAGTGGTGATGCCAGAAGCGCGGCGCGATCAACGGGAACAGCGCGATCGACAGCAAGGTGCCGGCGAAGGGCAACGCCCACATTGGCGACAGCGTGGCGCCATCGAGATCGGCGGCATGAGCCAGGCTCGGCGCCAGCGTGAACAGCAGGGTGAACAACAGCGGGGCCAGCGGGGACAGCAGTGCGGGGGCACGTCGCATCGGGCGGGATCTCCTTGTATCGGATTGCGTCACCCGGGCCTGATGGCGGCCGCGAGCGGAGAAAGCGCACGAGCCCGAATGGCCCGGCAAGCGGGCCGCAGGCGCGCGGCGAGACCCTCAAGTGTAAAGCAATCGCCGCGCGGCGCCGCCGATTCCGGACGCCCTGGACTACCGCGCTCAGTCCTGCTCGACGAGGATCACGTGCACGCGGTAAGGGCCGTGCGCGCCGAGCACGATGGTCTGCTCGATGTCGCCGGTGCGCGAGGGCCCGCTGATGGTATTGGTAGCACGGGGCAGCTCCCCGCGCTCGCTGCGCACCAGCGCGAAGGCGTCCTCCAGGCCATCGACGATGCGCGAGACCGGCACCACCGCGATATGCGTCTCCGGCAGCAGCGCCGCCGAAGCGAAGGTCTGCGGGCCGGACAGCAGCATCAGCGAGCCGGTCTCGGCGATCGCGCAAAAGCAGCCCGTGATGCCGACCATGTCGCCATGGTCGTGATCGGCCTGCGCGTCGCGGATGGGCGGGCGGCACTCCACGATCATGCCCTGCCCTTGCCAGTCCAGTGCCGCCAGGGTATCCCAGGCCACGGCGCGGCGCGCCAGGCCAAGGCTGTCCAGGTAGCGCGCGGCCGCGGCTGGCACATCGGCCATCGTGGCCACCCGCTCCACCGTGGAGGCCATTTTCTGCGCCTGTTCGTGGAAGGCCTGGATCCGGTCCACCGGCGCTGGCGGACGGGGCCCGGCGGGATGGCGCGCGAGATAGTCGGCCACCGCCGCGCGCTCGCCGTTGCTCACCCCGGGCGCGCGGCCCTGGGCGGCGCGGATGCGGGCAAAGATGCGATCGCGGGCGGAGGTGGTATCCATGAGTCGGTTTCCGGAGGTTGGAGGCTTCGTGACTTAGTGGCTTAGGGATCTGTGGGCTGCAGCAACGGCGCGCCTGCATCGAACTCGAGCGCTACGCCGGCGCCTTGATGCCGAACACCTGCCGCAGGTACGCCAGGTAGGCGGGATCGTCGCACATGGTCTTCTCGGGCGTGTCCGACAGCTTGGCCACTGGCTGGCCATTGCAGCGGGTCATCTTGATGACAATCTGCAGCGGCGTGTAGCCCAGATCGTTGGTCAGGTTGGTGCCCACGCCAAAGGCAAGCCGGCAGCGCCCGCCAAAGCGCTCGTACAGCTCGATCACGCGCGGGATGTCGAGGCTGTCGCTGAAGATCAGCGTCTTGCCCAACGGGTCGACGCGGCTGGCGGCGTAGTGCGCCAGCATGCGTTCGCCCCAGGCGATGGGGTCGCCGGAATCGTGCCGCACGCCGTCGAACAGCTTGCAGAAGTACAGGTCGAAATCGCGCAGGAAGGCGTCGAAGCCATAGGTGTCGGACAAGGCAATGCCGAGATCGCCTCGGTATTCCTTGGCCCAGACTTCCAGCGCGAACACCTGCGAGTCGCGCAGCCGCGGCCCCAGGGCCTGGCAGGCCTGCAGGTATTCATGCGCCATGGTGCCGAGCGGAACCAGGTTATGCGTGCGCGCGAAATGCACATTGCTGGTGCCGGCCAGTTGCGGGCCGAGTACCCGGCGCATGGTCCGCAACACCTCCTCCTGCCAGTCGCGCGAAAAGCGGCGACGCGAGCCGTAGTCGGCGATCACGCAGTCCGCGTGGGCAGGCATCTTCAGCAAGGCCAGTTTGTCTTCCAGGCGCTTGCGCCCCTCGCTCCAGTCAGGTTGCGGCTGGGTGCGGCGGAAATAGACCTCGTTGACGATGGCCAGCAACGGCACCTCGAACAGGATGGTATGCAGCCACGGCCCGCGGATGGTGATCTCGATCTCGCCGCTGCCGGGAGCGGCAGGCGCGATCGTCACGTATTTCTCGTTGAGGTGGAACAGGCCGAGGAAGTCGACGAAATCGCTCTTGATAAAACGTAGCTCGCGCAGGTATTGCAGCTCGTCCGGCGTAAAGCGGACCTGGCAGAGCTGCGCCACTTCTTCGCGGATCTCGTCCACGTAGGGCGTCAGGTCGACCCCCGCGTTACGGCATTTGAAGCGGTATTCGACCTGTGCCGCCGGGAAGTGATGCAGCACCACCTGCATCATGGTGAACTTGTACAGGTCGGTGTCGAGCAATGAGGTAATGATCATGTCGGGCCAAACGGCAGTGCCGGGTCAGAGCGCCATGCTACCCGAAAGCGCGGCGCTCAAGCTATGGAGCCGCATCGGCCACGCCGGCCTCATGCGCCATCGAGGAAAGGATCAGGCTGGCGGCCCCGCGCGCTGCCGCGCAGGCACCACAGGACCTGCCCGCGATAGCCAGGGCAGCCAACCAGCGTGGCCTGCGCCCGGGGCACTTCGGCGGGCAGCGGTTCGGCGAAGGTTGCCGAACGGGCCGTGATGCGCTCCTGGTAGACCCGCCGCGTGCCGCGACGGAACACCAGCACCTGCACCGGCGCGCCGCGTTCGGGCTGCAGGCTGGCGTCGCATGGCAGGAAGCCGGCCTGGCCGCAGTTGGCCATGCCCTCCCCCGCCGCCTCGACCACCACGCCGAAATCATCCCAGTCGAAGAGTGCCAGCGCACTCAGCGATACCGGCCTGTCGCTCATCATGCGCCAGGCCATCAGGCGGGCCACCACGCTGTCCGGCGGTCCGGCCTTGGCCAGGGTCTGCGCATGCGCGGCAGGCATGGCCAGCGCCGCCAGGCATAGCAACGCGCTCACCGCCTGGCTGAAACGGCAGTTGCGCGGCGACTCCCGGACTGGTCTTGGCATGGAGCACTCCTCACTCGGTTAGGCACGCGGCAATACCGCGCAGGCAAGCTCAGGCAGCATACAACGGCAACGCCGCACCGGCCAGAAAAGCACATCGGCAGGCGTGACGCCAACTGTCTTGGATCAAATGCACATAAAGAAATAAGAAAACTATCTGATCTGGCTATATAGAGCGACTACCCTAGCGTTATGGCTCAGCTACAATATCGGTCTTTGATAGGCCACGGCCTTCGCTCGCGCCGCGTATAGTGAACCCGGTGAACTCTGGGTCGGGTCCGCACCGGCGTGATGAGCAAGGCACAACAGGCCAAATCCATTCCCATCGAAGCCGATCCCGTTTTTCTGGAACCGAAATGACTCACGTTGTCACCGAATCCTGCATCCGTTGCCGCTATACCGACTGCGTTGACGTGTGTCCGGTCGATTGTTTCCGCGAAGGCCCCAACTTCCTCGCCATCGACCCGGATGAGTGTATCGATTGCGCGGTGTGCGTGGCGGAATGCCCGGTCAACGCGATCTACGCCGAGGAAGACGTGCCGGGCGACCAGCAACAGTTCATCGACCTGAACGCCGAGCTGGCACGCAACTGGCCCTCCATCACTAAGACCAAGGCCCCGCTGGCCGAAGCCGAGGAATGGAAGGACACGGCCGAGAAGCTGCAGTACCTGCAACGCTGATACCTGCAACGCCAAAAGACAGGTCAGAAAGCCGTCCCCACCCACGCGCTTTCCCGTAATGCCGGGCACGCCTGTGCCCACAACGTATCAGGACGAATATGGACTTGAGCATCCCTAACCCCGTTGCCGACGCCACCAACCACGTTGCCGCCGGCAACGCTGGCGGCGGTCACCCGCTGGAAATCGACGCGCTGATCGTCGGTGCCGGTCCGGTCGGACTCTTCCAGGTCTTCGAACTGGGCCTGCTCGAAATCAAGGCGCACGTGATCGACTCCCTCAAGGTGGTTGGCGGCCAGTGCGTGGAGCTCTATCCGGACAAGCCCATCTACGACATCCCAGCCGTGCCCATCTGCACCGGCCAGGAACTGACGGACAACCTGCTCAAGCAGATCGAGCCGTTCGAGCCGACCTTCCACCTGGGCCAGGAAGTGGCCGTGGTGGAGCGCCGCGAAGATGGCCGCTTCTTCGTCGAAACCTCGCTCGGCACCCGCTTCATCACCAAGACCATCTTCATCGCCGCCGGCGTGGGTTCATTCCAGCCACGCACGGTCAAGGTGGACGGCATCGACAAGTTCGACGGCAAGCAGCTGTTCTACCGCGTCAAGGATCCGAGCCGCTTCCACGGCCGCAACCTGGTCGTGGTCGGTGGTGGCGACTCCGCGCTCGACTGGACGCTGGACCTGGTCGGCAAGGCCGAATCGGTGGTGATGATCCATCGCCGCGACGGCTTCCGCGCCGCGCCGGCATCGGTCGCCAAGATGAAGGACTTGTGCGAGCAGATGGAGATGCAGTTCCTGGTGGGCCAAATCAGCGGCTATGAGGAAAAGGACGGCCTGCTCACGGAGATCAAGGTGACGGGCGCCGACGGCGTGACCCGCCGCCTGCCGCTCGACGACCTGCTGGTGTTCTTCGGCCTGTCGCCCAAGCTGGGCCCGATCGCCGAATGGGGCCTGGACCTGGAGCGCAAGCAGATCAAGGTGGACACGGAGAAGTTCGAGACCAACATCCCGGGCATCTTCGCGGTGGGTGACATCAACACCTACCCCGGCAAGAAGAAGCTGATCCTCTCGGGCTTCCATGAAGCCGCGCTGGCTGCCTTCGGCGCCGCGCCCTACATCTTCCCCGAGAAGAAGATCCACATGCAGTACACGACCACCTCGCCAAAGCTGCACAAGATCCTCGGTGTCGATTCGCCGGTGTTCGACTGAACCTGGCGCGCCTGACTCAGCGCGTGGAAAAAAAATCGCCCTTCGGGGCGGTTTTTTTATGGCAAAGACCTGAAAGACCTTCTATAATGCGGCCCTGCCTCGGAACATCGGGGCGGAACCAGAAGTTCCGCAGTACCGGCAGTAAGAAATTACAGCGCAGGTGTTGACGGATAAACGAGAAACTGGTTACAATCCTTTTCTCAGCTGTTCCCTGATAGCTCAGTTGGTAGAGCGACGGACTGTTAATCCGCAGGTCGCTGGTTCGAGCCCAGCTCGGGGAGCCAAAGAATGTGAAGGGCCCGCAAGAAATTGCGGGCCTTTTCCATTTGTACGTCTACCTTCTTCGATGCATCGTGCTTCGGCATCGTAACGCCGCGCCCGGCCGCGGAACCGCTGCGGGTCCAAGCCCCGCAGCCACATCCCGCCCGCCCAGCCCCCCCCTACTCGATCGCAATGCCGTTCTGCTTGACCAGCCGCGCCCAGCGCGTCAGCTCGGTTTGCAGGAATTGCCCGAAGGCCTGTGGACCGCTGCCGACCGGCACCACACCAAGATCCAGCAACCGGGCATGAACCTTGGGATCGCTGACCGCGGCCTGCACGGCCGCCGCCAGCCGCTCCACCACCTGCGGCGGCGTGCCCTTGGGCACGAAGAAACCATTCCACTCCAGCACGTCGAAACCCGCCAGCCCGCTTTCCACCAACGTCGGCACGTCGGGCAACGCCGGCATGCGCTTGGCGGAAGTCACGGCCAGCGCCCGCAGCTTGCCGGCCTTCACATAGGGCAAGCCCGACGCCGCGTTGGCGAAGTAGGCATCGACCTGTCCGCCCATCACGTCGGTCAGCGCCGGCGCGCCGCCTTTGTACGGCACATGCAGCAGGTCGACCTTGGCCTGGCTCTTGAGCAGTTCCCCAACCATGTGTGCGGGGCTGCCGGGACCGTACGACGCGTAGGTTGTCTTGCCGGGATGCTGACGTGCGTAGCCGAGGAACTCGCCAACCGTCTTGTAGGGGGCGTTGGGTGGCACCACCAGGATATTGGGCGCCGTGACCGCCAGCGAGACCGGCAGGAAATCCTTGGCCGCATCGAACGGCAGCTTGCGCAGCGCCGGATTGACAACGAAAGTGGACGCGTCGTACAGCACCACATAGCCATCGGCCGGCGCCTGCGCGACCGCCGCGGCGCCGATGGTGCCGCTGGCGCCCGGCTTGTTGTCGATCACCACCTGCTGCTTGAGCAGCACGCTCATCTGAGCGGTGATGACGCGCGCCGCGCTGTCCGCGCCACCGCCCGCCGAATAAGGCACCACGACGCGAATCGGCTTGGAGGGATAGCTATCCACCGCCTGTGCCGCGACCAACGCCGGCAGGCCAAGGAGCGCGGTGGCGAGCCATGCGGCAAGCTGCCTGCGCCTGCCGGCATGCACGGCCGGGGACGATGAGGCAAAAACCGACGGGAAGGCAGACGAAAAAGATGGCCAGAAAGAACGCACAAGCGCTGACACGCCAGCCGGCAAACCCTGCTGCATAGATTGTCTCCAAATTATTTCTGTGGCGCGGCAGGACGCCGCGCCGGTGCGTGGACTCTAGGCTGACGCCCGCCCTGAAGGTTGCCCGAACAGGCCGCATTCGAGATCGCTCTCGAACTCCTCGATCCAGCCGGCCCCTTCGCTCGCATCATAGGCGCTCTGCGCGTCCATTGCGGGGCGCCGCACGCTGACCTGGCGTTGCGCCGGGTCGCCGTCATCGGGCTGGAAGCCTTCGTCGGAGATCTCGAAGTCCCCCGGCACAAAGCCGAGCCGCGTGCACAGGGCCACGACTTCTCGTTGTTCGTCCTCGGGGAATTGGGAAAACGGATGCTTGGCCATTGCACTCTCCCGTCAAGTCGAAGCGGCGCCGCGTGGCGCGCGGCGCCATTTCCCTGCCCGGCCATTCCATGCGCGCTAGCGCGTGTGCCGGCTGTTGATGACTGCCTCGGCCACGCTCGCCGGGGCTTCCGTGTAGTGCTTGAACTCCATGGTGTAGGTGGCGCGGCCCTGGGTCAGGGACCGCAGCGAGGTCGAGTAGCCGAACATGGTGGCCAGCGGCACTTCTGCGCGCACCGACTTGCCGCCTCCGCCCGCGATGTCCTCCATGCCGTGCACGATGCCCCGGCGCGATGACAGGTCGCCCATCACGTTGCCAGTGAATTCCTCGGGCGTTTCGACCTCCACTGCCATCATCGGCTCGAGCAGGATCGGCTTGGCGCGGCGCATGCCCTCCTTGAACGCCATCGAGCCGGCCATGCGGAAGGCATTCTCGTTGGAGTCGACATCGTGATAGGAGCCGAACACCAGCGTGGCCTTGACGTCCACCACCGGGTAGCCGGCCAGCACGCCCGACGCCAGCGTTTCGCGGATGCCCTTGTCCACGGCGGGAATGAACTCGCGCGGCACCACGCCGCCCTTGATGGCATCGACGAACTCATAGCCCTTGCCCGGCGCCTGCGGCGCCAGATCGAGCACCACGTGGCCGTACTGGCCGCGCCCACCGGACTGCTTGACGAACTTGCCTTCGATGTCCTTCACCCCCTGCTTGATGGTCTCGCGGTAAGCCACCTGCGGCTTGCCGACCGAGGCCTCCACACCAAACTCGCGGCGCATGCGATCGACCAGGATTTCCAGGTGAAGCTCGCCCATGCCAGAGATAATGGTCTGGCCCGACTCCTCGTCGGTATGCACGCGGAACGAA
The DNA here is from genome assembly GCF_058802485.1 of Cupriavidus sp. GW822-FHT02D05. Taxonomy (NCBI): domain Bacteria; kingdom Pseudomonadati; phylum Pseudomonadota; class Betaproteobacteria; order Burkholderiales; family Burkholderiaceae; genus Cupriavidus; species Cupriavidus sp. GW822-FHT02D05. The sequence goes on along the minus strand of NZ_JBXAOE010000036.1, from coordinate 48,064 downwards.
GGGTCTTCCTGCGCCAGGCGATTCAGCGCCAGGCCCATCTTCTCCTGGTCGGCCTTGGTCTTGGGCTCGACCGCCTGCGAGATCACCGGGTCCGGGAAGCTCATGCGTTCGAGGATGATCACATGATCGGGATCGCATAGCGTGTCACCGGTGGTGGCCTCTTTCAGCCCTACCGCCGCAGCAATGTCGCCAGCGCGCACTTCCTTGATTTCGCTGCGCACATTGGCGTGCATCTGCAGGATCCGCCCCAGCCGCTCCTTCTTTTCCTTGACCGGGTTGTAGACCGTGTCGCCGGAGTTCACCACGCCCGAGTAGACGCGGAAGAAGATCAACTGCCCGACGAAGGGATCGGTCATGATCTTGAAGGCCAGCGCGGAGAACGGCTCGTCGTCATTGGGATGGCGCTCAGCCTCCTTGTCGTCCTCGGTATGGCCGAGAATCGCGGGCACGTCCGCCGGCGACGGCAGGTAGTCGATCACCGCATCGAGCAGCGTCTGCACGCCCTTGTTCTTGAACGCGCTGCCGCACAGCATCGGTACGATCTCGTTGGCAACGGTGCGCTTGCGCAGCGCGGCCCTGATCTCGTCCTCCGTCAGCAGCTCGCCGCCGAGGTACTTGTGCAGCAGCTCATCGCTGGCTTCCGCCGCGGCCTCGACCATCTTCTCGCGCCATTCCTTGGCCAGTTCCAGCAGTTCGGGCGGCACCTCGCGATATTCGAAGTGCAGCCCCTGGCTGGTGTCGTCCCAGACGGTCGCCTTCATCTTGACCAGGTCGATCACCCCCTGGAAGCCTTCCTCGGCGCCGATCGGTATCTGGACCGGCACCGGCGTGCCCTTGAGCCGCTCGGCAATCTGCGAGCGCACCCGGAAGAAGTCCGCGCCGACGCGGTCCATCTTGTTGACAAAGGCGATGCGCGGCACCTTGTATTTGTTGGCCTGGCGCCAGACCGTTTCCGACTGCGGCTGCACGCCGCCCACCGCGTCATAGACCATGCAGGCACCATCGAGCACACGCATCGAGCGCTCCACCTCGATCGTGAAATCCACGTGCCCGGGGGTGTCGATGATATTGATGCGATGTTCAGGATAATTGCCGGCCATCCCCTTCCAGAACGCCGTGGTGGCGGCCGAGGTGATGGTGATGCCGCGCTCCTGCTCCTGCTCCATCCAATCCATGGTGGCTGCGCCGTCGTGGACTTCGCCGATCTTGTGGTTGACCCCGGTGTAGAAGAGGATGCGTTCGGTGGTGGTGGTCTTGCCAGCGTCGATGTGCGCGCTGATACCGATGTTCCGATAGCGCTCGATGGGGGTTTTGCGGCTCACGGTGATCTCCTGGTAGGCATCACTCAAAAGAGTAACACTTCTACAGGCGCCGCATCGTAAGGTACGCCACGCGCGGCTCGCCGGGCCGGCACGGCCAGTGCCGGCCTACCTCGCCCTAGCTCATGCGCCGGCGGCAAGTACCGCCAGCATCACGTTCGCGCCAGTGCCAGGCCGGCAAGCGTGCCGCGGCCAGGGGCCCCTTCATTGCGCGATCTGCCTCTCGCTGAAACCAGGGTCGGCGTTAATCTGCGCGTCGGTAAATGGCAAGGCAATCCAGCGCTTGCCGGAAAAACGCTCGGTCTGGTCGGCTGCATGCGGCGACGCCGGGTCCGACGATTGCGAATAGGCAAGGAACGCTTCGGCATGCGGCCCCGCAACGCTGAACGACACCACTTGCAGGTAACTGGTGCCATGCACGACCTCGCGCTTGCCATCGGGCAGATCCCGGGTTTCCATCATGTTGTAGACACCCAGCGCATCGGCGCCACCATGGATAGGAACCCTGCGCGTGCCGCGCTGTGCGCCCTGCACCTCGCCCCAGGTGATATCGGGCCGCATGCCAGTGCTATCCACCGCATGCACCGCGTCGGCCAGCGCCCGCCGCAGCTGCCCCGCGACGGCGGCATCGCCCAGCTTCAGGCCGCGCGGCGTGCGGGCCGGGTCGCGCGCATCGAATGGCACGGCCCAGACCGAGGGCTGCGTGCTGATGGCTGCGAAGAATTTCTCGAAGTAGAGATAGCCGATGTTGCTGCCCAGCTCGGCCTTCCGGTCCCATTGCGCCAGGCGTTCGCAAGCGGCGCCCAGCCTGACCGGCACGCCATCGCGCGTCTGCGCTACCGGCGTGGTGCGGCACAGCGCGAGCACGTCGTCCATCACCTGCTCCGCGAAGTACACACGATTGCTGAGGGTCATGTCCTTGAGCTGCGCCTGCGTCATGTGGCGCCCCGGCAGGCCATCGCTGCCAGCGAGCCGGGCTTCCAGCTGCGCGATGCCAATGCGCGTACGCCCGCCTTGCGGATAGCCGGACTGGCTCACCAGTGGCGAGTACCCGGTGATCGGCGCGGCCGGCTGGGTCAGCCAGGCGCTGTCGTTCGCGTTCTGCACGTAGTCGTGGCGCTCGATGGCCGGCAGATGCGCGGCGTCAACGATGCCGCGTTGCGGCGTGTCTGGATAATCGCCCCAATGGCACAACTGCGTGCCGCGCAGCACAAACCTGCCTGCCGCCGTGCCTCGCCCGCATTGGGCAAGCTGAGCCTCGCTGACATTCGGCACCGGCGTTGCCGCCATGAACAATGCCGTGCCGCCGCTGTCCACCGCGATGGTGTTGTTCCACGGATTGCCCAGGACACGCTCGACCGACTCCCTGAGCTGTCGCAGCGAACGCGCACTGTTCATCGCATGCCACTGGGCCAGCATCCGGTGATTCTCGGTATTGGCATCGCGCAAGGCGTAGGCCTTGGCCGTGGTCCAGCCGTAACCTGGCACGATGTCCGGCAACGCCAGCACCATGCCGAAATCGCTTAAGTAGAACGTGTGCGACTCTTGCGCGATGGTGCCGTCGGCGCGGCGCACGTCGATCGTCACCAGCTGGCGCCGCATCGGCCGGTAGGCGCCGCCCACGCGGTAGCGCGTGGGATCGGCCGGATCGAGCTCCAGCTCGAACAAGGTTTCATGCGCGGAGGACGTCGTGGTGTGGGTCCAGGCAAACTCGCGCGTGAAGCCGATGCCAACCAGCGGGATGCCCGGCAGCGTGGCGCCCATCACATCCATGCGGCCCGGCAGCGTGAGATGCAGCTGCACCATGCGCGTAATGCCTTGCCAGGGAAAGTGGGGATTGCCCAGCAGCATGCCCTGGCCATTCTCGGTAGCATCGCGGCCCAGGGCCACGCCGTTGCTGCCGGTCCGATAGGCGCTCGCGCGCCCTGCCACCGCCGCTTGCGCGAGCGCCACCCGCGCACGGCGCGCCGGCTCGGGCGCTGCATCGGCGCGCGGCGGCTCGGCAGCCACCAACCCTGGGGCGAAAGCCACCGCGCCGTCCAGCGAGGTGTAGAAGCGCATCAGGCGCAACAGGTCGCGCTCGGTGATATCCCGCACCCACGGCGCGTTGCGGCAGGCCTGAGGCAACGCCAGCCGGCCGGCTTCCTTCAGGAAGCGGTTGTAGCCCGCCGCATAGCCCATGAGCAGTTGGCGCACTTCGGGCGGCTGCGCGCGCCACGCGTCGTCAAGCGTGCTGGCCTGGTTGAGCTGCGCGTAGAAAAAATCGGAGCCGCGGTTGTCGAAGAGCCGGTCCGGGTCAGCCATTGCGCTGCCGCCCAGGTAGCGCGCGCGCTCGCCCGCCACTGTCAGGAACTGGTCGGCCAGCACGCACACGCTATCCTCCGCCTGCGCATAGCCCACGCCGAAGCCCAGGCCCGCTTCATCGTTGGCCATCACATGCGGCACACCGTAGCTCGTGCGGCGAATCTGCGCGCGGTAGCGCTCGCCCTGTGCCTGCCCGCCCTCGTCCCCGCCGCTGCCGCAGGCGGCCAGCACGGCACTGAGCCCGCCGGCCAGCACCATGCCACGGCCAATGACAACGCAAGCGGCCACGGCGCAACGCATGCCCGTCATGACTTGAAATCCCAACTCATCTGCTCGAGGATGCCAACGCCGCGCGACGTGCGCATGCATTCGCTGACATAGTCCGTGATCGACAAGGGCTCGAAATCGATCTCCTGCCGGATGCGCCCGTTGTCGAAGACATAGCCAAGCTCGGCAAAACCCGAGTACAGCCGCAGTGCGCGCTCGATCAGGCGCCGGTTGCTGTTGCGCTCCTTGCGCGCCACGTCGCTCGCCAGCGCGGGGAGTTCGCTGGCCGGGCACCTGCGATAGGCGGGCTCGCCATCGCTCGAGACCGCCTCGTCCATGGCGGCGATCACCTGCGCGATAGTGGGCGCGCGCGCGCCGGCCGAGAGATGGTAGGCATCGAAAGCTAGTTCGGGCTTGACCGCGAGACGCAGCAGCGCCCGCGCGCAGTCGTCCACCGCGATCACGTCGATGCGGGTAAGCGGGCCCGCGGTATAGCGGCGCGACTGATGGATGATCCGGAAGAGCCAGAAGATGCTGGCCGAGGGCTGCGTGCCCAGCACGGTATGCCCCACCACGATGGAGGGACGCGCCACCACCAGCGGCAGGTCGGGCAAGCTGTGGCGCAGCAGCACCTCCACTTCCTGCTTGCTGCGCGTGTAAGGCACCAGGTGGCTGAGATCGCTGGTGCCGCCATGGCCAGCATCCCGCTCGGCAATCCTCGGCCCGCGCTGCGTGCCGCAAGCCATCGCGGTGCCGACATGAATGAAGCGCTGCAAGGCTGCGCTGCCCGCGAAGCGCGAGGCAAAGCGCAACGTATCTTCCACGTTGATGCGCGTGACCTGCGCATCGGCGGAGAACGAGGCCATCGCGGCGCAGTTGATGACATGGGTGACGCCAGCTAGGCGCGCCTGCGCGGCAGGCTCAAAATCGCTGTCCAGCGCGCCAAGCAATACGTTGTCCTCGGTGAGCCAGTCCACCCGGCTGCGCAACAGGCCGCACTGGATGGCGTTCTCGCGCAGGCGAGCCAGTGCATCCGCGGCATCCACGCCGCGCACCAGGCAGAGCAAGCGCCGGGCCAGGCCGGCGTTGATGGCGGCCACCATCACATTGCCGCCGATAAAGCCGGTGGCGCCGGTCAGCAGCAGGGAGTCGACGCCGGGCAGGCGTGTCTCGCAGGCACGCGCACGGGCGGCGAGATCCTGCGCGGGCAGGCTGGCGTGCCAATCCCACATCATGGCGTTCTCCTCAGAACGTATAGTTGATCGAGCTCATGCCGAAGTACGACTGCTTGCTCTGCACGATCGGGCTTTTCGCGGCGTCCCCCAGCAGGCGTGTCGCCGCCACCAGGGTGCGCACCGACCATTCCTTGGACAGGGTGTAGTTCCATGCGAGCGACAGCGTCGCGGCATCGAAGCCGGCCTTGGGGGCATATGCACTGAAGGCACTGTTGGCGGCCTGCGCATCGGTCACGCCGAACAGGGTCTGCATGTAGCGGCCCGAGCCGTAGTGCACGCTCGGACCGAGCGTCACGATATGCGCGCCCGACTGGATCACCGGCATGACCAGATCGATGTGCCCGCTCAGCCCGCGTTCGCGATGCGTCAGCGGCGCGTCCAGCGTCACGCTCAATGTGGTGTCGCCGTACACGCGCGCGCCGAGCTGGAACGCACCCATCAGCGAGCCCCGGATATCGCCCATGCCCTTCAGGTGATCGGAGCCAGGCAGGTCCACGCGGTTCTTGTCGGTACGGCCCAGCGCGTAGCCGAGCGAGGCGGTGGCAAACATGCCGTTGCCGAACTTGTAGGTATAGCCAGCGCCTTGCAGCATATCGATGAAGGCGCCGTTGCCGAAGTCGGCGCGCAGTATTGGTGAGCCGACAGCCCGGTAGTCGCGGCTTCCCGCATAGCGCGGTGCGGCGCCGGCGGCCAGGCCAACGGAATAGGTTCTTTCCGCATGCGCTGCCGGGCACAGGCTCGCCAGCGCGGCCACGAGAAGCACGCCTTTGCACGCTGCCGGCAACCTTGCCACACCCCCCTGATTTCTTGTTTGCTCTTGCACGGATGCTCCGCCTTGATGTCGAAGCACGCAGATTAGGGATGGCGCGCCGGGCTGTCTGTCCTGAAATCGCGCGAAATCTTGTTCAATTGTGCAAATTTGTCTTGAAGCGTCTCCGGCACCCAAACCAAGTCGTTCGCCGGATAGAATCGGCACTTTTCTGCCCCGGGGAGCCCTGTCATGAGCGATACCATGGCCAAGTACAAGGTATTACTGGTCGAGGACGATGATCGCCTCGCGCAGCTTGTCAGCGAATATCTGGGCAACTACGAATTCGTGGTGGAGGTGGTGCGGCGCGGCGATATCGCGGTGGCCGCCGTCCAGGCCCTGCGGCCGGCACTGGTCATCCTCGACCTGATGCTGCCGCATATGGATGGCATGGAGGTGTGCCGCGGCATTCGCGCTTTCTCGCGTGTGCCCGTGCTGATCCTGACCGCGCGCGTCGATACGTATGACCAGGTGGCGGGGCTGGAGATCGGCGCCGACGACTATGTGGTCAAGCCCATCGAGCCGAGGCTGCTGGTGGCGCGCGCCCGCGCCCTGCTACGGCGAGCCGCCGCAGAGCGGGTTGCCGAGACCGCCACGCCGGCGCAACGGGACCATGAACTGGTATTCGGCGCGCTGGTGATCTCGCCGCCGAACCGGCAGGTGACATGGCGCGGACAGGAGGTGGACCTGAAAACCACCGAGTTCAACCTGCTGCTGATCCTGGCGCGCGCCGCCGGCACCGTGCTGAGCCGCGACGACATCCTCAAGGCATTGCGCGGCATCGAGTTCGATGGCATCGACCGCACCGTCGACTCCGGCATCTCGCGGCTGCGCCGCCGCTTCGAGGATGCCTCGCCCGAGCCGCACAAGATCAAGACCATCTGGGGCCGCGGCTACCTGTTCAGCCCGTCGGCATGGGAGGAATGAATGGTCCGCTCGCTACTCAAGCTCTATCTGCTGGTGATCCTGGCCGCGGCCGGGGCAGTGACCGTCATCAACAACACGTTTATCCCGCTGTTCCATGAGCATTTCACCGAGACCGAACGGGAAAACCGCAAGGGTTATGCCTTTACGCTCTCCCAATTCCTCGGGCCGCAACAGGGCCCCGAGCGCGAAGCCGCGCTTTCCATCCTGCAAAAGCAGGCACGCGAGACGTTTGACCTGGTCGACGCTGCCGGCCTGACGCATCTCGATGCGCAGCAGCGCAGCGACCTTGCCGCCGGCAAGCTGGTGCTAAGCCAGGACGCCAAGCACTACTACCTGCCGCTGCGCGATGGCCAGATCCTGCACGCGTACAGCGAGGAAGACGACCACACCAACATCTCGGTGCTGGCCTACGGCTTGATCGCCCTCGCAACCTTGCTGTCGATCATCGCCTGGGTGTGGTACCACTGGCGCGACCTGGACAAGCTGCAGCAGGCGGCGAGGGATTTCGGCAACGGCAAGCTGTCGACCCGGGCCAACCTGCCCCGGCGCTCCAACATCTCCGCACTCGCCGGGCAATTCAATGAGATGGCCGAACAGATCGAAGCCTCGATCGTGCACCAGCGCGAAATGATGCACGGCATCTCGCACGAGCTGAAGACGCCCATCGCGCGGCTGGAGTTCGGCATCGCGCTGCTGCAGTCGGCCGGCACCGGCGAAGCGGAGCAGGCGCGCCAGGTGCTGCGGCTGGAAGACCTGCGCCGCGACGTGCGCGAGCTCGACGAGCTGGTCACCGAGCTGCTGACGCTAGGCCAGCTCGAGCAAGGCGCGGCGCCGATGATGCTGATGCGCGTATCAGTGAGTGAGCTGATCGACAGTGTCGCGGCCAGCGTGGCCGACGAGGTGGCGGATAACAAGCTCACGCTGTCGGCCTACGCCAGCGGCCCGGCGCCCCATCACGTCTGCGATCCGCGGCTGGTGGCGCGGGCGCTGCTCAACCTCTGCCGCAACGCCACCCGCTACGCGCGCAGCGCCATCCACTTGCACGCCGAGACCGACGCGGCAGGCGCCTTGACCCTGACTGTGGAGGACGATGGCCCCGGCATTGCGCCGGAGGAGCGCGCCCGCATTTTCGAGCCCTTCCACAGGCCCGATTCCAGCCGCAACCGTCATACCGGGGGGTTCGGCCTGGGGCTGGCCATTGTGCGGCGCATCGCGCTGCTGCATGGCGGCCAAGTCAGGCTGGACAGCAGCAGCGAGGGCGGCGCGCGCTTTGTGATCAGCTTGCCAGCCATGGACGAGCCCGCCACGCCCGGCAAGCCGGCGAGTTGAGGAGCCGCCCCCCCATGAAATGGTCGACGATTGTTACCGTACTGCTCGCGTGGATGGGCGCCTGCGCCGCCGCCGGCTGGCTGGCGATGGCGTTTTCCGGCCTGACGGCGCAGTCGTAACGCGGTAGTGACGGAATCTGCCCGCGCAACAAAACAAAAAGCCTGCCGGGACTCCGGGCAGGCTTTTTAGTAGAATACGGTCTGGTTGCGGGGGCAGGACTTGAACCTGCGACCTTCGGGTTATGAGCCCGACGAGCTGCCAACTGCTCCACCCCGCGTCAGAGGGGCGTACTATACGCCACCCTGACGGATTTGCATAGCTTTTCCGGCACGCTTTCTTGACAGCGTTTACGTAAACGTGTAAAAGCAAGTGGGCGCATTCTTTGCGCTCAAAAAAGGATTTTTCCATGGAAACTGGTACCGTCAAGTTCTTCAACGCCCAGAAGGGTTTTGGCTTCATCACCCCGGACGCTGGTGGCAAGGACTTGTTCGTCCACATCTCTCAGGTTCGCGGGGGTGCTCCGCTGCAAGATAACCAGCGAGTGCAATACCAGTCGCAACAGGGCAAGAAGGGTCCTGAAGCGGCCAATGTTTCCCCCGTTTGAACCCGCCGCTTTGCGGCAAAGCTAAAGGACAGAATTGACTAAGATCGTCTTGAAACCAGGTGAGCCCGTTGAAGTTGCAATGCGGCGTTTCCGTCGGGCCATCCTCCAGACCGGCCTGATCGTTGAACTCAAGAGCCGTACCGCTTACGAGAAGCCCACGACCGAGCGCAAGCGCAAGAAGAAAGCCGCGGAATCGCGCCTTCGCAAACGCCTGCGCATGCAGATGTTGCCGAAGAAGATGTACTGATTCGGCACAGCAAGCGGCGAGCGCGCTTCGACGCGTTTCTGCCGCAGGCCGCATAAATCCGCCAGTCATTGCCTGGCGGATTTTTCTTGTTTTAGCGGCGCCGTCGGATGTCCGGCCCTTCGTGGCCTGACAACCGCCGACCGGCCCTGATACCGCCCTGCCCATCGCTCCAATCGGATCGAGCGCGGCCGGCGCTATGCTTGCGTTCGCCCTTTGCGTGCGACACGGCCAGCACTTTTACTCCCCTCTTCGCTTTTTAATGGTTCCAGACGCACGTATGTGCTACTGCCGCGTTGCCTCGCGTTAATGCTACGGCACTTGCCGCTGCGACTGGCAACAAACAGGCCGCACTATGCATGGCGGCCCGCTTGGTCGGCAACGCCCCCCGCGTCAGCTGCGCGCCGCAATCAGCGCGCCCGCACCAATCAACGTGATGCCGCCCGCGCGCTGTACATTGGCCTGGGCGCGCTGGGTAGTGAGGCGCTTGGCCAGCGCACGCGCCAGCAGCGCGTAGACAGCCGCGTTGGCGGTCGCCATCACCACGAAGGTGGGAATCAGCACCACGGCCTGCGGCCAGAAGGCCAGGCGCGCGTCAAGGAACTGCGGCACGAAGGCCACGAAGAACACGATGCTCTTGGGATTCAGCGCGGTGACCAGCCATGCCTTGGCAAAGCGCTGGCGGCTGCTCCCGGACTGTGCCGTGACCGCCATGGCGCCGGCACGCGAGGCGCCGCGCAAGGCCTGGATGCCCAGGTAGACAAGATAAGCCGCACCGGCCCACTTCAATGCCGTGAACAAGGCCGCCGAGGTGGCCAGCACTGCGCCGAGGCCGGCCATCGACAGCGTGAACGCGGTCAGGTCGCCCGCAGCAACGCCAGCCACGGTGGCATAGGCGGAGCGGCCACGATGGGCAAGCGCATCGCCAATCACCAGCAGGATGGTCGGGCCGGGAATGATCAGTACGACGATGCTTGTCAACACAAAGGCCAGCCAGTGCTCGAAGGACATTGCAACTCCAGGTTTCGTTGATTGGGCACCCTGCGGGTGACGCATCAGTATAAGCAACGTGGCTTGCCGGTGACAGTGGCGCCGGCCCTGCCACGTCTCAGCCAGCCGGCATCGGAAAAACCAGGCAGGTGGTAGTGGCGTAAGCGTAGAGCTTGCCCTGCGTGTCGACGATGCGGCCCTCGGCAATCCCGATCTGCGTGGTCAGGCTGATGACCTTGCCCTCCGCGCGAATCGGACCGGTCTTGGCGGTCAGCGGGCGCACGTAGTTCACCTTCAGCTCCAGGGTGGTGTAGCCCTTGCCGGCCGGCAGCATGGTATGGACAGCGCAACCCACGCAGGAATCGAGCAAGGTCGCGGCATAGCCACCGTGCACGCTGCCGATCGGGTTGTAATGCTGGGGGCCAGGTGTGCCCTGGAAGACGAAGCGTCCCGCTTCGAACTCCACCGGGAAGAAGTCCATCAGTTGCGCAATCGGCGCACCCGGCAGCTTGCCGGCCAGCATGTCCTCGAAGAACTGCAGCCCGGCACGTTCGCTCAACTGCGCGAGCGTTGCCACACCCGGTCCTCCCAGCCTGGCGCGCGCCAGTCGTTCCGCCTCCTGCCACTGTGCCAGGGTGTCTTGCACACTCATCTGCTTTGTCTCCATGATCCGCTCTGATCTGTTTTTGTGTCCCGTGCACGCAGCAACTTTTTCCGGCAGGCGCGCCCCGGCGCGAACCAGCAAGATAACCGCATCCACGAATTCTTGCTGCAGCGCGCCACAGAGCATCCGCGCAGCTGCCTGCATAATGATGGATATTGCGCCCGCGGCGCGCCCAACTCCCGCTCCTGCCTTGACTGCCATTCTTGAACTACGCAATGTAAGCAAGCAATACGGCGACACCGTCGTGGTCGACGATCTCAGCCTGAGCGTGCAGCGCGGCCAGTGCTTCGGCCTGCTGGGCCCGAACGGCGCCGGCAAGACCACCACGCTGCGCTTGCTGCTGGGACTGACCACGCCGGCGTCCGGCACGCTCACGCTGTGCGGCGAGCCGATTCCACAACGTGCGCCGCAGGCCCGCATGCGGGTGGGCGTGGTGCCGCAGTTCGATAACCTCGATCCCGATTTCACCGTGGTGGAGAACCTGCGCATCTTTGGCCGTTACTTCGGCCTGGAGCGCGCCGTGATCGAGGCGCGCGTGCCGGCGCTGCTGGAATTCGCGCGGCTGGAGAGCCGTGCCAAGGCGCAGGTAAGAGACCTGTCGGGCGGCATGCGCCGGCGGCTGACGGTGGCGCGCGCCTTGATCAACGACCCCGACCTGCTGGTGATGGACGAGCCCACCACGGGGCTGGACCCGCAGGCGCGCCACCTGATCTGGGAGCGCCTGAAGTCGCTGTTGGCCAACGGCAAGACCATCCTGCTGACCACGCACTTCATGGAAGAAGCCGAGCGCCTGTGCAACTACCTGTGCGTGATCGACAGCGGCCGCAAGATTGCCGAAGGCAAGCCGCATGAACTGATCGACAGCCAGATCGGCTGCGACGTGGTGGAAGTGTATGGCGACAACCTGGCGCCCCTGCGCGGCGAGCTGCACCCGCTTGCGACGCGCACAGAGATGAGCGGTGAGACGCTGTTTTGCTACGTCAAGGAGCCCGCGCCATTGCTGGCGGCGCTGCACGGCCGCAGTGGCGTGCGTTACCTGCACCGCCCCGCCAACCTGGAAGACGTCTTCCTCAAGCTGACCGGCCGCGAGATGCGGGACTGAGGCCAGACTGACAACGGAATGAACATGAGCGAACAAGACCCCCGCCCCGCCGTCGCGCCGGCCGCCGCCACCGCGGCGCGCCCTGGCGCCGCGCCGCGGCAGCATTACCCGCAGCCGCTGCTGCCGATGAACATGCGCAACTGGACCATGGTCTGGTACCGCAACTTCATGGTGTGGAAAAAGCTGGCGATTCCCTCGATGATCGGCAACCTGGCCGATCCGATGATTTACCTGTTCGGGCTTGGCCTCGGGCTCGGCCTGCTGGTGGGACAGGTCAACGGCGTGTCCTACATCGCCTTTCTCGCGGCTGGCACCACGGCGTCCAGCGTGATGATGTCGGCGAGCTTCGAGTCGATGTATTCCGCCTTCTCGCGCATGCATGTACAGCGCACCTGGGAAGCCATCATGCATGCGCCGCTGACGCTCGGCGACGTGGTGCTGGGCGAGATCATGTGGGCCGCGAGCAAGGCGGTGCTGTCGGGCATGGCCATCATGCTGGTGGCCGGCGTGCTGGGTTATGCGCAGTTGCCGGGCGCGCTGCTGGCGCTGCCCGTGATCGTGCTGGCGGGCATCGCGTTTGCCAGCCTGGCCATGATCGTCACGGCGTTGGCGCCCAGCTACGACTTCTTCATGTTCTACCAGACGCTGGTGATGACGCCGATGCTGCTGCTCTCCGGCGTGTTCTTCCCGCTGGAGCAATTGCCCGCAGGCGCGCAGGCCGCCACGCAGGTGCTGCCGCTGGCGCATGCCGTGGCGTTGATCCGCCCCATCATGCTGGGGCGCCCGGTCGACAACCTGGCGCTGCACCTGATCGTGCTCGGTGCCTACGCAGCCGTGGCGCTGGTCGTGGCGCTGATGCTGCTGCGCCGGCGCTTGCTGCGCTGAGGTTGCGGTAGAGGGAAGGGACTGCCGCGAGCGCCCGCGCCGGCCATTGCCCCTGGCGCGGGACGTCTCCTTGGCGCTCAACGTGGGCGGCGGGGCTGGATCCGGTGGTGGCGCTGGCGGGCGAATAGCGGTAGCGAGCGGCCCGGGGGAGAGTATGATGCCGGGCACGGCGCAAGGTGTCCGGTGTCCCTGGAAACCTGAGGCCGGCCGCCCACATCACCTCCACCGTCCCGCAAGCGCGAGCAGTGTCCATGCCATTTCCAATGTACGTCCGCGTCGCGCCAGCGAAGAAAGAGCCGCAGGAGAGCCGCGTCATGCGCGCTGCTGCAACGTTGGCCGCTTTGAGCCTGTGCGGCGCAATGGCCGCTTGCAGCGTGGTTGGCGCCACTGTGGCAGTGGGCAGTGCTGCGGTCTCTACCGTGGCCACGGTTGGCTCCGCGGCAGTGAGCGTGGGATCGACCGTGGTCGAGACGACTTACGACGTGACCAAGGCCGGGGTCAAGGCCGTGGCCGGCAGCGGCGACGACGCCGTGCCGGCGCACTGAGCGCGCGGGCGCCTTGGCGCCCTGACGCTTCAGCCCTGCAGGCCGCGCAGCAAGTCCGCCTTCAGGTCTGCTACCGATTCGAGGCCGACAGCCAGGCGGATCAGCCCTTCGCCGATGCCCGCGGCCGCCTTGGCTTGCGGGCTGACGCGTCCATGCGTGGTCGTGTAGGGATGGGTCACGGTGGTGCGCGTATCGCCCAGGTTGCCGGTGATCGAGCACACGCGCGTGTTGTCGATCACGCGCCAGGCATTGGCGCGCTGCTGCTCCGGGGTATCCCCCTTGAGTTCGAACGACACGATGGCGCCGCCGCCGCTTTGCTGGCGCTGGGCCACCTCGTACTGCGGGTGGGACTTCAGCGCCGGGTGATATACGCGCGCGACCGCCGGATGCGACTCCAGGAACTCGGCCAGTGCCAGCGCGCTCTGGCTGTGGCGCTCCATGCGGATCGCCAGCGTTTCCATGCCCTTGAGCAGCACCCAGGCGTTGAATGCCGACAGCGTCGGCCCGGCCGTGCGCACGAAGGGGAACACCTTGCCCATGATGAAATCGTGCGAGCCCAGCACCGCGCCGCCCAGCACGCGGCCCTGCCCGTCGATATGCTTGGTGGCCGAGTGGACCACGATATCGGCACCGAATTTCATCGGCTGCTGCAACGCCGGCGAACAGAAGCAGTTATCCACCACCAGCAGCGCGCCAGCGTTGTGGGCAATGTCCGCCACCGCGGCGATGTCGGCCACTTCGGTGAGGGGGTTGGACGGCGTTTCCAGGAAGAACAGCTTGGTGTTCGGCTTGACCGCCGCGCGCCAGGCCGCCAGGTCGGTGCCATCGACAAAGGTGGTTTCCACGCCGAATTTGGCGAAGATGTTGGAGAACAGCGTCATGGTGGAGCCGAAGATGGCGCGCGAGCTGACCAGGTGATCGCCCGCTTGCATCGCAGACATCACGATCGACATGATCGCGCTCATCCCGGATGCGGTTGCCATGCACGCCTCGGCGCCTTCCAGCGCCGCCAGGCGGCTCTGGAACATCGCTACCGTGGGGTTGGTGAAGCGCGAGTAGGTGAAGCCCGACTCCGAATTGGCGAAGCGCTCCGCGGCCTCGGCAGCGCTGTTGAAGCAGAAGCTGGAGGTCAGGTACATCGCCTCCGAGTGCTCCATGAACTCGCTGCGCATGGTGCCGGCACGCACGCCAAGCGTATCGATGCCAAGGGAGTCGAGGGGAAGCGGTTCGTTCATGATGGGGAGGCGGTGGTACCCGCGCGGTTATCCGTGTAAGTGGTGGTAGCCTGGCTGCCCCGGCTGCGCGCCGGCGGCAGCAATAAAAAAGCCCGTGCGATCTTTGGCCGGGGGCCGAATCGACGGGCTGCTTGTGTTCGTTGGGATAGGCCCCGCGCTGCGGCGGGAATCCGGCTTGCCAATGTGCCTGTGGTGCGCACAACCGGGAAGCCGGCGTTCCGCTTTAGCTGTTTCGGGCATTTCCCTGTGACGGGCAATTTCCTGTTCCGCGAGCAATGATCAATACCAACGATCAACCTATCGCTCCGGCAGTACCCGCGTCCGCAAGCTGACAATCAAATCGACGCCCGGCAATGTTACGGCCGGGCCTCGCTTCTCGTCAACTCCACGCCGGTCATCACGGCGATTGCGGGCGTGCGCCGTCTTACTCGTTGCCGCCGGAGCGTTGCAAGTGCAGTTGCGAGCGCTCGCTATCGCCAAGGCCACCGGTGCCATCGCGATCGGCCTGGCTGCGCGCGGTTTCCAGGCGCTCCAGGTAGGCTTCGTCGATATCACCTGTGACGTAACGGCCATCGAAACACGAGGCATCGAAGTCGTTCAGCTTGGGGTTGATGTCACGCACGGCCTGCTTCATGGCTTCGACGTCCTGGTAAACCAGCTTGTCGGCGCCGATGATGCGGGCGATTTCTTCATCCGTGCGGCCATAGGCAACCAGCTCGCTGCGGGTGGGCATATCAATGCCGTACACGTTGGGGAACTTCACCGGCGGCGCGGCCGAGGCAAAGATCACCTTGTTGGCGCCGGCTTCGCGCGCCATCTGCACGATCTCGAAAGACGTGGTGCCGCGCACGATGGAATCGTCCACGATCAGCACGTTCTTGCCCTTGAACTCCACGCCCATGGCGTTGAGCTTCTGGCGCACCGACTTCTTGCGCACCGCCTGGCCGGGCATGATGAAGGTGCGGCCGATATAACGGTTCTTGAAGAAGCCCTCGCGGTAGTTCACGCCCAGCTTGTTGGCCACCTGCATCGCGGCCGGACGGCTGGAGTCGGGAATCGGCATCACCACGTCGATGTCACCCGCGGAGACTTCGCGGCGGATCTTCTCGGCCAGGTAGTCGCCCATGCGCAGGCGCGCGTCGTAGACGGGCACGCCATCGATGCACGAATCCGGGCGGGCCAGGTAGACGTACTCGAAGATGCACGGCGTAAGCACGGGATTATCCGCGCACTGCTGGGTGTAGAGCTTGCCGTCGAGGTCGATGAAGATAGCCTCGCCAGGCTCCACATCGCGCTCGAGCTTGTAGCCGATGCCTTCGAGCGCCACCGACTCCGACGCCACCATCCACTCCTTGCCGGTCGGCGTTTCCACGCTGCCCAGGCACAACGGACGGATGCCAAACGGATCGCGCACGGCCAGCATGCCGTAGCCAGCGATCTGCGCGGCGATGGCGTACGAGCCACGCACGCGGCGGTGCATGCCGGCCACGGCCTTGAAGATCGTGGGCGGATCCAGCGCCAGGCCGCTGCTGGCACGCTGCAGCTCGTCGGCCAGCACGTTGAGCAGCACTTCGGTGTCGGAGTGCGTGTTGATGTGGCGGCGGTCGCGGCTGAACAGCTCCTCGTGCAACTGTTTCCAGTTGGTCAGGTTGCCGTTGTGGGCCAGGATCACGCCGTAGGGCGCATTGACGTAGAACGGTTGGGCTTCTTCCTCGCTCGAGGCCGAACCGGCGGTGGGGTAACGCACCTGGCCGATGCCGGCGGCACCCGGCAGGCCGCGCATATTGCGCGTGCGAAACACGTCGCGCACCAGGCCGTTGGCCTTGTGCATGTGGAAGGTGCTGCCGTTTGCGGTAGCGATGCCGGCTGCATCCTGTCCGCGGTGTTGCAACAGCAGCAGGCTGTCGTAAATCAATTGGTTAACGGGCGTGGATGAAACCACACCGACGATACCGCACATGCCAAGCTCCCAGGAAAGGCGTTTGAATCAGGGGGCGGCCCCGCCCTTCAGGGAGGAGCCCGCGTACTACCAGCCGGGCGGGTCTGCCCGGCCTCATGTCATGTCTTGACGTATTTGGCGACTTCGGGAGGCAGCCAGGGCCGCAGCGACTCCATCGCCTGCATCACGTAGGGCCGGGACAGCGCATCGCGCCAGAATGCTTCCTCAGGCAGCTTGGTGAACCCAGCCACGGTCACCACGAACATCACCACCAGCGCGCCGCGCAGCAGCCCGAACACCAGCCCGAGGCCACGGTCGGCGGGCTTGAGCCCGGTGCTCTCCAGCAACTGGCCCAGCACCGTGCCGGCCAGTGCCGCGGCGATCACGGTACCGATGAAGACCACCGCGAAGCCCAGCGCGCTGCGCGCCAGCTGCCCACCGGGCACCGATTCGGGGATCCAGCCTGCCGCGGTGCCGGCGAAGTGGTAGGCCACCAGGAACGCCACCACCCAGCCGATCAGCGATAGCACTTCCCGCACCAGCCCGCGCAGCACGCCGATCAGGCCCGAGGCGATAAGGATGAAAACAACGCTGTAATCGAAAAAAGTCGGCTGCATGCGTAATACGGTGTCCCGGTGCGGCGGCTGGGTAATGAGGATAGTGGGGCTCATGGGGCAACCAGCCCGCGCCGGGCTTTACTGTTCGATCACCTTGGCGGTCAGGCCCGCGGCGCGCACCCGCTTCTCGGCGGCGTCAGCCGCGTCGCGATCCGAAAAAGGACCGGCACGCAGCAGCACACGCTCGCCGTCGGCCAACACCTTCTTCTCGATATAGGCGGGCACCTTGCCCGCCTTGAGCTTGCTCAGCCAGAGCTTGGCCTTCTCCTCCGAGGAGAACGCGCCGATCAGCACCAGGAACTTGCCGCTGCCCGGCTTGGCTGCGGGGGTGGCCGGCTTGTCGGCGATTTTCTCGGCAGGCGCTGCCGCGGTCGCTGCGACGGTAGCCGCAGCGGCCGGCTTGGCCGCTGCCGAATCGGCAACCAGTTCCTCGCCGGCATCGAGCGCCTGGCTATCGAGCTTGGATTGCGGCGCGGGCGGCAACGGATCCGCCTTGCGGGCATCAGGCTTCACCTTGCCCGCGGCGCCCCCCGGGCCACCATCGATCTTGACCGCGATATTGTCGACGACCGGCCTTGGCTGGGTCTCGAAGACGATCGGCAGCACGATGACGGCAGCCGCCATCAGCACCACCGCGCCGATCAGGCGCCGGCGCGCCCGCTGCTTTTGCGGAAACTCGGGGTCGAGCGTGTCGTCCGCGTACTCCTCGGCCAGGCGCCGCGACGACGCGATGCCTGCCCCCGGGTCCGAACGCGAGCGGCGCCCACGCTCCGGTGCCGGGGCGTTGCCCTTGCGGGAAGAAAACAGCGAAAGCAGGCCCATAGATTGGTTCGGTGCGACGGCCGTAAAACCGGCCGTTGAAATTGTCGCTCAGATTGCGCGGCGATTTGCCCCGGTGTTAGCCCCGGAAAACTGCCCGGCGGCCGCGCGACTCAATTTGCCCGGGTGGCGCGATATGCCATCACGCCCGCCACGGTGTAGAACGATCCGAAGACCAGAATTCTATCATCCTCGGTCGCTCTGCCGAGGGCATCCCGGTAAGCCGCCTCCGGGCTGGCAAAGCAGGCTGCCGTGGCATCTGGCCCCGGATGGAAACCGCCCTCTTCCAGCTTCTCCAGCAGGTCCGCCGCGCTGGCCGCGCGCGCCGTCGGCAGATCAGCCAGGCACCAGTGGTCGACCCTGTCGGCCAGATGCCGCAGCACGCCGGCGATGTCCTTGTCCTCCATCGCGCCGAACACCGCGTAGGTGTAGCGGAAGAAGCCCATGTTGTCGAGGTTCTGGCCAAGCGTGGCAGCCGCATGCGGGTTATGCGCCACATCCAAGATCACCGTCGGGCGCCCCGGCATGACCTGGAAGCGCCCCGGCAACTCCACGAAGGCCAAGCCGTTGCGCACTTCCTGTGCACTCACCGGCAGCCGCGGGCGCATCGCCTGCAGCGCCGCCAGCGCAGCCGAAGCGTTGAGCAACTGGTTGGCGCCGCGCAACGCGGGATAGCCCAGCCCGTTGAGCTTGCGCTCGCGGCTACTCCAGTCCCACTGCTGACGCTCCTGGCCCTTGGAGGCCTGCTGATGGAAGTCCCGGCCCACCAGCCAGAGATCCGCGCCGATCGCCACGGCATGGTCGATCACCGACTGCGGCGGCACCGGATCCGCCACGATGGCCGGCACGCCCGGACGGAAGATCCCCGCCTTCTCGTAGCCGATCTTCTCGCGCGTATCGCCCAGGTAATTTGTGTGGTCGATATCCACGCTGGTCACGATGGCGCAATCGGTATCGATCACGTTCACCGCATCCAGCCGGCCGCCCAGCCCCACCTCCAGGATCATGGCATCCAAACCCGCCGCGGCGAACGCATGGATGATGGCCAGCGTGGTGAACTCGAAATACGTCAGGCTCACCGGATCCGCAAAGCTCGTGCGCGCCCGCTCCACCGCCTCGAAATGCGGCAACAGCTGCGCGTCGGTGGCGAACTCGCCATTGATGCGCGCACGCTCGTTGAACGCCATCAGGTGCGGCGACGTATGGCAACCCACCTTGTAGCCCGCCTCAAGCAGGATGCGCTCCAGCATGGCGCAGGTGGACCCCTTGCCGTTGGTGCCGCCGACGGTGAACACCACCGCATCGATGCGCAGCCCCAGGGCCTCCTTGACGCGGGTGATGCGCGCCAGGCCCATGTCGATGCCGACCGGGTGGGCGGATTCGAGATGGGTTAGCCATTCGGGGAGGGAGGGGAAGATAGGCATGGTGGGGAGACGGCGTTAATCGGGGGAGTGGCTTATTGGAGCCGGTTTTGGGGTAAGTGGTTCTTTTGCGGGCGGATTGGCTGAGTTTGGATTTGCGTAGGGGTGATGTTGGGGCGTGTTGGGGTAAGTCAAAGGTCTAACGTCAAAGGCAACTTCAACGGCTTAACGTCAAGGGCAACTACAAAAGCAACTGCAGTTTCACCTCCCCTTCGGGGAGGCGAAACTGCAGTTGCCCTTGAAGTTAAGCGGTTGTAGCTGAAGCTGATTTTGCAGTTGCAGCCAAGCCCCCACCCCATAAAGCGAAAAAGCGCGAACATCCCAGTCCGCGCCTAATCACCATCAACCAACCCAACCCTTATGCCACCGCATCCGCCGGCTGCTTCTGCAGCAAAGCCAGCAACTGCGCCAACTCATCCCGCAGCTTGCGACGATCGACAATCATATCGATCGCACCCTTCTGCAACAGGAATTCAGCCCGCTGGAAGCCCTCAGGCAGCTTCTCGCGCACGGTCTGCTCGATCACGCGGGGACCGGCAAAGCCGATCAGCGCCTTGGGCTCAGCAATCACCACATCGCCCAGGAACGCAAAGCTGGCCGAAACACCACCCATGGTGGGATCGGTCAACACGCTGATGAACGGCAGCTTGGCATTCGACAGCTGGTTCAGCATGGACGTGGTCTTGGCCATCTGCAGCAGCGACAGCAGGCTTTCCTGCATGCGTGCGCCGCCCGTGGCGGTAATGCAGATGAACGGCACCTTCTGCTCCAGCGCCGCCTGGGCGCCACGCACGAAGCGCTCGCCCACCACCGAGCCCATGGAGCCGCCCATGAATTCGAACTCGAAGCAGCTCACCACGACCGGAATGGTGTGGATGGCGCCGCCGATCACGACCATGGCATCGGTCTCGCCGGTGTCGTCCATGGCGGCCTTGATGCGGTCCGGGTATTTCTTGGTGTCCTTGAACTTCAGTGCGTCGACCGGCAGGATTTCCTGGCCGATTTCATAGCGGCCTTCGGCGTCCAGCAGCCCGTCGAGGCGGGCGCGGGCGCGGATGCGCATATGGTGGTCGCACTTGGGGCAGACGTGGAGGTTGGCCTCGACGTCGGTCCGGTACAACACCGACTCGCACGACGGGCACTTGACCCACAGCCCTTCCGGAATGCCCTTGCGGGTGGAGGGGTCGGTCTGTTGAATCTTGGGAGGGAGGAGTTTATCCAACCAGCTCATGAAAGGCTCCTTTCGGCACATGTGCGGAACATGTCAGGCCGCGAATTTACCATGCCTGCGGTCCGCAGTCCCCGTTCCGCCGGGGCGATGCGCCTGTTGCGGCACAACGGCCGTCAAAATCCGTGTTTTTTGCTGCATTCACCGCCCGTGCGTCGACACGGGCAGCGGCGCCTCAATCACATTCAGGCATCCAGCGCCTGGCGGATGTCCGCGATAAACGACTGCAGCGATTGTACCGCCTGGTCGCGCGGCGCATCTTCCAGCAATTGCACCAGGCGGCTGCCGATCACCACGGCGTCGGCCACGCTGCCGATCGTGCGCGCGGTCTGCGCGTCGCGGATGCCGAAGCCCACGCCCACCGGCAGGTTGGCATGGCGCTTGATCAGCGGAATGCGCTCGGCCACGCTGTCGAGGTCGATGGTGGCCGAACCGGTTACGCCTTTGAGCGACACGTAGTACAGGTAGCCGCTGGCCAGCTTGGCCACGGCTTCGATGCGATCGTCGGTGGAAGTCGGCGCCAGCAGGAAGATCGGGTCCATCTCGTTGGCACGCATCTGCGCGGCGAAGGACTCGCACTCCTCGGGCGGATAGTCGACCACCAGCACGCCATCGACACCGGCGGCGCGCGCGGCCTTGGCGAAGGTTTCCTCGCCCATGCGCTCGATCGGGTTGGCGTAGCCCATCAGCACCACGGGTGTCGCCGCGTTGGTCTGGCGGAACTCGGCCACCCAGGCCAGCACCTTGGTCAGCGTCACGCCCTGCGCAAGCGCGCGCTCGGAGGCACGCTGAATCACCGGGCCGTCGGCCATCGGGTCGGAAAACGGCACGCCAAGCTCGATCACGTCGGCCCCGCCCGCCACCAGCGCGTGCATCAGCGCGACGGTCAGGCCGGGCTCGGGGTCACCGGCGGTGATGAACGGAATCAGGCCCTTCTTGTTCTGCGCGGCCAGCGCCGCGAAAGTCGTTTTGATTCGGGACATGGTCATTGAGCGAGAGTGGGCAGCGGCGTGGACGAAGCAGCCAGCAGGGGCTCATCGTTCGCGGCTGCGATGTTCAGGGTAGCGGGCGCGGCCTGCGGCGTCGTAATGCATGCCGCGACGCGCGCGCGCGCCACGTCGACATAGTCGGGATTCATCTCGAAGCCGACGAAGCGGCGCCCGTGCAACGCGCAGGCTACGGCGGTGGTGCCGCTGCCGGTGAACGGATCGAGCACCAGCCCGCCCGGCGGGCAGCTGGCCAGCACCATGCGTTGCACGATATGCAACGGCTTCTGGGTCGGGTGATTGGCGCGCTCCGGATCCTGCCGGTGGATGCGCGGCACGCTCCACAGGTCCTTCGGGTTATAGCCAACCTCCAGCCACTTCTTGCCCTCGAAGCGCGGACGGCTGCGCGCCTTCTTGGTCTCGGCGTCGTACGGCACGCGCACCGGGTCGAGGTCGAAGTAGTAGTCGCGGGCCCGGGCAAAAAAGCCGATGTTGTCGTGCACCGAGGAATACTTGCGCGTGGTGCCGCCCATGCTAGGCACGCGCCGGTCCCAGATGATCTCGTTGATCATGGTCAGGCGCTGCTTGAGCATCACGAACAGCTCCGGCGAGTATTGCCAGGTGCAGAACAGATAGAGCGAGGCGCGCGGCGCCAGCTTGGGCACCACCGCATCGATCCAGCTCGCGGACCATTCCAGGTAGGCGTCCCCGGACAGGCGATCGGAGTCATTGCCGTAGTCCTTGCCCAGGCCATAGGGCGGATCAGCCACGATCAGGTCGATGGAGCCGTCGGCTATGCGCTTGATGCCCTCCAGCACGTCTTCCTGGTAAAGCGTCAGTTGCGGTGCGGCGATGGGCGCGGACGGGGCGCCGCCTTCAGCGGCGCCCGGCGGGAGAAAGTCGCGCATCAGAGGGTCAGCCCCGAACGCTCGGCCACGGTGTGCATGTCCTTGTCGCCACGGCCGGACAGGTTCACCAGCAGCAGCTTGTCCTTGGGCAGCGTGGGCGCGAGCTTGCACGCGTAGGCGATGGCGTGGCTGGACTCCAGCGCCGGGATGATCCCTTCGATGCGGCAACAGTCGTGGAAAGCCTTCAGCGCTTCCTCATCGGTGATCGGGACATACTCGGCGCGGCCGATATCCTTGAGCCATGCGTGCTCGGGGCCGACGCCGGGATAGTCCAGGCCGGCGGAGATCGAATGGGTCTCGATGATCTGGCCGTTGGCGTCCTGCAGCAGGTAGGTGCGGTTGCCATGCAGCACGCCCGGCGTGCCGCCGATCAGCGCGGCGGCGTGGCGGCCGGTTTCCAGGCCGTCGCCAGCGGCTTCCACGCCGATCAGGCGCACATCCTTGTGCTCGATGTACGGATAGAAGATGCCCATGGCATTGGAGCCACCGCCCACGCAGGCGATCACGGCATCGGGCTGGCGGCCCGTCATTTCCGGCATCTGCACCTTGGCCTCTTCGCCGATCACGCACTGGAAGTCGCGCACCATCATCGGGTAAGGATGCGGGCCGGCCACGGTGCCGATGATGTAGAAGGTGTTCTCGACGTTGGTGACCCAGTCGCGCATGGCTTCATTGAGCGCGTCCTTGAGGGTCTTGGAGCCGCTTTCCACCGGCACCACGGTGGCACCCAGCAGCTTCATGCGGTAGACGTTGGCAGCCTGGCGCTTGACGTCTTCCGAGCCCATGTAGACCACGCACTCCATGCCGAAACGCGCGGCGATGGTCGCGGTGGCCACGCCGTGCTGGCCGGCGCCGGTCTCGGCGATCACGCGCGGCTTGCCCATGCGCTTGGCCAGCAGTGCCTGGCCGATCACGTTATTGATCTTGTGGGCACCGGTGTGGTTGAGGTCTTCGCGCTTGAGATAGATCTGCGCGCCGCCGAGCATCTCGCTCCAGCGCTGTGCGTGATAGATCGGCGAGGGGCGGCCGACGAAATGCTTCAGCTCGCGGCGGTACTCCGCGTCGAACTCAGGATCCTTCTGGAAGTGCGCATAGGCTTCGCGCAGTTCGTCCAGCGCGTGCACCAGGGTCTCGGATACAAAGGAACCACCATAGGGGCCGAAATGGCCACGGGAATCGGGCAGGTCGTACATGAGTCAGCTCTTCTGAACAGGGCCCTTGCCGTTCTGGCAGGG
This sequence comes from Cupriavidus sp. GW822-FHT02D05, assembly GCF_058802485.1. Classification (NCBI taxonomy): domain Bacteria; kingdom Pseudomonadati; phylum Pseudomonadota; class Betaproteobacteria; order Burkholderiales; family Burkholderiaceae; genus Cupriavidus; species Cupriavidus sp. GW822-FHT02D05. Next base: position 24,453 of record NZ_JBXAOE010000036.1, on the reverse strand, counting down.
GCCCGATGACGTTAGGGTCGTGCGCGGGGCAGGTGCGGTTTGCGGGGGATATGCGGGAGGCCGAGCGCCTGGACGGCGACTTGACTCACCCGGCATCCGCGCTGCGCACCGCGCGCACGAAGGCGGCAATCCTGGCGTGGTCTTTCACGCCTTTGGCAGCCTCCACGCCGCTGCTTACATCGACAGCGTAGGGCCGCACGCGCTCAATCGCGCCAGCGACGTTTTGCGCGTTCAACCCACCACTCAAAACGATCCGAGGAGCGGCGCTTGCGGTCGGGTTGTGGGTGGGCGGAAGCCATGCCGGGGGTATCAGGGTCCAGTCGAAGACGTGCCCGCCACCGCCGTAGCCTTCGACGAAGGCATCAAGCAGCAAGGCAGCGGCATCACGATGCAGATCCGCGAATTCTACCAAATCGAGGCCCGGCTGCACGCGTGCCGCACGCAGAAACGGCAGCCGGCAGCGCTGGGCCACCAGGGCGCAGTCCTCGGGGCGCTCGTCGCCGTGGAATTGCAGTAGCGTAAGCGGCACACGCTCCACCACATGGGCAATATGATCGGCCTCGGCATTGACGAACAGGCCCACCACCGACACGAAGGGGCCGGCGGCTTCGGCCAGCGCTGCGGCGCGTGCCACCTCGACAAAGCGCGGGCTGCCCGGATAGAGCACCAGGCCGATCGCGTCGGCGCCGGCATCGACCGCGGCGCGGACATCGTCCTCGCGCGTCAGCCCGCAGATCTTGATGCGGGTGCGGCGCGGCGCGCTGCCTGCTTCAGGCAACTGGGTCATTGGCAAACACTCCATGAAACAGGCTGGCGGCCGTCTCGGCGACCGGGATCTGGTACTGCTCAGGATACTTCACCCCGGCCAGGTAAAGGCCGTCGGGCATGAAAGTGGGCGCTGCCTTGGCGCGGTTGCGCCCTGCCAGCACTTCGGCCAGCCACTCCGGCGGGTTGCGCCCCCGCCCTACCGCCACCAGGCAACCCATCAGGTTACGCACCATGTGGTGCAGGAAGGCGCTGGCGCGAAAGCGCACGAACAACCAGTCGCCGTCGGCCTTCAAGGTGATGTCGTACATGGTCTTGACCGGCGACTTCGCCTGGCACTCGGCGGCGCGAAAGGCCGAGAAATCGTGCTCGCCCAGCAGGCAGCCCGCGGCCGTGCGCATGGCGTCGACGTCCAGGCCCTTGCCTGGCGGCAGCATCAGGTAGCCCGCCCTGCCGTGCACCAGCGGCACACGGTGCGGCCCCACGTAGAGCGCGTAGTAATACATGCGCTCGAAGGCCAGGAAACGCGCATGGAAGCTGTCGTCCACCGGCTTTGCCCATTGCAGCGAGATGCTGGGCGGCAGGAAGGCGTTGACGCCGCGCACCCAGGAAAACGGTTCGCGCGTCAGCTCGGTGTCGATGTGGATCACCTGGCCGAGCGCGTGCACGCCGGTATCGGTGCGGCCCGCCACCGTGGTCGGCACCCGGCTGCCGGCGAACTGCGCGATGGCGTCCTCGAGCCGGTCCTGCACCGTATTGCGGTGCGGTTGCGACTGCCAGCCGGAGAAGGCGGCGCCGTCATAGTGGAGGCCGAGGGCAATGCGGGTCATGGGGCGGAAATTGACGACGGAAATTGACGATCAACGGGAGCTAGCGAAAACGGCGCGGCGCCGATGAGGATCGCCCGGCTGCCGGCTCGCAAAAAAACAAATGCGCCGGGAGCCACGCTCCCGGCGCATTGGTGGCGAGCTGCCGGGCGCATCGCTTGCGCACAGCCCGCCATTCTACAGCTTGGCTGTCAGGCCACGTCCCGCAGCAAAGTCTTGGCTTCGGTCAGCAGCGGGTCCTGCGACTGCTCCACCACTTCCTGCAGCAATTCCCGCGCGCCTTCCTTGTCGCCGATCTCGATATAGGCGCGGGCCAGGTCGAACTTGATCTGCATGTCGCGGCCACCATCGGCGGAGTCGGCCGACAACGTGCTCGGCGAGATGCCGCGCGCCGTGTCGAGCCCGCTTTCCGCACTCACGCGGGACAGATCGATCGGCTCGGACAGCTTGCCGTCGCGCAGCATGGTCGGCGCCGGCAGGGACGAGCCGAACGAGGAACGTGCCTCGTCATGCACTTGCGCCGGGCTGTCGGCACGCGCGTCGGCATGGCCCGCCGGACTGAGGTCCAGCGAGATGCCGGACATGTCGAAGTCGAGCGGACGGCTACGCGTAGGCGTATCCAGCGCCGGGATGTCGTCATGACCGTCATGAGCACCGATGGCATCGGCCTCGGGCAGATCCAGGCCAAGGCCATCGTCCAGGCGCGCGGCTAGCGCCGAAGGCGCCGCCTCGCCATTGCCGAACACGCGCGAGGCGGACTCGGGCGCGGTGATCGGCGCACCGGCTGCCGGCGCGGGGAACCCATCCAGCGGCAGCGCGAAGTCTGCCAGGTCCGCCAGCGGGGTTTCACGCGGTGCCGCCGCCAGGTCTTGCGACGGATCGTGGGTGCGCCACTGATCGGCCGGCAAGGTAGTGGTGTCAACCGACGCGACATCGGGCGCCACATTCAAGTACAAGGCATTGTTCGGATCGAGGCTACGCCCCATCTCCGCTGCCTGTGTCCACTCCGCCCCGTGTCCTCCAGTCTGGGCGAACATTTCTTCTGCAATCACGCGAAAACCTTCCACATCCTGACGAGTGTTGTAAATCTCCATGAGCTTGAGGCGGATCGCCTGGCGCTCAGGGTTTTGCTGCAAGGCTTCGCGCAGGATTTCCTCGGCCTGCACATCGCGCCCGTAGGCGATATAGACATCGGCCTCGGCGATCGGATCGACCTCGTTGGCTTCCGCGGCATTGTTGCCAATGCGGAAATCCGCTCCGAACACGCTGTGCTGCGAGGTGTCCACGCTCTGCCCGCCCGCGGTGCCGAACAGCGAATTGCCGCCGGCCATGACGGTGCTTTCCTGCGACAGGATGCTGTCCCCGAAGGCCGCGCTGTCGCTGGTCTTCTGTTGCTGGCGCCGGCGATAGATCGCGTAGCCGCCCAGCAGGGCAATCAAGAGTCCGCCGCCTGGCAGCAGCATCGGATTGGCAAGCAGGTCTTCGATGAAGGACGGCTGGGCCACCGGCGCGGGCTGCGTCACGACCGGCGGGCGCTTGGCGGCAGGCGCGGAAGCGGCAGCAGGCCTGGCGGCAGCCGCAACGGTGGCGTCCGCGGCATTCGTGCCAGCACTACTGGCGTCAGCGGTGGCCGCAGGCGCGGACGCCGGGGATGCTGCGAGCGGCGCCGCTGCCGCGGCGGCCGTGGCCGCGCTGGTGCCAGCGCTGGCCGTTGCCGGGGCCGGCGCGGCAGCGTCGGCCTTAGCGGCCTCAGCCGGAACCACGGCAGGTGCGGCGGCGGGAGCTGCAGGTGCGGCGGCCGAGTCCTTGCCCGCCCCCTTCTGCACCTGGGCCAGCTTGGCGATCTCGGCGTTCTTCAGCTCGACCAGCCGCTGCATGTCGGTCACGTTCTTCTCAAGCTGCGCGAGGCGTGCCTCGGCCTCCTTGAGTTGGCGCTCCTTGGCGATAGTGGCTTCGGTTGCCGCAGCGGCAGCAGCTTGGCTGGCACGATCGGGCTTGCTGAGCTTGAGCTCGTCGCGTGGGCCGGCGGCCGGGGCGGCCTGTTCCTGCACGCGCGCGGTGACGTTGCCCGACTGTTCGCGGCCACTACCGGCCTCGACCGAGCGCCCCGCCGCCGCCGTAGCCAGGCGGCTGCGGTAAGCGTCGAAGCCCTGCGTGCGCGCCACCACTTCGCGGCGTGCCGCGCGGGGCGTGACCGATTGCGCCTCTTGCTGGCTAGGCACCTTGAGCACGGCGCCCGCCTTTAGGCGGTTCATATTGCCGCCAACGAAGGCGTTCGGATTGTTGCGATAAAGCGCGACCAGCATCTGGTCCAGCGATACCGAATCCTGTCCCTGGGACGCCTCGCCGGCAATGGCGGAGAGGTTGTCGCCTCGCTGCACGGTGTAGGTGCCGCCAGCCGCGGCAGCACCGTCCGCCGAAGCCTGCGTGGCGGCGCGGTGCGCACGCGGCGCTGGAGCCTTGGCCTGGGGCCGTGGCGCCGGGCTGGCCGCCACGGGAGGCGGAGCCTGCACCGACGGCGCGGGCACGGGCGCGGCGCTTGGCGCGGGCGCCGCCGGGCTGGTGGCGCCCGATTCGTCGGGCGTGCCCGCCTGCACTACGGTGGTTGGCGAGAATGTCTGGTTGGAAGGCTTGGCTCCTGCCGGATCCAGCAGGAAGGTATACGCGCGCGACACCTTGCCGCTCGCCCATGTCATGTCAACCAGGATGTCGACAAAGGGCTCGCTGAGCGGCTGGGTTGACCGGACCCGTGCCACATAGCTCCCATTGGGGCGGCGCTCGACCTGCAGCCGCAGGCTGCTGACCGCAGGCAGATATGTCAGGCCGGCCTTGGCATATGCATCGGGCGACGCCAGCTTGACGGCCAGGCCGTCCGCTTCTTCCGCACTGACGCCGCTAATATCGATTTCCGCTTGCAGCGGCTGACCCAGATTCGACTGTACCCGCAATTGCCCGAACCCCGCGGCATACGCGGCCGGCTGCGCGAGCAGCAAACCGAGTGCCGTGAAGGCCAGCGTTGACCAGCGCTGGCGGGCGGTAGGCGCATCTTTCCGGCGATGTTGGCTCACACTCACCTTGTGCTCCGTTGTGTTCTAGTAGTGAAATTAACTTAACATCAATGGTTTAGCGCAGCAAGTTAGCGTCCCGACTGAGCCCCGCGCCAACTTGTACGGACGTGCGGATGACCGCCCCGCAGCCCGGCATATGCCGCCTGTATTGTGACGCAACACCGGGAAAAATAGGCGGCTGGGCGTGACAACGCCGCGCACAGGCGCGGCGTTGTTATCAAAGCCCGTGGTTTCTGTTGCCTTGCTGCAACGGAACCACGGAGGCCTTGCGCGGAGCCTCAAGACATGGACCAAGACATGACTCAAGCGCTGCTTGGGAGCAAGTCCCTGGCTCAGGCTTCGATCAGGATGCGCAGCATACGACGCAGGGGCTCGGCGGCGCCCCACAGCAGCTGGTCGCCGACGGTGAAGGCCGAGAGGTATTCTCCGCCCATCTGCATCTTGCGCAGGCGTCCCACCGGAATGGTCAGGGTGCCGGTCACGGCGGCCGGCGTGAGGTCGGTCATGCTGGCCTCACGGGTATTCGGCACCACCTTGGCCCACTGGTTGTTTTCGGCCAGCATGGCTTCGATCTCATCGAGCGGCACGTCGCGGCGCAGCTTGATGGTCAGCGCCTGCGAATGGCAGCGCATGGCGCCAATGCGCACGCACAGGCCGTCCACGGCGATCGGCGCAGCGCCGGTCGCGCCCAGGAAGCCTTCGCCGCGACCCAGGATCTTGTTGGTCTCGGCGCCGGCCTTCCATTCTTCCTTCGACACGCCGTTGCCCAGGTCCTTGTCGATCCAGGGAATCAGGTTGCCAGCGAGCGGCACGCCGAACTGCTTGGTTTCGTCCGCGGACAGGCCGTGCTGGGTCGCCAGGATGGTGCGGTCGATTTCCAGGATGGCCGATGCCGGGTTATCCAGCAGCGACTTGACCGACGCGTTGAGCGTGCCGAACTGCGTCAGCAGCTCGCGCATGTGCTGCGCGCCACCGCCCGAAGCAGCCTGGTAGGTCATGGACGTCATCCAGTCGATCAGGTCGTGCTGGAACAGGCCGCCCAGGCCCATCATCATGCAGCTGACCGTGCAGTTGCCGCCGATGAAATTCTTGACGCCCTTCGTGAGTGCGTCCTTGATGACACCAAGGTTGACCGGATCCAGCACGATGATGGCATCGTCCTTCATCCGCAGCGAGGACGCCGCGTCGATCCAGTAGCCCTTCCAGCCAGCTGCGCGCAGCTGCGGGAAAATCTCGTTGGTGTAGTCACCGCCCTGGGCGGTGAGGACAACGTCGCACTTCTTCAGCGCTTCGATGTCGTTCGCATCCTTGAGCTTGGTTTCATTCTTGGCCATGGCCGGAGCCTGGCCGCCAGCGTTGGACGTGCTGAAGAATACGGGCTCGATATGGTCGAAATCGCGCTCTTCCTGCATGCGTTGCATCAGGACGCTGCCGACCATTCCTCGCCAGCCGACGAGACCTACAATCATGACTAACCTCGGATGTGATTTGAACTTCCCCGCGCTTTCCTCGCCCGACGTGACTGCGCGGGGAAGACGAGCAGGCACGACGAACGATCTAGCCGATCGTTTTGGTAGTAATGGTTTTAATCGTCGTTGCGGTAAGCGGGTGGCCGTGCGAACCCAGGCCAACCGGGCTGCGGGTAGCAACCGGGGCGGCGATGGCAGTCGAGGGGGACTGGAAGATTCGGACCATTCGCGAAGTCTACACGATTTTGCGGCGCTGCCACACGGGGGAAATCGGGGACAAATGAAAGAAAAGGCGCCGCATGCGGCGCCTTTTTAACTTTAATGCGGCTTACAGGGCCGCGAGCACGGCCTCGCCCATTTCACGCGTGCCGACTTGCTTGCAGCCCGGCGTCAGGATGTCGCCGGTGCGATAGCCCTGGGCCAGCACCTTCTTGACGGCGTTCTCGATGCGGTCGGCCTGTTCGGCGCGGTTCAGCGAGAAGCGCAGCATCATCGCCGCCGACAGGATGGTGGCCAGCGGATTGGCCACGCCCTTGCCCGCGATGTCCGGAGCGGAGCCGTGCGACGGTTCGTACAGGCCCTTGTTGTTGGCGTCCAGCGAAGCCGACGGCAGCATGCCGATCGAACCCGTCAGCATGGCAGCCTCGTCCGACAGGATGTCGCCGAACATATTGCCGGTGACGATCACGTCGAAGCTCTTGGGCGCCTTGACCAGCTGCATGGCCGCGTTGTCCACGTACATGTGCGACAGCTCGACTTCCGGGTATTCCTTGTGCACGTCGATCACGACGTCCTTCCAGAACTGGAAAGTCTCGAGCACGTTGGCCTTGTCCACGCTGCACAGCCTCTTGCCGCGCTTGGCCGCGGCCTGGAAGGCCACGTGGGCGATGCGGCGGATTTCCGGCTCGCTGTAGCGCATGGTATCGAAGCCTTCGCGTGCGCCCTTGAAAGGACCGTCCGGGGCTTCGCGCATGCCGCGCGGCTGGCCAAAGTAGATGTCGCCGTTCAGCTCGCGCACGATCAGGATGTCCAGGCCGGCCACCAGCTCGGGCTTCAAGCTGGACGCACCAGTCAGTTCCGGATAGCAGATCGCCGGACGGAAGTTGGCGAACAGCTGCAGGTGCTTGCGCAGGCCGAGGATGGCCTGCTCGGGACGCAGCGGGCGATCCAGCTTGTCGTACTTCCAGTCGCCCACGGCGCCGAACAGGATGGCGTCGGCTTCCTGGGCCAGCTTGAGCGTGGCGTCGGGCAGCGGATGGCCGCTGGCCTCGTAGCCGGCGCCGCCCACCGGGGCGGTTTCCATCTCGAATTTTTCGTCGAGCGCGTTCAGGACCTTGACGGCCTCCGCGATGATCTCGGGACCGATGCCGTCACCCGGCAGGACTGCGATTTTCATGCTTTGTCTTCCTTGTTTTGTCTCAGCGTCTCAGCTTACCAGCCGGCCTCAGCCGACCACGCGGTTGTTCAGCCACGGCATCCTGGCCACGCGCTCGGCCTCATACGCCTTGATCTTGTCGGCATGGCGCAGGGACAGGCCGATATCGTCAAAGCCGTTGAGCATGCAGTACTTGCGGAACGGCGCGATGTCGAACGGGTAGCTGTTGCCGCCCGGCGTGACCACCAGTTGCTTATCGAGATCGATGGTCAGCTTGTAGCCGTTGAACGCATTGGTCTCGTTGAAGATGTGGTCGACCTGCAACTCGGTCAGCACCACCGGCAGCAGGCCGTTCTTGTAGCAGTTGTTGAAGAAGATGTCGGCAAAGCTCGGCGCGATCACGGCGCGAAAGCCATATTGCGTCAGCGCCCAGGGCGCGTGCTCGCGCGAGCTGCCGCAGCCGAAGTTGCGGCGGGCCAGCAAGATCGAGCCGCCCTGGTAACGCGGCTGGTTGAGCACGAAGTCCGGGTTCAGCGGGCGGAGGCTGTTGTCTTGCCCGGGCTGGCCCACATCCTTGTAGCGCCATTCGTCGAACAGGTTCGGGCCAAAGCCGGTGCGCTTGATCGACTTGAGGAATTGCTTGGGGATGATGGCGTCGGTGTCGACGTTCTCGCGGTCCAGCGGCACCGTGAGCCCGCTGTGTACAGTGAACTTGTCCATGGTCGGTTCCTTACTTCTTTGCCGCGCTTTCGAGCGAGCGGCCTGCGGCCTGTGTGTCCTTGCCAAGGCCGGCCATCGTATGGCAGCCGGCCAGTTGCAGCATGCCCAGGCATGCGAGCAACACAATCAGGGCTTGTTTCATGATGAGCCTGCGCGAATTAGCTGAGCTGGCGGATATCGACGAAGTGGCCTTCGATGGCGGCCGCGGCGGCCATCGCCGGGCTCACCAGGTGAGTCCGGCCACCGGCGCCCTGGCGCCCTTCGAAGTTGCGGTTCGAAGTCGACGCGCAGCGCTCGCCCGCCTCCAGGCGGTCGGCATTCATGGCCAGGCACATCGAGCAGCCTGGCTCACGCCACTCAAAACCCGCGGCCTTGAAGACCTTGTCCAGCCCTTCACGCTCGGCTTGCTCCTTGACCAGGCCCGAGCCCGGCACCACCATCGCCAGCTTCACGTTGGACGCCACGCGCCGCCCCAGCTTCTGCACGACCCACGCAGCGGCGCGCATGTCCTCGATGCGGGAGTTGGTGCAGGAACCGATAAAGACCTTGTCGATCTTGATGCTGTCCACCGGCACGTTGGGCTGCAGGCCCATGTACTCGAGCGCGCGCTCCATGGCGTTGCGCTTGTTCGGGTCTTTTTCCTTCTCGGGATCCGGCACGCGGTCCTCGATGCTGACCACCATCTCGGGCGAGGTGCCCCAGGTCACCTGCGGACGGACCTCTTCCGCGCGCAGCTCGACCACCTGGTCGAAATGCGCACCGGCGTCCGAATGCAGCGTGCGCCAGTAGCCCACGGCCTGCTCCCACTCCACGCCCTGCGGCGAGAACGGGCGGCCCTTGACGTACTCGAGCGTGACATCGTCCACCGCCACCAGGCCAGCGCGCGCGCCCGCCTCGATGGCCATGTTGCACACCGTCATGCGCCCTTCCATGCTCAGGTCGCGAATGGCCGAGCCGGCGAACTCGATGGTGTAGCCGGTGCCGCCCGCGGTGCCGATCTTGCCGATCACCGCCAGCACGATGTCCTTGGCGGTGCATCCGCGCGGCAGCTTGCCTTCCACGCGCACCAGCATGTTCTTGGCCTTCTTGCCCAGCAACGTCTGCGTGGCCAGCACGTGCTCCACCTCGGAGGTGCCGATGCCGTGCGCCAGCGCGCCAAACGCGCCGTGCGTGCTGGTATGCGAATCGCCGCAGACCACCGTCATGCCCGGCAGCGTAGCGCCCTGCTCCGGCCCGATCACGTGCACGATGCCCTGGCGCAGGTCGTTCATCTTGAACTGGGTGATGCCGTACGCGTCGCAGTTGTTATCCAGCGTATCCACCTGCAGCTTCGACACCGGATCGGCAATGCCCTGGCTACGATCCGTGGTCGGCACGTTGTGGTCCGACACCGCCAGGTTGGCGCTGATGCGCCAGACCGGGCGCTGCGCCAGCTTCAGGCCTTCGAACGCCTGCGGGCTGGTGACTTCGTGCAGCAGATGGCGATCGATGTACAGCATCGTGGTGCCGTCATCCTCGACGTGCACGGTGTGGTCATCCCAAAGTTTGTCGTAAAGCGTCTTGGCCATGATGCAGGGGGGGCGGGCCGGGACCGTTTGGTACAGCACGGTTGGCGGCGTCGCGCGGTAGTTTGGGGGATTTTTCGCAGGAACGCGGGCAACGAAATGCGGCTTGCTGCGATGCTTGACTTCACAATCGATTATGCCACAGCGATAGCGCGCGACCGGGCCGTGGCCGGCCTGCGCGGCGGCGGAAATGTAATGTGATTGGCGAAAGGGGGATTTCGCCGATGGCGAAAAGGGGGAATGGCGAGGGTCTTCTCCCGCTCGCCCGCCAGGCGGGTGAGCGGGAGAAAAACTGGGCTCAACCGCCCAGGTAAGCGCTCTTGATGCGGTCGTTGGCCAGCAGATTGGCGCCGGTGTCCGCCAGCACCACGCGCCCCGTCTCCAGCACATAGCCGCGATCCGCCACGCCCAGCGCCTTGTTGGCGTTCTGCTCGACCAGGAACACTGTGACGCCCTCGTCACGAATGGTCCGGATGATGTCGAAGATCTGTGCGATCACCAGCGGTGCCAGGCCGAGCGTCGGCTCGTCCAGCAACAGCAGGCGGGGCCGGCTCATCAGTGCGCGGCCGATGGCCAGCATCTGCTGCTCGCCGCCGGACATGGTGCCGGCGCGTTGCGTGGAGCGCTGCTTGAGCCGTGGGAAGAGCTTATAGACGTGCTCGACGCCCGCCTCGATCTCGTCGCGCTTGCCGAAGAAGGCGCCCATCTTCAGGTTGTCCAGCACCGTCAGGCTGGGAAACACGCGCCGCCCCTCCGGCGAGATCGCCATGCCGAGGCGCATGATCTCGTGCGTGGGACGGCGCGTGATGTCCTGCCCTTCAAACATCACGCGCCCGCTCGACGCGCGCGGCGAGCCGCACACGGTCATCATCAGCGTGGTCTTGCCAGCGCCGTTGCTGCCGATCAGCGTGACGATCTCGCCCTTGTTCACCTCAATCGATACGCCAGACAGCGCTTCGATCGCGCCGTAATGGGTATGGACTTGTTCCAGCTTCAGCATCAGTCCTCTCCCAGGTAAGCCTTGATCACGCGCGGGTCGTTGCGCACTTCGGCCGGTTTGCCGACCAGGATCGGGCGGCCGTGTTCCATCACCAGGATGCGGTCGGACACGCCCATCACCAGACTCATGTCGTGCTCGATCAGCAGCACCGAGATCTTGTGCTCGCGCCGCAACTGGTCGATCAGCTGCGACAGCTCGACCTTTTCCTGCGGGTTGAGGCCGGCAGCCGGCTCGTCAAGCATCAGCAGGCGCGGATTGGTGATCATGCAGCGCGCGATTTCCAGCCGGCGCTGGTGGCCATACGACAGCGTGCCCGCCTCGCGGTTGGCCACGCCACGCAGCCCCATGCGCTCGAGCCACAGCGCGGCACGCTCCAGCGCCTCGCGCTCGGCACGGCGGTAGGCCGGCGTGGCAAACAGCCCGCGCAGCAGCCCGGAGCGTACCTGCAGGTGTTGCGCCACCAGCAGGTTCTCGACCACCGTCAGTTGCTTGAACAAGCGGATGTTCTGGAACGTGCGCACCAGGCCACGGCGCGCCACCTGGTGGCTCGGCAGGCGGGCGATCGAATGCCCGTCCAGCATGACCTCGCCGGCGGTGGGCTTATAAAAGCCGCCCACGCAATTGAACACCGTGGTCTTGCCCGCGCCGTTGGGGCCGATGATGGCGAAGACCTCATCGCGGCGCACATCGAAATCGATGCCGTCGACCGCCAGCAGGCCGCCGAAGCGCATCTGCAGGCCGGAGACTTTCAGCAGTTCCGCTGATTGAACTTGGCTCATTGCGGCAACTCCACATGGGGGCGGCTCGCGGGCAGCAGGCCCTGCGGACGCCACATCATCATCAGCACCATCACCAGGCCGAAAATCAGCATGCGGTACTCGGCGAAGCCGCGCGCCATTTCCGGCAGCGCGGTCAGCAGGATAGCGGCCAGGATCACGCCCAGCTGCGAGCCCATGCCGCCCAGCACCACCACCGCCAGGATCAGCGCGGACTCGATAAAGGTGAACGATTCGGGATTGACCAGGCCCTGGCGCGCGGCGAAGAACGCGCCGCCCAGGCCGGCGAAGGCCGCGCCCAGCGTGAACGCCGACAGCTTGATGCGGGTCGGGTTCAAGCCCAGCGACCGGCAGGCGATTTCATCCTCGCGCAGGGCTTCCCATGCGCGGCCCATCGGCATGCGGATCAGCCGGCTGGTGACGAACAGCGTGAAGCCCACCAGCAGCAGCGCCAGCAGGTAGAGGAAGATCACCATGTGCTCGCCGCTGTAGTCCCAGCCCAGCAACTCATGAAAGGTCTTGACGCCTTCCACGCTCGAACTGCGCGCCATCTCGATGCCGAACACGGTCGGCTTCGGGATGCCCGACACGCCATCCGGTCCACCGGTGAGGCCGGTCAGGTTGTTGAGCAGCAGGCGGATGATCTCGCCGAAGCCCAGCGTGACGATGGCCAGGTAGTCGCCGCGCAGCCTCAGCACCGGAAAACCCAGCACGAAGCCGAACAGCGCCGACATGCCGGCGGCGATCGGCAGGCACTCCCAGAAGGTCAGCCCGAAGTATTGGTTGAGCAGCGCGTAGGTGTAGCCGCCAACCGCGTAGAAGCCGACGTAGCCCAGGTCGAGCAGGCCGGCATAGCCCACCACGATATTCAGGCCGAGGCCCAGGATCACGTAGATCAGCGCCAGCGTGGCCACGTCCACCGCGCCGCGCGAGCCGAAGAACGGGAACACCAGGCCAACCGCCAGCAGCAGCCAGATCACCTTGCGCTGCTGGGTCGCGCCCAGCGCGGGCAGGCTCGGCACCTTGACGCCGGCCGTGGCGCGCTGGAACAGCGGCTTGAAGAGCTGGAACAGGAAGACCGCACCCACCGCCAGCCACACCGGCTTCCAGTGCGGCTCGAGCACGACCTTGTAGCCATCGAGCTTCAACTGCAGCCCCAGCACGGGAATGGTCAGGATGGCCGTCATCACGGCCGCGACGATGGCGTTCTTCAGGTTCTGCCCTGCCGGCGCGCCCTGCGCCAAACTGATTGGCGTAGAAATAGCTTGTGTCATAGCGTCCTCACACCTTTTCAACGTCAGGCTTGCCCAGCAGCCCGGTCGGGCGGAACAGCAGGATCAGCACCAGCAGGCCGAACGCCACCACGTCCTTGTACTCGGCCGGCATATAGCCGGAAGCAAAGGTCTCGGCCAGGCCCAGCAGCACGCCGCCGAGCATGGCGCCCGGGATGCTGCCGATGCCGCCCAGCACGGCCGCGGTGAAGGCCTTGATGCCGGCCACGAAGCCGATATACGGGTTGAGCTTGCCGATGGTCAGGCCGATCAGCACGCCGCCCACCGCGGCCAGCATCGCGCCCAGCACGAAGGTGAAGGAGATCACGCGGTTGGTGTCGATGCCGAGCAGGTTGGCCATGCGCATGTCCTCGGCGCAGGCACGGCAGGCGCGGCCCATGCGCGAGTGGCCGATGAACAGCGTCAGCGCGAGCATCAGCACCAGCGTCACGCCCACGATCAGCAGGCGCGAATACGGTACGGTCACGGTGAAATCGCTGCCCATCTGGAACTCGATGGCGCCGGAGATCAGCACCGGCACGGACATGTCGCGCGCGCCCTGCCCGATCTGCACATAGTTCTGCAGGAAGATCGACATGCCGATGGCGGAGATCAGCGGCACCAGCCGCGGACCGCCGCGCAGGGGCCGGTAGGCCACGCGCTCCACGGCAAAACCATACAAACCGGTGACCAGGACGGACACCAGCAAGGCGGCGCCCAGCACCAGCGGCAGCGGATAGCCCGCGCTCGCGCCGATGGCGGTGAGCGTCACCAGGCCCACGTAGGCGCCGATCATATAGATCTCGCCGTGGGCAAAATTGATCATGCCGATGATGCCGTAGACCATGGTGTAGCCAATGGCGATCAGCGCATAGATCGCACCCAGCGTCAGGCCATTGACCAGCTGCTGGGTAAACTGTGGAAGGAACTCGTTCATGCGGGAAGCCCCATAACTTTGAAGCTGGAGACGCCGGCGTTGCAGGAGGTGCGCAAGCGCCGGGCCGGCTCCGTAATGCCGGATATGCCCAGGCCCCGGGCGCGGCGGATAAACCGCGCCGGCCGGGCAACCGGACCCCGATACCAAAACGCCCCGCTCAAGCCATGAGCGGGGCGCGCAAAGCCAATGTGCGGCTTAGTTGGCAGCGGTCTTGGTGGCGTCCTTGTGCCAGGTAAACACAACGAACTTGAACGACTTCAGGTCGCCCTGCGCGTCGTACTCGACCTTGCCGATCGGAGTCTGGAAGGCGTTCTTGTGCATGTACGCGGCAACCTTGGTCGGATCGGTGCTCTTGGCGCCGGCGATGGCGTCGCCAATGATCTGGACCGCGGCGTAGGCCGGCATCTGGAACGGACCGTTGGCGTCACGCTTCTTGTCGGCGAAGGCCTTGACCAGCGCGGCGTTGGACGGATCGGCGGAGAAGTCGGCCGGCAACGTGACCAGCATGCCTTCCGAAGACGCGCCGGCGATGGCCGTCACGTCCTTGTTGCCCACGCCTTCAGGACCCATGAAGGTCGCCTTGACGCCCTGCTCGCGCGCCTGGCGCAGCAGCAGGCCCATTTCCGGGTGATAGCCGCCGAAGTAGACGAAGTCCACGCCTTGCGACTTGAGCTTGGTAATGACGGCGGAGTAGTCCGAATCGCCGGCGTTCACGCCTTCGAACACAGCCACGGGGATCTTGGCGGCTTCCAGGTCCTTCTTCACCGACGAGGCAATGCCCTGGCCGTACGACTGCTTGTCGTGCAGGATCGCGACCTTCTTGGGCTTGATCTTGGTGATGATGTACTGGGCAGCAGCCGGGCCTTGCTGGTCGTCGCGGCCGATGGTGCGGAAGATGAATTTGCGCTTCTTGTTTTCGGTCAGCTGCGGCGCGGTGGCCGACGGCGTCACCATGACGATGCCTTCGTTCTCGTAGATGTCCGAAGCCGGGATGGTCGAGCCCGAGCACACGTGGCCGATCACGTAATGGATCTTCTGGCTGACGATCTTGTTGGCTACCGCCACGGCCTGCTTCGGTTCGCAGGCGTCGTCCATCATCACCACTTCGAACTTGTTGCCGCCCGCACCGCCGGCGGCATTGATCTGCTCGATGGCAGTCAGCGCACCAGCCTTGACCATGTCGCCGTACTGGGCGACGGAGCCACTCATGGGGCCGGCAATGGCAATCTTGACGGTTTCAGCGTTGGCAGCGGCGCCGAAAGCGCACAGGGCCGTGGCCAGGGAGATGGACGTAAGACGGGACAGCGTCATTCAGGAGCTCCTCGATTATGGTTGGGTCATGGGCTGAGACGGCATGACCTGCGCAATCGAACAACACCCGCGAGCTAAAACCTGGAAAAGACGCCCGAGACGCGGAAGACGGGCCTGCAAGAAATGAAGCGTGTGCGGGGCCCGGCATGTGTCAGCCCTCCTATGCAATCCATGCAACGGAAGACCTTGGTTCGGAAAGACAACGTTGATGCGTTCTCTATTGCGCAGGTGATTCGCCTGCCCCGCTCGCCTCAACGCAGTCCGGAAGGGTGGCCCGGCTGCTGTCGGCAAAGCAGCCCGCATTATAGGGTCAAATTCCGCGCCGGATGGCACATTTGCACAACAAATGAGGATCTTAATGGTAGTAACACAGCACAAATCGTCGGAAATTGGCGTTATCGCCACGTTTCACGCAATAAATCTTTTGCGCCGCACAAGTGCCGGCGAGCTTGGAGGACAAGGCCTTGGCAAGGCCGATGCGTTTGGTATTGCTGCGCCGCCCCAGCGAGCCATTTCGCGTCTTGGCTGGGGGATCAGATCCGTGCACGTGCACGCGCAAAAAACAAAAACGCCCCGGCCATGGCCGGGGCGTTTCGTGATGCATACGGCGCCGTGACTGCCAGCGCCGCCTTACCGGGGCATTAACGCGTGCCCATATCCGGCACGTTGCGGCTTGCCGCGCCGTTGAACAGCTGGCGCGGACGGCCGATCTTGTATTCCGGATCGGTGATCATTTCTTCCCACTGCGAGATCCAGCCCGGGGTACGGGCCAGAGCGAAGATGCAGGTGAACAGCGACGTCGGGATGCCGAGTGCGCGTTGCACGATGCCAGAGTAGAAGTCGACGTTCGGATACAGCTTGCGGCTGACGAAGTACTCGTCTTCCAGCGCGATCTTTTCCAGTTCCATGGCGAGCTTGAACAGCGGGTCGTTGTGCAGGCCCAGTTCGTTCAGCACTTCATAGCAGGTTTCGCGCATCAGCTTGGCACGCGGATCGTAGTTCTTGTACACGCGGTGGCCAAAGCCCATCAGGCGCACGCCCGAGTTCTTGTCCTTGACCTGCTTGATGAACTCGGTGATGTTGTCGACGCTGCCGATTTCCTCAAGCATCTTGAGGGCGGCTTCGTTGGCGCCACCGTGGGCCGGGCCCCACAGGCAAGCCACGCCGGCGGCGATGGCGGCGAACGGGTTGGTACCCGAGGAGCCAGCCAGGCGCACCGTGGAGGTGGAGGCGTTCTGCTCGTGGTCCGCGTGCAGGATGAAGATGCGGTCGAGCGCGCGCTCGAGCACCGGGTTCACCTTGTACGGGGCGCACGGCGTGGAGAACATCATCTGCATGAAGTTGCCCGAGTAGGACAGGTCGTTCTGCGGATAGATGTACGGCTGGCCGATGTTGTACTTGTAGGCCATGGCGACCAGGGTCGGCATCTTGGCGATCAGGCGGATCGCGGAGATTTCGCGCTGGTGCGGATCATCGATGTCCATGGCGTCGTGGTAGAACGCGCTCATGGCGCCCACCAGGCCCGTCAGGACGGCCATCGGGTGGGCATCGCGGCGGAAGCCGCGCAGGAAGAACTGCATCTGCTCGTGAACCATGGTGTGGTTCATCACGGCGCCCACGAATTCTTCCTTCTGCTTGGCATTGGGCAGTTCGCCCTTGAGCAGCAGGTAACAGGTTTCCAGGTGGTCGCACTTGGTAGCCAGTTGCTCGATCGGGTAGCCGCGATACAGCAGCTCACCCTTGTCCCCGTCGATGTAGGTGATCTTCGAATTGCACGAAGCCGTCGACATGAAACCGGGGTCATAGGTGAACTTGCCGGTTTGTCCGTACAGCTTGCGAATATCGATTACGTCGGGGCCAACGGTACCCGTATAAATCGGCAGCTCAACGCTGGGGGAACCATCGGAAAACGATAGCGTGGCTTTCACATCGGACGGCGTCATGTCGGTTCCTTCTAATGCTGACTAATAATGTTGACGAAACTCAGACCGAACGCAGCAGGGCAATCACGTGCTGCATCGGGGGCGTGTCGAGCTCACCGTCCAGCTCCTTGCGCGCAAGAAGCAGGTCCATCAACTCGTTGTCGCTCAGCTCGAAGAGTTCGGAGAGCGAGGCCACGTCCTGGTCGGAGAGGCTTTCTTCGTAACGGTTGAAAAAACGTTCGACGATGATGTCGTTCTCCAGGAGGCCGCGCCGCGCGCGCCAGCGCAGTCGTGCACGCCGGTGCGGGTCGGCCTGGTGGGAGAAACTGGGGGAAACACTTTCGGTCATAGGTACCTACTTCCGGCGCGCCGGTCGGGTATGCAGTTTGATAGCCCGGACTGACGCGCCGCTTACAACAACCGCGCAGGATCAGACCGAGCGGCGAACCATCAGCTCTTTGATCTTGCCGATGGCCTTGGTCGGGTTCAACCCCTTCGGGCAAACGTCGACGCAGTTCATGATGCTGTGGCAACGGAACAGGCGGTACGGGTCGTTCAGGTCGTCCAGGCGCTGGCTGGTCGCCTGGTCGCGGCTGTCCGCGATAAAGCGATAGGCTTGCAGCAGGCCGGCCGGGCCGACGAACTTATCCGGGTTCCACCAGAACGACGGGCACGACGTCGAGCAGCTTGCGCACAAGATGCACTCATACAGGCCGTCCAGCTCGTCGCGCTCCTCGGGCGACTGCAGGCGCTCTTTCTCGGGCGGCGGCTCGTCGTTGATGAGGTACGGCTTGATCGAGTTGTACTGCTTGAAGAACTGCGTCATGTCGACGATCAGGTCGCGCACCACCGGCAGGCCGGGCAGCGGACGCAAGACGATGCGTTCCGGCAGCTCGAGCATGTTGGTCAGGCAGGCCAGACCGTTCTTGCCGTTGATGTTCATCGCGTCCGATCCGCACACGCCTTCGCGGCACGAGCGGCGGAACGAAATGGTTTCGTCCAGCTTCTTCAGCTTGACCAGCGCGTCCAGCAGCATGCGCTCATGACCGTCGAGCTCGACTTCGTACGTTTGCATGCGGGGGGCCGCATCCTTGTCCGGGTCGTAGCGGTAGACTTCGAAAATACGCTTCATTTCTGTGGGTCCTGTGGGTCCTACGCGGTGCTTAGAAGGTCCGGGCCTTGGGAGGAACGCTTTCCACCGTCAGCGGGTTCATCTTCACCGGCTTGTAGTCGAGGCGGTTGCCTTCGCTGTAGAACAGCGTGTGCTTGAGCCAGCTCTCGTCGTCGCGATTCGGGAAGTCGCTGTGCGCGTGCGCACCGCGGGATTCCTTGCGGGCAGCTGCCGAAATCATGGTGGCCTTGGCCACTTCCACCAGGTTGGCCACTTCCAGGGCTTCCACCAGTGCGGTGTTGAAGACCTTGGACTTGTCCTTCAGATGGATGTTGTCAGCACGTTCCGCCACTTCGAGGATGCGCTCGACGCCTTCGTCCATCAGCTTCTGCGTACGGAACACGCCCGCATGCGACTGCATGTTCTTGCGGATGTCGTTGGCCACGTCCTGGGTGTATTCGCCCGACGACGACGATTGCAGCTTGGCCAGGCGCGACATGGCGCGGTCGGCAGCATCGGCCGGCAGCGGCTTGTGCTCTTTCTGCTTGATCGAGGTCGCCGCGATGTGGTTGCCGGCCGCGCGGCCGAACACCACCAGGTCCAGCAGCGAGTTGGTGCCCAGGCGGTTGGCGCCGTGCACCGACACGCAGGAGCATTCGCCGATCGCGTAGAAACCGTTGATGACTTCGTTGGGGTTGCCGTTCTTCGGCGCCACCACCTGGCCATTGATATTGGTCGGGATACCGCCCATCTGGTAATGGATGGTCGGCACCACCGGGATCGGTTCCTTGATCGCGTCGACGTTGGCGAACTTGACGCCGATCTCGCGGATCGACGGCAGGCGCTTCATGATGGTGTCGGCCCCGACGTGCGTCAGGTCCAGCAGCACGTAGTCGCCGTTCGGGCCACAACCGCGGCCTTCCTTGATTTCCTGGTCCATCGAGCGCGAGACGAAGTCGCGCGGCGCCAGATCCTTCAGCGTCGGCGCATAGCGCTCCATGAAGCGCTCGCCGTCCTTGTTACGCAGGATACCGCCTTCCCCGCGCACGCCTTCGGTGATCAGCACGCCCGCGCCGGCCACGCCGGTCGGGTGGAACTGCCAGAACTCCATGTCTTCCAGCGGCACGCCTGCGCGCGCTGCCATGCCCAGGCCGTCACCGGTGTTGATGAAGGCATTGGTCGACGCGGCGTAGATACGGCCGGCGCCGCCGGTGGCGAACAGCGTGGTCTTGGCCTCGAGGATGTAGACCTCGCCGGTTTCCATTTCCAGCGCGGTCACGCCCAGCACGTCGCCGTCGGCGTCGCGGATCAGGTCCAGCGCCATCCACTCGACGAAGAAATGCGTCTTGGCGCGCACATTACGCTGGTACAGCGTGTGCAGCAGTGCGTGGCCGGTACGGTCGGCAGCCGCGCAAGCGCGCTGGACCGGCTTCTCGCCGTAGTTCGACGTATGGCCGCCGAACGGACGTTGGTAGATGGTGCCGTCGGCGTTACGGTCGAACGGCATGCCGAAGTGCTCGAGCTCGTAGACGACCTTGGGGGCTTCACGGCACATGAATTCGATTGCGTCCTGGTCGCCCAGCCAATCGGAACCCTTGATGGTGTCGTAGAAGTGATAGTGCCAGTTGTCCTCGCTCATGTTGCCGAGCGAAGCGCCAATGCCACCCTGCGCCGCCACGGTGTGCGAGCGCGTCGGGAAAACCTTGGAGAGCACGGCGACATTCAGGCCGGCTTCCGCGAGCTGGAGGGATGCGCGCATCCCAGCGCCGCCCGCCCCGACGATGACCACGTCAAAGCGACGACGCGGCAATCCTGTCTTGACTGCGACCATTTATTACACCCTCCAGAGAATCTGAGCTGCGTAGCCCGCACAACCGACGAGCCACAGAATCGTAAGAACTTGCAGCACGAGGCGCACTGCCATCGGCTTCACATAGTCCATCCAGATGTCGCGCACGCCAATCCAGGCGTGATACAGCAGCGACAGGATGGTGAGGAACGTGATGATCTTCATCCACTGGTTGGAGAAGAGACCTGCCCACGCTTCGTAGGAAGCGCCGTTCGAGAGCAGGAAGGCGACTGCCAGCACGATGGTGAAGACCACCATGATGACAGCGGTGACGCGCTGCGCGAGCCAGTCTTTGAGACCGTAGTGCGCACCGACGACCAGACGCTTGGGACCGATATTATTATTTGCCACGTTGACTCTCTCCTCAGAACAGGCCGAACAGCTTCAGGCCGAACACAGCGGTGAGCAACAGGCTGATGATCAGCACGGCAACAGCGGACTTCGCCGAAGCGGGCTTGGTCACGCCAACGTGCACGTCGAGCAGCAGGAAACGGATGCCGGCGCAGAAGTGGTGCAGGTAACCCCAGATCAGAGCCAGCAGAACCAGCTTGACGAAGCCGCCGGACAGAAGCGCCGAGAACTTTGCGAAGCTCAGTTCGGAAGTGACGCTCTGCTCGAAGAGATACAGGACGAAAGGAAGGAGGAGGAACATCAGAGCGCCGCTTGCGCGATGCAGGATGGACACCTTGCCGGCCCAGGGCAACCTGTAACGCGCCAGCTGCGTCACATGGATGTTCCTGAACTCCGGCCTGGCTTGTTTGGCTTCAGCCATTGCTAGACCCCATTTGCGGTAAACAAAAAACGAAACTTCTGAGCGCCCTGGATGCAAATGGATGCAGCCGGAGCAAATCCCGATAATTTTAGCGCCTTTGTTGCGCGGCGCACCAATAATTTTCAGCTATCGCGCACCAACATGGCGTGCCCGACAATCGCACGCAACCATGCCGCGAGGTAATCATCCCTGCTTTGCGCAACAGCGGCGGCTGCCGTGGCTGCAACAGCAATAATCGACATGGATTGCATTCCGGCGTATCAGCTCAAATCGTTCTGATAATAGTGCCGGGTGGTTACATACAGGCCGCGGCGGACTTCGACGGGCCGGTCGCCATAGGTGAACGAGACGCGCTCGACAGACAAAAGCGGCGTGCCCGCATCCACGGACAACAGCGACGCGGTGGCCTGGTCAGCGGCCACCGCGCGGATTTTTTCGCTCGCCCGGATCATGCGCGTGCCGAACTCGGCCTCGAACAGCGCATACATCGGGCCCTTCCATTCGGTCAGCTTCTCGGCCGTCAGGCCCTTGAAGTTGGTGCCCAGCAGCCAGATTTCGTCCAGCACGGTCGGCTCGCCGGAGAAAAACAGCACGCGGCGGATCTGCACCACGCCATCGCCGGTGCGGATGTCGAGAAGGCGTGCGATTTCGGCCGGCGCGCGCAGGCGCTTGCATTCCAGCACCTGGCTGGCCCCATAATGGGGCTCGCCCTCGTCCGGCACCAGACGCAGGAAGCGGAACTTCACGCCATCCTCGTGGTGCGTCGTGACAAAGGTGCCCTTGCCCTGGCGGCGCGCCACCAGGTTCTCGGCTGCGAGTTCGTCGATGGCCTTGCGCACGGTGCCCTGGCTGACCTTGTAGCGGGCCGCCAGGTCCATTTCACTGGGGATCATGTCGCCGGGCTTCCATTCACCGGACTGCAGGCTCTGCGTGATGAGCGCCTTGATCTGCTGGTAGAGTGGGCTGAATGTTGGCGAGGCCGCCGCCGCGGACGGCTGCGTCCCGGCGCCGGACGTAGCGGCGCCGTTATCCTGCACTGCAGCAACGGCAGTGCCGGCGAGGGACGGGGGCAGGGATGACATAGGCGAATTTCACCACAAAACGAGGAAGCACGTCCAGCCCACCATCAAATGTCTTATGTCTTATATAAGACATATGAATTGACAACACAAATGGGCAGGCCTACACTCCCGCAGGTTTCACGCCTGCACCCGCTCTGGATACGGCACCCCTCTTCGCAGTAGACTTACGCTTTGTCGCACCCCATGACCCGTTGTGGCTCTCTCCAGTCGGTACCGCTAGCAGCGCGCCGGCGGATTGCCGCTTGCCGCCGTGGCGACAAACCCGCAACCGGTGACGTCCGGACTACCCTCCGGCCAGACACCGACCAGTTTCCCCCTCTTCTTGTTTGGAGAATTACTCATGGCTAAAGCCCCAATGCGCGTCGCAGTCACCGGCGCCGCTGGCCAGATCGGCTACTCCCTGCTGTTCCGCATCGCCAATGGCGACATGCTTGGCAAAGACCAGCCGGTCATCCTCCAATTGCTCGACCTCCCGCAAGCCCAGGCCGCCGTCAAGGGCGTGGTGATGGAACTGGAAGATTGCGCATTCCCGCTGCTGGCCGGCGTGGTGATCACCGACGACCCCAAGGTCGCGTTCAAGGACGCCAACGTCGCGCTGCTGGTCGGTGCCCGTCCGCGTAGCAAGGGCATGGAACGCAAGGACCTGCTCGAAGCCAACGCACAGATCTTCACGGTGCAAGGCAAGGCGCTGGACGAAGTCGCCGCCCGCGACATCAAGGTGCTGGTGGTCGGCAACCCGGCCAACACCAACGCCTACATCGCGATGAAGTCGGCTCCGAGCCTGCCCAAGGAGAACTTCACCGCCATGCTGCGCCTGGATCACAATCGTGCCCTGTCGCAAATCGCCGCCAAGACCGGCAAGCCGGTCGCGTCGATCGAGAAGATGTTCGTCTGGGGCAACCACAGCCCGACCATGTACGCCGACTACCGCTACGCGACCGTCGACGGCCAGAGCGTCAAGGACCTGATCAACGACCACGCCTGGAACAACGACGTGTTCCTGCCGACCGTTGGCAAGCGCGGCGCCGCCATCATCGAAGCCCGTGGCCTGTCGTCGGCAGCTTCGGCCGCCAACGCTGCCATCGACCACGTGCATGACTGGGTCCTGGGCTCGAACGGCAAGTGGGTCACCATGGGCATCCCGTCGGACGGTTCGTACGGCATCCCCGAAGACACCATGTTCGGCTTCCCGGTGACCACCGCCAACGGCAAGTACGAAATGGTCAAGGGCCTCGAAGTCGACGCCTACAGCCAGGAAAAGATCAATATCACGCTCAAGGAACTGGAAGAAGAGCGTGCCGGCGTGCAGCACCTGCTCGGCTGATCCAGGATCCAGGCAGCGCCAATGACTAGACCGGAGCCTCGCATCGATTCACGAATCGGCGCAGGCTCCGGTTTTTTCATTCTGGCGCCCCGCCCCTTCCTCCCTCAACCGCTATTCGATTGAATAAAGTGCATCCTTCCGAGGTCTTGTTCCAGGGCGAAGCCATTCCGACGCAACTGCCGGTCTGCGACCACTATGCCGGCAACGAAAAGCTGATGCTGAAATCGCTTGCCCTGCAGCAAGAGCTTGGGCCCGTCTTCGATATCACCTTCGACTGCGAAGACGGCGCCGCCGTCGGGCTGGAGCGCGAGCACGCCGAATTGTGCGCACGCCTCATCAACAGCCCGCAAAACCACTTCAACCGCGTGGGCGTGCGCATCCATGACCCGGCGCACCCCTGTTGGCGCCAGGACATCGACATCCTGGTGGGCAGCGCCGGCGCCCGGCTGGCCTATGTGGTGGTGCCCAAGGTGACCGATGTGGTCGAGGTCGCGCGCGTCACAGACCACGTGAACCAGGCGGCCCGCGCCGCCGGCATCGCACGGCACATCCCTATTCATGTGCTGATAGAGACGCATGCCGCATTGGACCAGGTATTCGATATCGCCCGCCTCGTGCAGGTGGAATGTCTCAGCTTCGGGCTGATGGATTTCGTTTCCGCCCACCACGGCGCCATCCCGGGCGACGCCATGCGCTCGCCGCAGCAGTTCGAGCACCCGCTGATCCGGCGCGCCATGCTGGAGATCTCGGCCGCCTGCCATCGGTACGGCAAGGTGCCCTCGCATAACGTCAGCACCGATATCGAGCAGCCATCCCGCGCCGGAGACGATGCCCTGCGCGCTCGGGCCGAATTCGGCTACCTGCGCAAGTGGAGCATCCACCCGAGCCAGATCCAGCCGATCGTGGCGGCCTTCCGCCCCAGCGGCACGGAGATTGGCGCGTCCAGCGAGATCCTGCTGGCCGCCTACGAGAACAACTGGGCGCCGATCCGCCACCAGGGCCAGTTGCACGACCGGGCCAGCTACCGGTACTACTGGTCGCTTCTGCAGCGGGCGCACGCCACCGGTGCTGATTTGCCCGGCACGGTGCTCGAACGCTTCTTTGCTTGAACGTTGCCTGGCGCGCGCCAGGCGATGACCACGGTGTGCCACAGGATCGACCCCGCGCTTGGCTCGGGCAAGAGACCAGACAGGAAACGCGATGTCAGAGCAGCAGCCAGTCCCGCAGAACGGCCCGAAGCCGAAGAAATCCGTCGCCCTGTCGGGCGTGACCGCCGGCAATACCGCGCTGTGCACGGTCGGCCGTACCG
>NZ_JBXAOE010000035.1:0-99478 GCF_058802485.1 Cupriavidus sp. GW822-FHT02D05 | reverse complement strand
TTACGAGTAAAGAAAAGTGACATCTCACACGTTCTAAAACAGCCAATACCGTACAGCCGCGCCAGCAGCTAGAAGCAATAAAACCCCGCCCCCAAACGCCAACAGCAACCAGAAGCCGCCCAATACCCCCCCAATAACCCCCCCTATCCCCCTGTCACGAAATCTTCAAATAAAACCTTGCCGATTCCCCCGCGCCCAACGGTCTAGATCCCAGGAGCATCGACGGCGCTTGCCATCGATGGACATGATCGCAGTGCCTGTTCGCCAAGCAATTCCGGGCGAGCGGGCCACGCCGAATGAGCTAGACGGGAATGGAAGCCAGAATGAACATGCGCGTTCACTACAAGAAGATGCCCTCGCGACAGACAACGCGATTCAGCAGAACGGTACTCACGATCCGACCCCTGGCCCACGCCATCGCGTTGCTCGTGGCAGCCGGTGGCAGCATGCACAGCGCGCATGCGCAACAAGCCTTCAGCCGCGCCTGGATGGCGCAAAAGAACCTGATGCAGGACACGGCGGCTGCAACCGGCCGCCTGCCCAATGGCCAGCCCGCCGCATCGCTGACCAACCCGCAGGCGCAACAGCAACGCGCTAACGAACAACTGCAACGCTCCATCGACAACCTCAACGTGGCGGCGCGCGGCATTGCTGCCATGCAGGCCGCGCAGGCCGCCGCGCGGCAGGCCGCGATGAACGATGCGTCGGTGCCCGATGGCCTGGCCGAAGGCGGCCTGAAGGTGGATACCAACAGCCTCACTGCGGGCTGGATCAATGCGAGGCCGCTGGACAAGGAAACCGGGCAGAAGGTCGTCGACGGCAGGACGCAGGTCACCGTCCGGCAGACCGCGGACAAGGCCATCCTGAACTGGGAGACCTTCAACGTCGGGCGTAACACCACGGTGCAGTTCGACCAGCAGCCGAGCTGGTCGGTGCTCAACCGCGTCAACGATCCGCAGGCGCGGCCCAGCCAGATCCAGGGGCAGATCAAGGCAGACGGCACGGTGATGATCGTCAACCGCAACGGCATCCTGTTCTCGGGCAGCAGCCAGGTCGACACGCGCAACCTGGTGGCGGCAGCAGCGGGCATGACGGATTCGCAATTCCGCAAGGGTCTTTACAGCGATGCGCTGGGTGTCGGCTATGTGCCGACCTTCGCCAACGACCTGGTCAGCACCCCGAGCACGTCATCGAACGGCAATGCCACGGGCGACGTGATCGTCCAGGCCGGCGCGCGCATCGCAACGCGCAAGCCGCAGTCGGTGACCGAAGGTGGCGGCTATGTACTCCTGGCCGGGCGCGAAGCGCACAACCACGGTTCCATCTCCACGCCTGGCGGGCAGGTCACGCTGGCCGCCGGCGACAGCTTTATCATCCGCAAGGGCGTTGGCACCGACGCCAACCAGGATTCGAGCACGCGCGGCAACGAGGTCAGCGTGCAGCGCAACGCCGGCAGCCTGGCAGGCCGCGTGAGCAATAGCGGCTTTCTCCAGGCGGCGACCGGCGACATCACGCTGGTTGGCCGCAGCGTGGAGCAGTCCGGCGTGGCGCTTGCCAGCACCTCGGTCAACACGCGCGGCACGCTGCACCTCACAGCCGTAGGCGACGCCGAGAGCCGGGTGATCCTGGCGCCCGGCAGCGTCAGCGCGATCCTGCTCGACGACAGCAACGCAACCGCCCTGGATGCGCAGCGCGATGCGCTGATCAAGGATTCCGCGCGGCCGAGCGATGGCGCCTACAACCGGCGCGACCAGTCTTTGGTGAAGATCGATTCCAGCGGCGACGTCGACTTCCAGTCCGACTCCATGACGCTCGCCACCGGCGGCCAGGTAATGGTGGGCGCCGTGCGCCGCACGCGCGTGGCGGACCGCGCCGCGATCGACGTGGCCGGCGCCGTGGGCGTCAGCGTGGCGATGGAATCCAACAACGTCATGATCAACGTGCAGGGCAACGAGCAACGCGACGCGCCGCTAAACCGCGACAGCAAGCTGCTCAACAACGCCAACATCTGGATCGACCGCCGCACCCTGGTGCGCGTCGCCGCGGGCACCAACGGCTATGCCACCGAGCGCATGTACACGGGCGGCGGCCTGCTGGAAGTCAGCGGCTACCTGAGCACCGGCGGCCACAGCATCGGCGAATGGGCGGCGCAGGGCGGCACCGTGGCCTTCAGCGGCGGCGAGCTGGTCACGCAGGCCGGGTCCGGCATCAACGTCTCCGGCGGTTCGCTGAACGTGCAGAGCGGCATCATCAAGCAGACCTGGCTCAGGGGAGCTGACGCTCGCTTGTATAACCTGGCTACCGCGCCTGCGGACAACGTCTACACCGGGCTGTATCGCGGCTTCGAGAACACGCACGCGCGCTGGGGCAAGAACACCACGGAATACTTCCTCAGCCCGCTGATCGCGCCGGGCGAGCGGCTGGAGAACGGCTACACGGTCGGGCGCGATGCCGGGCGCGTGGTTGTTGGCACGCAGTCCGCGGTGCTCGAAGGCCATATCGACACCACGGTATTCCAGGGCGATCGCCAGCGAGACGCGCGGGATGGCAGCCTGGACGGCTACAAGCAATCGCAGATCGCCGCGCCACGTGCCGGCCAGTTGATCGTCGGGCAGCTCACGCCGATCTACGACAGCAAGACCGGCATGCTGCGCGACAGCCCGCAGGCACTGGTGAAACAGGTGGATATCGACGTCGTGCAAGGCATCGCGGATGGCCTGGCCATGACGGACGCGCTGCCCGACGAGCGCAAGGGCAAGTTGCGCCTGGATGCCGGGTGGATCAACGGGCTAGGCCTGGGCGCCTTGAAGGTCTACGCCAGGGACGGCATCGACGTTGGCGCCCCCGTGCAAGTGGCCGCGGGCGGCGACCTCGCGCTGCATGCCACGCAGTTGGATGTGCGGGCGGACCTCGCGGCGCGCGGCGGCCGCATCGCGCTGGGCAACATGATCAATCAGTACACCAGCAGCGCCGGTGGCGCCTGGCTGGATGTGCCGGTGGCGGCGTTACCGGCCAAGGGCTATACGCCCGGCGTTTCGGTGGGGCAAGGTGTCACATTGGATGGGCGCGGGCTGTGGTCCAACCTCGAACTGGACTTCACCCGGATCGGCGGGCTGCCCTACGTCAACGGTGGTGCGATCGCCATCAGCAGCACTGGCGACGTCACCCTTGGCACGGGCAGCGTGCTGGATGTGTCGTCGGGCGCGGCGCTGCTCGCCGGCAACAAGGTGCAAGGCGGGCGGGGCGGCAATATCACGCTGTTGTCCAACCAGAACGACGTCGCTGGCAAAGGTTCCGGCGCGTTGCGGATGAACGGCGAACTACGCGGCTATGGTGTCAAGGGCGGGGGTACGCTCACCATCGATACCGGCGTGGGCATTGCCATCGGCGGCGGCTTGCTGGCCGACAGCGGCCTGTTGCCGGCGGGCCAGTCGGTATCGGTCAACCTGACGCTGGCGCAGTCGGTCACGCTGCCGGCCGGCACGGTGCTGCCCAACGATTTCACCTACGCGGCGGACACCGTGGCGCCGGGCCAGGCGATGCAAGGCAACCCGCTGTTCAGCGCGACGCGCAAGGTCATGCTGCAAGCGCCGTGGCTGGTGCCGCGCGGCACGACCTGGAACTTCGCGGTCATCGACGACAAGGGCCGCTTTTATTCCAACGGCAACATCGCCCCCGCCGGTACCGTGCTGGTAGGCTCATCGGGCGACCTGGCACCGGGCTACGTGGTGCCTGCGGACGTCTTTCCCAACGGCATCCCCGTGCCCGAGTTCAATAGCACCCTGCAGGCCGGCACGCCGTTGCCCAAGGACGTGGTGCTCGCCGAGGGCGCCAGGCTGCTGGCCGGCACGAAGCTGCCGGGCGCGGTGGCGGTCAAGCCGCTGCTGGTGATCGGCAACGAGGTGTTCCAGAGCGGCTTCTCGCGCTACGCCGTGGCCGCCCAGCAAGGCGTGCAGGTCGCCCGGGATGCCAACGTGGCGGTAGCGATGCCGGTGCTGCGCTTTGACGCCTCTGCGGGCCACGCGGTGGCAAGTGGCGCCGATCCGGCGCAAGTCCTGGAGCGCTGGCTGCCGCCCCTGTGGCAGGAAGACCCGCTCAAGGCCACGCTGACCCAGCGCGGCGGCGCCGACTTGGCATTGTCGGCCGGTTCTGTCTACACCCAGGCGCCGCTGGTCATCGGGCAGGGCGCCACCGTGACCGTCGATCCGGGCCGTGCGCTGACCCTGCAGGGCAATGGCCAGATCACCGTCGAGGGCACGCTGAACGCCTGGGGCGGCAATATCGCATTGCTGCCGGGCAAGCTTGGCACCGGCAACCAGGCGGACCGGCCCAACGGCATCGCCGATGCCATGTCGATCTGGATCGGCAACGGCGCCGTGCTCGATGCCGCCGGGCGCGCGGTCACCGCTGTCGACGCGCGCGGGAACGTATATGGCAAGGTGGGCCAGGGTGGCACGATCGAGATCGGTGCGCGCCATAACCTGGACGCTACCCAGATCGACGCCGCGGACGCCTTCGTCGTGGTTCGGCCGGGCGCGCGCATCGATGCCTCTGGCGCTTCCGCGCGGCTGGACCTGCCCGTGCTGGGCGCCACGCAGGTGGCGAGCGACGGTGGCGTCATCGCGCTGAGTTCCTTCCGCGGCCTGTTCCTGGACGGCAGCCTGCGCGCGGCCGCCGGCGGCCAGGGCGCCGCCGGCGGCACGCTGGCGCTGAACCTGGAGACACCGGCCTACGGCCCGGTGGACAACTATACCCAGAAGAGCCCCAGCGTCGAGGACGCGGTGCGGGCCGCGCGCGAGCTGGTGGTGGCGCAAACGCAGGGCGCCACCGCGCTGGCGGCCGGACTGCGGCCCGGCGAGCGCGATGCCGCCCTGGCCTACGGCGCCGGGCGCATTGGCGTGGACCGCATCGGGGCGGGTGGGTTCGACAACGTTGCACTATTGGCCAACGGCTTGATCAGTTTCGATGGCAACGTCAACCTGGCCGTAGGGCAGAGCTTGCGCCTGACGACCGGCGCGATCGCGCTGGCGGAGCATGCCGCTGCCGGCACCCAGGTCAGCCTGGCCGCGCCCTATGTTCGCCTGGCCGGCACGACCCGTGTTCCGCCCGACTTCTACTACATGCCCAACCCCACTGTGAACACCGTGGGCGTGCCGCTGGTGTCGCAAGGCACCCGGCTGCAAGTCGAGGCGGATCTGCTGGACCTGGTGGCAGCCACGCAGCTCGGCGTGCGCGGCGTCATTAAACGCAACGCTGACACATCGCTGACGGTGGAGCGAGGTGCCTTCGACGAAACGACCCTGCGCAGCCGCGGCGACATGCGCATGTACCGCGCCGCCTCGCTGAGCGTACCCGGCAACCTCACGCTGGCGGCCGCGCAGATCTACCCGGGCATGGGCGATAGTGGTTCGGTGACGGTCGGACAGCGCAGTTTTCTCGACAACTACGGCAACGTCCAGCGCGAATTCGACCCGGCGCGCCACCTCAACATCGAGCGCGTGGGCGATGAACTGCCCGCCATGCCCTATTCCGTCTTCGGCCGCCTGACCTTGCGCGCCCCGACCATCAACCAGGGTGGCGTGGTGCGGGCGCCGCTGGGCAACCTCGAGCTGGGATCGGTGGGCTATGGCGCTGTGACGGAGCACCTGAACCTGCTGCCGGGCAGCGTGAGCTCGATCAGCGCCAACGGCCTGGTCATGCCCTATGGCGGCTCGCTCGACGGGCTCAGCTACCTGCACGACGGCAAGGACGTGGCGTTCAACGGCGTGGGTAATGGCCCGGCCATCACCCTGGCCGGCAAGACGATCGACGTGCGGCAGGACGCGGTGCTGGACCTCAGCGGTGGCGGCACGCTCACCGGCGCGGCCTTCCTCGCCGGGCGCGGTGGCTCGGTGGACGCGCGCATGAATCCGCTGGTGCAGGTCGGCGCCCGCGGCGGCTTCACCTTGCCGGGCCTGTCGACCAACCCGGTCTATGCGATCGTGCCGGGCGTGCAGCCCGGCTATGCGCCGGTGGTGGCCGAGAAAGGGGCCAGCGATCCGGCCATTGGCCGCCAAATCACCATCGGCGCCGGCGTGCCGGGCCTGCCCGCTGGCACCTACACGCTGTTGCCTTCCACCTTCGCCTTGTTGCCCGGCGCGTTCCGCGTCGAGCTCAACGGGCTTGGCCATGGCACGTTGGCGGCCGGTGGCGCCATGGCCATGCGCAATGGCTCGTACGCGGCCTCGGCGCAGCTGGGCGTGGCCAACACCGGCATCCGCAGTGCCGTGCCTACCCAGGTCTTCCTGACGCCTGCCGACGTATTGCGCAGCTATTCGCAATACAACGAGATGAGCTACGCGGATTTCGCGCTGGCCCAGGCCGCACGCGAGGGCGTGCCACGCGTCCAGCTGGAGCGGGACGCCAAGACACTGCGCTTGTCCTTCGCGCCGAGTGCGCCGCGCGCCCCTGGCGATGAACCTGTCCTGCACTTTGCGGGGCGCACCTTGTATGCGCCCGCCGCAGGCGGCTTTGGCGGCAGTGCGCTGATGATGGGCGAAACCAGCTACGAAATCCTGGCCGCCGGCGCGGCGCCGACGCCGGGTTTTAGCGGCACCTCGCTGTACGCGGCGGATATCAATGCCATCGGCGCCTCGCGCATCGGCATCGGCGGGTTGCCGTCAGTGCGCTATGTCGACTACACCGGCAGCAGGCAACGCGCCAACATCGCCACGTTCGATAGCGGGGCGTGGAGCATCTTCCTGCGCGAAGGCGCGGTGCTGAAGGCCGCCGAGGTGTACCTGGTGACCAGTACCAAGTCCGGCGGCATCTTCGTGGAGCAGGGCGGCGGCATCAATACGCTGGGGCAGGGCAAGGCGGCCTGGGATTCCACCAACGGCTATGTCTACGACCCGGGCTCCAGCAGCGTGCTGGCGGTCTCCAACGGCTGGCTGGACATGCTGGCTCCCGGCTACAGCGCGGATCCCCTCCGGGGCGCGGGCCGCATCGACATCGGGGCCTGCAGCCCGGGGGCTGTCTGCCACGGCACCACGCCGCTGTATTCCGAAGGCACCATCGCTGCCTCGACCGACCAGAGCTTCAACCTGCGCGACGCGGCACGCTATGGCACCCGCAACCTGGTGTTGTCGGTCGGCGCAATCAACGCGGGCAACCAGGCGACGCTGGCGGACCTGGCCGCGCGCAATGCGCTGCCGCCAGGCCTGACGCTGAACCAGGAGGTGCTGGACCGGCTCCTGAAGGGCGACACCAGCACCGGCGCGCCGGCGCTGGAGAACCTGGCGCTGACCGCGCGCGACGCGCTGCGTTTCTATGATTCGGTGGAGCTGTCCACCATCGACCCGGCCACCGGCAAGTCCTCGCTCGCGCGCCTGGTGCTGGGCACGCCGGCCATCCAGGGCTATGGCAGTGCCGATGCGCTGGCCCGCATCCACACCGACATCCTGGTGTGGAACGGCGCGACCAATGCGCCGGGGCTGGTGGCAACCGGCGGCGCCGGCACGGGCAGCGGCCGCCTGCAGATCGACGCGAAGCAGATCGAGTTCGGCTATGGCCCCAACAGCCGCCCCGACACCATCCACGCCATGGACCGGATGGTGCTGGGCTTCGCTCAGGTCGACCTCAACGCCAGCGAGCGCATCACCGCCAACCAGAAGGGGTCGCTCGCGGTCTACCAGTCGCAAGGCGCCTGGGACGACGCCACCAAGGGCTATGCCTACAGCGGCGGCAACCTGAATCTCAACACGCCGCTGCTGACCGGCCAGGCGGGCTCGGTCAACAAGATCACCGCCGGCGGCGACATCCGCTTGACCGCGCCTGCCGGTGCCGCTGCGCCGGCCCTGTCCGGCAAGGCCCTGGCCGAAGCCCTGGGCGCGGAGATTTCGCTCAACGGCAACAGTGTGGCGCTGGATAGCACGGTAGTGCTGCCCAGTGGCAAGCTCACCGTGTCCGCCGAGCGCGACGTGGTGTTGCGCGACGGCGCGCGGCTCGACCTGGCCGGGCGCAAGCTCGATTTCTATGACGTCAGCAAGTACAGCTGGGGCGGCGACGTGGTGCTGGAAAGCCGCGCCGGCGACGTGCGCCAGGCGGCGGGCG
Source organism: Cupriavidus sp. GW822-FHT02D05 (assembly GCF_058802485.1). NCBI lineage: Bacteria > Pseudomonadati > Pseudomonadota > Betaproteobacteria > Burkholderiales > Burkholderiaceae > Cupriavidus > Cupriavidus sp. GW822-FHT02D05. The sequence goes on along the minus strand of NZ_JBXAOE010000035.1, from coordinate 91,387 downwards.
CGCTGATCGACGTTTCCGCCAAGGAGAACCGCGCGGGCAAGCTCACCGTGCTCGCGCTGGGCGCGGGCGCGGGCACCATCGACCTGCGCGGCAGCGTGCTGGGCGGCAGCAGCGGCCACTACGATGCCGGCGGCACCCTGGTGCCGTTTGCGGCCGGCGGGGCGGATATCCGCGCGCAGCATATCGCCGATTTCACGGGACTGAACCAGCGCCTCAACGACGGCAAGCTCTCCGGCATCCGCAGCTTCCAGCTCAAGCAGGGCGACCTGGCCATCGGCGACGAGCTCAAGGCGCGCGAGGTCAGCGTGTCGGTGGACGGCGGCAAGCTGACCGTGACCGGCACCATCGACGCCAGCGGCGAGCAGGTCGGCAGCATCCGCCTGGCCGCGCGCAACGGCGTCACCATCGGCGGCGGCGCACTGCTCGACGCGCACGGCACGGTGCTGCGCGTGGACAGCTACGGCCAGGTCATCGAAGCGCCCAACCGCGCCACCATCGAGATCAACGCCGGCACGGGCCGGCTCACGCTGGAGCGCGGCGCGCGCATGGACCTGCGCGCCGGCACCGGCGCAGGCGCACAGTCGCTCGGCACGGTCGAGCTCAACGCCCCGCGCCTGGGCGGCGCCACCGGCAACGATATCGATATCGACGCCAGCGGCGCGCTGCGCATCGACGGTGCGCGCTCCATCGCGGTCAACGGCTTCTGGTCTTACAAGGACGCGGCCTGGGGCACCGATCCGATGGCCGACGGCCGTCCCTACCAGGTCATCAACCAGGCCTACCTGGACGCCAAGCACGCAGATAGCCTGGTGTTCATGAGCAATGCGCTGGCCAACGGCGACCTGATGAACCGCAAGCTCGCCGGCCTGCGCGGCTACGCGGATGCTTTCCACCTGCGCCCGGGCGTGGAGATCGTCAGCGCCACGCCGGATGGCGACCTGCACATCGACGGCGACATCGACCTGTCGCGCTACCGCTATGCCAGCGTCAACCCGCGCACGCAGCAGACCGGCGTCTATGGCTCCGGCGAAGCCGGCGCGCTGGTGCTGCGCGCGGGCGGCAACCTGAATGTCTATGGCAGCCTGACCGATGGCTTCGACGCCTCGGCGCTGCCGGTCACCCCCGACGATCAGGGCTGGGTGCTGGTCAAGGGCAGGGTGCCCTGGGGCGGCGATGTCGTCATCCCGCAGGGCCAGCTGGTCACGCTGGCGGAAGACACCTTCTTCCTGTCCGGCCGCACGCTCAACTACGACCTGCCGATCAAGGCGGTGAGCCTGCGTCCCGGCACGGTGCTGCCCGCGCGCGCCACGCTGGCGGCGGACCTGGTGCTGCCAGCCGGTACGATACTGGGCGGCGCGGTGCGCGATGCGCAAGGCAATGTCGTGCAAGCGGCGGGTACGGTGCTGTCGCAGCCGCTGACGCTGGCCAGCGGCATGCAGCTCGATGCCGGCAACCGGCTTGCCGGCGGAGCCAGCGTGGCAGCCATGACCTGGCCTGCCGGCGTGCCGCTGCCGCAGACCGGCACGAGCGTGGAGACCGCGCCAGGGGTCTACCTGGCGAACGCACTTGCCTTGCGCAAGGGCGCGGTGATCCCGAGCGAAACGGTGGTCAAGCTGCCGGACGACGCGGTCATGGTGTCGCTGCGCCCAGGGGACGCCAGCGGCAACCAGGGCCGCAACTGGGCGCTGGCGCCGATGCTGCCCGAGGGTTCGCAATCGTGGTCGGTGCGGCTGGTGAGTGGCGCCGACACGCAGGCCGCGGACACGCGCGCCTTGCAGACGCACGGCAAGCAGGCGTCCATGCTGCTGGCCGACACCCACTACGGCCTGGTCTCGACGAACGTCTTGTTGCCGGGCACCGGCTTGCCGGGCGAATACGTGTGGGCGGGGGATTCGCTGGAAGTTATCGGCATCGAGCCCGGCACGCCGATCGACCTGGACCAATGGGGCGGCGAGCAAGAGGTCAAGAACCTCAACGACCTGGGGTATGGCTTGCTGGTCGTCAAGGTCAAGGACGGCACGCCCCCGGTGTACAGGACGCAGCTGCAGCCAGCCCGGCAGCAGCTCTTCAGCGTGCTGCGCACCGGCACCGGTGACCTGGACCTGATCTCGGGCGGTGACTTCACCATGACCTCGCCGTTCGGCGTCTACACCGCCGGTACGCAGTCCGCCGGCGTGGGCGCGGCGTACAACCTGCCACGCGCCACTGCCTTCGACGGCACGCTGCTGGGCCCGGATGGCACGACGTTTGCGCCGTATATCGATGGCGGCAGCCAGAGCCTGTACCGCGCCTGGTACCCGGAGCACGGCGGCAATGTGCTGGTACGCGCCCAGGGCGACGTGAAGGGTGACCTGATCGGCGTCAGAGGCAACCAGTCCCGGACCGACGCGATCGGCGCCCTACGCGCCCACGTCGGCTCCACCGCCGTTGGCAACTGGCTGTGGCGCCAGGGCACCGGCAGCGCCGTGACAGGCAGCGAAGGCGTGCCCACCGCCTGGTGGGTCAACTTCGGCAGCTATGTGGCCGGCCCGACGGAAGGCTACGACTTGTTCGCGAGCGCGCCGTTCCTGGTCGGGTTCACCGGCATCGGCACGCTGGGCGGCGGCAACCTGGTGCTGGAGGCCGGCGGCGACGCCGGCATGCTGTCGTCGCGCATGACCGCATCCGGCAGCTTTGTGTCCCGCAGCCAGGGCTTGAACCTGGCGGTGGCCAGCACGGGCCGCGTTTCGGCCGATGGCAAGCAGCTCACCCTGACCGGCGGCGGCGACCTCGACATCCGCATCGGCGGAGGGCTCAACCCCGTGGCGGAAGTGCGCGCCTTCTCCTCGCAGACAGGTGACGTCACGCCGGCCACCCGCTACTCGGGGGTATATAGCGATATCAACAGCACCTTCGTCAACCTGCGCGGGGCGTTGCGCATGGAGGCCGGTTCGGTGGGCGGCATCGAGCTGCGTTTCGACCGCGCGGATCCCGCCGAATCGCGTGCCTACGACGTGTACAAGGCCACGTCCTCCATCGCCGGCGGCGGGCCGGTGCTGGTACCCGGCGATGCCGGCGTGCGCATCGACGCGCGCGGCGACCTGGTGCTCGGCGGCGTGGGCGACCCGGGGCGTGTGGCGCTGGTCAACAACGGCACGCCGTTCCGGGCCAACGGCGCCAGCTACACCGGCGACGGCTGGACCTGGTTCTCGCTGTGGACGCCGGGCACCGCCATCGACCTGTTCAGCGCGGGCGGTAATCTGACGCCGTCCACCGCGGCGGCGGACAATGGCTATTCCGGCAACCATACGGCGACCGACGGGCGTTTCATGATGCCGTCGGTGCTGCGCGCGGTGGCGGCCAGCGGCAGTCTCTACTACGGCAATTCCAGCACCGGCGCCATCGATGGAACGAACCGGCCGGTCCAGTCCAGCACCACGCTGATGCTGGCCCCGTCGCCGGTGGGGCCGCAATACGCCCGCATGGGCGCGGGCCAGCTGGAGCTGCTGGCCGCCGACTCGATCTACGCCGGGGGCTACGGGATCACGCAGTCGGGCGCCGATCCCACTGCCCTGCCAAATCCGTTCAACGCCGCTTTCAGCGGCAGCACGGTGAAGATCATCTACGGCACGCTGAAGCTGAGCAATATCAGCCCGGACGGGCTGGCAGCCAGCGTGTTCCTGGCGAACAACGGCGGCGCAGTTACATACCAGGCCTACCCGTTGTTCAGTTTCACGCCACCCACGGCCTCGGGCTACGCGGTCCCCGGCAGCCAGCCGGCGCGCTTCTATGCGGTCGATGGCGATATCGTCGGCCTGCGCACGGGGTCGATCATTTCCCGTGCCAATGGCGTCGGTTCGGCCCTCACGTTCGGTAACTGGTATGAAGGCAGCGGACCGGTGGCGATCCGCGCGGGGCGCGACCTTGTCAACGCGGGCACAGCGCTGGGCGAGGCCGAAGACGTGCCCGCCGATGGCCACGGCTGGTACCTTCCTCCTCGCCGCGGCGACGGCACCTTTGCCGAGAAGCCCGTCCCGGTCCTGAATGCCAGCGCGCGTGGCAACCTGATCGTGCATAACAACGCGGACGATGTGTCCGTGGTCTCCGCGGGCCGCGATATCCGCATGAGCAACTTCTACGTGGCCGGTCCCGGCCTGCTGGAAGTCACCGCCGGGCGCGACCTGTACATGGCCGACCGGGCCGAGCTCAAGAGCATCGGGCCGGTGGCCAACGTGACCCCGGGCGACCGCGGCAGCGGCGCCAGCATTGCGGTGGCGGCGGGTGTGGGCCGCAACGGGCTGGACTTCAACGCCTTCGCCAGGCGCTACCTGGATCCCGCCAACCAGGCAGACGCGGGCCGCGCGCTTGCCGACCAGCCGGGCAAGGTGGTGGCCATCTACAGCGGCGAGCTGAAGCTGGCTGACTGGCTGCGCGCCCAGTTCGGCTACGCGGGCGACGAGGCCGGCGCGCCGGCCTACCTGCAAAGCAAGCAGGCGGAGCTTGACAGCACGCGCCAGCAAGCCTTGGCGGCCGGCGCGGCCGCCCCCAACCGCGACCTGCGGCGCGAGTACGGGCTGGCCGGCCAGCTGCACCTGGTCAATTGGCTGAGTGGCCGCTTTGGCGGGCATAACGGCCTGGGCCTGCACTTCGACGCGGCCAGCATGGACGCGCGGCAGTTCTTCGCCGCGTTGCCGGCCGAGCAGCAGCGGGCCTACCTGCGCAACGTGTACTACGCCGAGCTCAAGGCCGCCGGGCGCGAGTACAACCAGGCGGGTGGCCCGCGCGAAGGCAGCTACCTGCGCGGCCGCGAGGCCATCGCCACGCTGTTCCCCACGCATGACGCGCAGGGCAACGCGCTTGCCTACGAGGGCGACCTGACCATGTTCAGCAGCGCCAACTACTACGCCCCGGTCTCCGGGGCGCAAGCCACCAAGCGGCCGCTCAAGGGCGTCACCTACCTGCGGCGCGACGAGTACAAGGCGGCCGGCAACCCATACAACGTGGGTGTGTACGACCTGCTGGACGCCGGCATCCATACGGACTTCGGCGGCGACATCGACATCATGACGCCAGGCGGGCGCACGCTGGTCGGCGTGGATGGCGGTTTCGTCCCGGGCGAGGGCTCGGGCGTGCTGACGCAGGGCGCCGGCGAGGTCCAGATCTACGCCAGGGACAGCATCCTGCTGGGGCAGAGCCGCATTTTCACCACCTTTGGCGGCAACATCCTGGCGTGGTCGGCGCAGGGCGACATCAACGCCGGGCGCGGCTCCAAGTCCACCGTGGTCTACACGCCGCAGCGGCGTGTGTACGACGGCATCGGCCTGGTCACGCTGTCGCCCACCACGCCGAACACCGGCGCGGGCATCGCCACGCTCAACCCGGTTCCCGAGGTACCGCCGGGCGACATCGACCTGATCGCGCCGCTGGGCACCATCGACGCGGGCGAAGCCGGCATCCGCGTGTCTGGCAACATCAACATTGGCGCGCTGCACGTGGTCAACGCCGAGAACATCCAGGTGCAGGGCAAGGCCACCGGCATCCCCGTGCTGGCCGCGGTGAACGTTGGCGCGCTGACCAACGCCAGCGCGGCGGCTTCGCAGGCGGTGGGCGCGGCGCAGGACGCGCTGCAGCGCGAGCGCACGGCGGCGCGCCAGGGCTTGCCGTCGATCTTCACGGTGCGCGTGCTCGGCTTTGGCACGGATGCGGATGAGGCAGCGCCCAAGGCGAGGGAAGGCGCCAAGGTGGCGCCGGCCAGCTACGACCCCAACGGGGTGGTGCAGGTGCTGGGCCAGATGGAGCTGAGCGAGTCGCAGCTCAGCCAGCTGAGCGCCACGGAGCGCCGCAATCTCCAGCGCTGAGCGCCTGGCGGGGGCGTTCCCGCGCGCGCGCCGGCTGCAATGGCGCCACCCGTGGTGGGCGTGGCAAGTGTTGTCATGGAGCGTGGCGACCTTGGCTGCGCCTACCTTCCTCACCATCGGCGTGCTGCTGATGCGGGACGCGCGCAGCGATCATCCGTTCTTCTGGCCGTCGCTGATGGGGATCGTGGCGGCAGCCAATGCCGTGGCAATCCTGCGCATCAACCACCTGCACCGGCATGCCGCCTTCACCGGACGCGTGGCACTGGCGCTGCGGTATTCGTGCGCCGGCATGTCGTCGGGCTGCGCCATGTTCCTGGTCCTGGGCTGGGGCACGGGCGTGCTGCCGGAGATGGTGGCGCCGATGGCGGGCACGGTCGACGCGGCCGCGCCCGTGGTGGCGACGGCGCCGTGGAGCGCGGCGATTGCCGTGCTGTTCGGCGTTGGCTCCTTCGCGCATGCTGGCGTGCTGCATGCATGGATCGGCTTTTGCCATGCGCAGGAGGGAGCCGGCTAGCGGATGGCTAGCCAGACTTGCGCACCACCGGCCGCGTGAAGATCAGCGCGGTCTCGGTGCCGGCGGTGTCAGGGTCATAGAGGTCCCAGTCCAGCCCGCACAGCGAGAATCCCAGCGCGCGGTAAAAGCCGATGGCCGGGTAGTTGGTGTTTTGCGTTTCGGCGCGCAGGCAGCGGGCCGGCGTTGCTAGCAGCAGGCGGTTGATTTCCCCCAGCAGCACGCGGCCGATGCCGGTGCCGCGGAACGCGGGCGCGACGATGATGGCGCTCAGCAGCGCGGACCGGTTCCAGGCTTCGAGCCTGACGGCGGCAAAGCCGCCGATGTCGCCGCTTGCGCTCTCGAACACCAGCGCGTGGTCGGCCTTGGCGCAATCCTGCTCGAAGCCGGACGGGTCGTAGTGGTTGAGCACGGGCTGGCCCAGCACCTGCTCCACGAGCCAGATGCCCAGCGGGCCGCTTTTGACCGCGTAGATGCGATCGGTCTCGTAGGTGGTGTCGAGCTTGAGGATGCCGGCGCCGTCACGCGCCCAGTCGAGCGGTCTGATAGTCATGCGGTGATGCTTTCAAGTGCGGTGCGTGCCGGCCTTGACCCGTTTCCCATTCTAGGCGTCCCGCCCTGGTTGTGCATTGCTGATGCGCCGCCCGGGCGCCGATGCCCTCAACGCCGGCGCAGCAGCGCCTCAAGCTCACCCGCGGCGTGCTTGAGCGCCGGCAGGTAGTGCTGCTCCAGGTGCGCCGCGCCACGGCTGCCCAGCACCATGCTCAGGCCCAGTCCCGCCACCACCTTGCCGGACTCGGCGCGCACCGGCACCGAGATGCCGGCGAAGCCGTCCACCAGTTCGCTGATCAGCGTGCAGTAGCCGTCGCCGCGCACTTGCTTGAGCGTGCGCGCCAGTGCCGTGCGCGAGCTGACCGTGAACGGGGTGAGCTTGCGTAGCTGCGCGGTGGCAAGGTAAGCCTCGAGCGCCTTGTCGTCCAGCCCGGCCAGCAGCACGCGGCCGAGCGAGTGGGCGTAGGCCGGCATGCGCCGCCCCACGCCCATGTCGACGCGCAGGATCTGCGGTGGCTCTTCGCGCGCCACCAGCGCCACCGATTCACCGTCCAGCACGCCCAGCGAGCAGGTTTCCCCCGTCTGCTCGGAGAGCGCCTTGAGGTAGGGCGCGGCCAGTTGCGGCAGGTTCATCGATGCAAAGTACGCGTAGCCCAGGTCCATCACGCGCGGGGTGATGGAAAAGTCCCGGCCGTCCTGCGCGACATAGCCATTGTGTTGCAGGGTCAGCAGCAGCCGCCGCGCCGCGGCGCGGGTCACGTCGAGCTGTTCCGCCACGTCCTGCATGGTGAGGCTCCCCGCGCCGGAGGCGAACAGGCGCAGCAGCGCCAGGCCATTGGTCAGCGAATCGAGCAGTTCTTCCTTTTTCTGCGGGTTGGCCAGGGGCGTGTCGGGGCTGTTCATAGCGTGAGGAGACGGAAACAGGGTGATTTTAGTGCGCTGAACGCACTTGCGCGATGTCGGCATGACTACGTATGATAGGTGTTTTGCGAACAAATGTTCGCGGAATATGTGGTGTGCAGCGCGGAGTGCGGTCCGGCGCAATGCGTGCAGGCAGCACGCCGCACGCCGCGCCGAGAAGAACACGATGGAGACAGCCATGAAGGTCATCAGCGCGCAGCAGGCGGCTGCGCTCGTGCAATCCCGGTGGACCGTGGCCAGCGCCGGTTTCGTGGGCGCCGGCCATGCCGAGGCGGTAACGGACGCACTCGAGCGCCGTTTCCTGGACGCCGGCATGCCGCGCGACCTGACGCTGGTGTATTCGGCGGGGCAGGGCGACCGCGGCGCGCGCGGCGTGAACCACTTCGGCAACGCGGGCATGACCGGGCGCATCGTGGGCGGGCACTGGCGCTCCGCCACGCGCCTGGCCTCGCTTGCCATGGCCGAGGCGTGCGAGGGCTACAACCTGCCGCAGGGCGTGCTGACCCACCTGTACCGTGCCATCGCCGGCGGCAAGCCCGGCGTGCTGACCAAGATCGGCCTGCACACGTTCGTGGATCCGCGCACCGCGCAGGACAGCCGCTACCACGGTGGCGCCATCAACCGCAGCGCGCAGGCGGCAATTGCCGAGGGCCGCGCGAACTGGGTCGAGGCGGTCGATTTTCGCGGTGACGAATACCTGTTCTATCCGAGCTTCCCGATCCACTGCGCGCTGATCCGCTGCACCGCCGCCGATACGCGCGGCAACCTGAGCACGCACCGCGAGGCCTTTCACCACGAACTGCTGGCGATGGCGCAGGCGGCGCACAACTCCGGCGGTATCGTGATCGCGCAGGTGGAGTCGCTGGTGGATCACCACGACAACCTGCAGGCCATCCACGTGCCCGGCATCCTGGTCGACTACGTGGTGGTGAGCGAGAACCCGGCGCATCACCAGATGACGTTCGCGGAGCAGTTCAATCCGGCCTACGTGACGCCGTGGCAAGGAGAAGCTGCCGGCACTGTCAACGTCACCAGCGCACCGGCGCCAGCGGTGCCGGCAGTGCCCCCGGTGCTTGATGCCCGCACCATCGTGCAGCGGCGCGCGGTGCTGGAGCTGGCGCGCAGGCAGCCGCGCGTGGTCAACCTCGGGGTTGGCATGCCCGCCGCCGTCGGCATGCTGGCGGTGGAGGCCGGCGTCGACGGCTTCACGCTCACGGTGGAAGCCGGCCCGATCGGCGGCACCCCCGCGGATGGCCTCAGCTTTGGCGCGTCTGCCTATCCGGAAGCGATCGTCGACCAGCCGGCGCAGTTCGATTTCTATGAGGGCGGCGGCATCGATCTCGCCATCCTCGGGCTGGCCGAGCTGGACGGGCACGGCAACGTCAACGTCAGCAAGTTTGGCGAAGGCGCTGAAGCGCTGATCGCCGGCGTCGGCGGCTTTATCAACATCACGCAGAGCGCCAAGGCCGTGGTCTTCGTCGGCACGCTCACCGCCGGTGGCCTGGAGGTGCGCGCCGAGAACGGCGCCCTGCGCATCGCGCGCGAAGGCCGCGTGAAAAAGATCGTGCCGCAGGTCTCGCACCTGAGTTTCAACGGCCCTTATGTGGCTTCGCTCGGCATCCCCGTGCTCTACATCACCGAGCGTGCGGTCTTTGAGATGCGCCCCGACGCCATCGGCGCGGAGCACCTGACCCTGATCGAGATCGCGCCGGGCATCGACCTGCAGCGCGATGTGCTGGACCAGTGCGCCACCGCGGTCACCGTGGCGCCCGACCTGCGCACCATGGATGCGCGATTGTTCCGCTCAGGTCCATTGAAGCTCTAAAGCTCTGAGGCGCGCCGCGCCGCCGCCCGATAACAAACGACCGGCCATGACCGGTCATGGAGGAGGCCATCGAAGCTTTGTCCTGTCTTTCCCGTTAGTGTTGCTGGATCGCCGACGCGCGCGCGGGCTGTCAAGCCGGCACGCGTCATTGCTGGATTACGTTTCATACTCATCATGCAGAAGACAAGCCGTCGTATTTTCTCGCGCCGCCTGGGTGCGGCCATCCTGGGCGTTTCGCTGCCGCTGTGCGCGCCGCAGGCCTTCGCGCAAGCCTATCCGTTCAAGCCAATCCGCCTGGTGGTGCCGTTCCCGCCGGGCGGCCCGACCGATACCGCCGCGCGCATCATCGGCCAGAAGATGGGCGAATCGCTCAAGCAGACGGTGGTGGTGGACAACCGGCCAGGCGCTTCCGGCACGATCGGCGCGGAAGCCGTCGCCAAGAGCGCGCCGGATGGCTACACGCTGATGGTGCTGGCCACGCCCACGCTGCTGGCGCCGCACCTGATCAGCCGCAAGGGCTACGACATCTTCAAGGATTTCACGCCGATCGGTTCCGCCTACGACCTGCCCATTGTCATGGTGGTCAACCCGCAGGCCATGCCCGACGTGACCGACCTGCAGCAATACATCGCCCGCGCCAAGGCCAAGCCTGGCGCGCTCAACTACACCAGCGCCGGCAATGGCAGCTTTGGCCATCTGTCCACCGAACTACTCAAGAGCACTGGGCATTTCGACGTGCAGCACGTGCCCTACAAAGGCAGCGCGCCGGCGATCTCCGATCTGCTGGCCGGCCAGGTGCCGATGATGTTCTCCGACATGATCGCGGCGCTGCCGCACATCAAGGCCGGCAAGCTGCGTCCCATCGCCGTGGGCTCGGCCAAGCGCGTGAGCTTCACGCCCGATGTGAAGACGGTGGCGGAGCAGGGCTTCCCCGGTTTCGAGGCCACCGCCTGGGGCGGCCTGCTGGCCCCCGCCGGCACGCCCAAGGATGTGATCGCCAGGTTGTCGGCCGAGCTGAAGGCGGCGCTGGCCGATCCCGTGGTGCAGGAAAAGATGCTCGGCGCGGGCACGGTCGCTGCCTACCAGCCGCCAGAACAACTGGCAGCGCGCATGCGCAACGACTACAAGAAGTGGGGCAAGGTGATCCAGGACAACGGCATCAAGAGCGACTGAGTCTGGCAGGTGCCATCGAACGTTGCCGGCCAGGATTGGATCGGTAGTGGAGAAGGGCCGGACACACGGGGTGTCCGGCCCTTATTCTTTTTTGCTCCGCTTTGGGCGGCTACGAGGCGGGCAAGTCGGACAGGCCGGGCAGAGGCAGCTTGTCGTGCATCGCGGGCGGCCCCGGCAGGATCTGGTGAACCAGGCCGACCAGCGCCTGCGCCGCCGGCGACAGCGAGCGCCCGGCGAGCGAGACCAGCCCATACGCGGCCTTGAGATCGATTGGCGGCGTGACCTGCAGGGCCACGAGCGCGCCGCTGGCTTGCTCCGCGGTCATCATGGCCCTGGGCACCAGGCCGATGGCGTCGGTGTTGAGGATCAGCGTGCGCAGCGTGTGCATGTCGTCGCAGGTCACCGTGAGCAACTCGCGCGCGCCCTCGCCAGCCTCCGCGCGGATGCGCTCGCGAAAGAAGTCCGCCACCCGCGCCGGGATGCGCGGGCCGGCCACGGGAAACGCCAGCAGGCCGGTCAGCGCGGCCGCCCCGCGCGCGGCCAGCGCATGGCCGCTGCGCACGAAGAAGCTGGTCTCCAGCGAGCGCAGGCGGTCGATCCGCAACTGCGCTTCATCCTTCAGGCTCTGGCTCTCGCCCACAAAAAAATCCAGCTGCTCGGCCTTGAGCTTTTGCACCATCGAAGGCGTGTCCGCGATCTCGATGTCGATTCGCAGCTTGGGATAGCGCGCCAGCAGCGCCGTCAGCACGGGCTCCATCAGGATGGCCGCGGCAAACGGGCCAAAGCCTAAGCTCACTTCGCCCATCTCCACGTCGCGCAGCAGTTCCAGGTCGCGCCGCAGCTCGCGGCCTTCGCGCAGCATGCGGCGCGCCCGCTCCAGCACGATGCTGCCGGAGGCCGTGGGGCGCGCCTTGCCGTAGCTGCGGTCCAGCAGCTGGCTGCCGAACTCGTCTTCCAGGCCCTGGATGCTGCGCGAGAGCGCCGGTTGCGACAGGTGCAGCGCGGTGGCGGCGCGGGCAAAGCTGCCTTGCTCGATCAGGGTGACGAAATGATGCAGGCGGCGCAGGCCCATGATTTTGTTTTTTATGCATGGAAAACTGAAAAATATTGCATTGGACGTATTTTCTCAAGTCGGTAAGCATGTCCCGACCAATAAAAGAAGATTTCTGGAGACTAGGCATGGTTCGACGCGCTTTGCTTGCGCTTGCCCTTGGCGGCACTTCCCTGATGACTTCCCACGCCATGGCTGATGCTTACCCGGCCAAGCCGGTGCGCGTGGTGGTGCCCTATGCGGCCGGCGGCGGCAGCGATATCGTGGCGCGCGCGCTGGGCGAGAAGCTGAGCAAGAAGCTCGGCCAGCCCATCATCGTGGACAACAAGGCCGGCGCCTCCGGCATCATCGGCACGGACGCGGTGGCCAAGGCGGCGCCGGACGGCTACACGCTGCTGGTCACGATCACGCAGTCCGTGCTGACCAACCAGTTCCTCTACAACCGGCTGCCCTACGATCCGCGCAAGGACCTGACGCTGGTCAACGTGATCGCCGATGCGCCGCTGGTGCTGGTCACCACGCCATCGCTGCCGGTCAAGTCAGTCAAGGAGTTGGCCGACTACGGCCGCGCTCACAAGGGAAAGGTCAGCTATGCCTCCTGGGGTGTCGGCTCGTATCCGCACCTCGCCGGCGCGTATTTCAGCAAGGTCACGCATGGCGATATGGTGCACGTGCCGTACAAGGGCGAGGCCCCCATGCTGCAGGACCTGCTTGGCGGCCAGGTGCAGTGGGCCGTGGCCAGCGTGCTGTCGGCCAAGCCTTACATCCAGAGCGGCAAGCTCAAGGCCATCGCGGTGACGGGCACGCAGCGCAGCCCGGTGCTGCCGGACCTGCCGACCTTCGCCGAGGCGGGCATGGACGACAACGCGTTCAAGGTGTTGGGCTGGATTGGGTTGCTGGCGCCGGTCGGCACGCCCGCGCCGGTGGTGGCGAAGCTGGATGAAGAGGTGCGCGCGCTGATCCAGGCGCCGGACATGCAGGCGCGTTTCGCCGCGCTGGGCCTGCGCCCGGTGGGCAGCACGCCTGCCCAGTCGCAAGCCATCTTTGCGCGGGAATGGCCGGTGTGGAAGACGCTGGTGGCGGAGTCGGGCGCGAAACTGGATTAAGCCGCAATGGAAAAAAGGGCCGCATGCAGTGAATGCATGCGGCCCCTCGCTTGGCCGGTAAGCCTCTTAGCCTCTTAGCCCATTAGCCCATTAGCCCATTAGCCTATTAGCCTATTCGCCGGTCGGCCAGCCGTCAGTTGCTGGCGTTGCTTCCCGGTTCGATCTCCGGCGCGTTGGCGGCATGGCTGGCGTGCTTCAGCGGCAAGACCTGCGCGTCGTCCGTGTGCGATGCCGCTTGCGCGGCCGCGAGGCTGGGAACCAGGCCCTGCAGCGAGCCGCCGGCCAAGCCCACTTCCTTGAGCAACGAATCGATCAGCGGCGCATGTGCGCGGTAGGACAGCGCGGCGGACATCGCCTGCTCGGCGAGATTGCCATTTCCATTGCCGCCACCGTTGCCTGCGTCGCCGGTTGGCGCCGCGCCGCCGCGGTTGAGGCCGTCGACCTGGATGATCTTGATGCCGTCGATCGCCTTCATCGGCTCCACGCTCTGCTGGATCACGCCCGGCAGCGCCTGCAGCAGCGCCAGCTTGAACTTCAGGCTGGTCTGGTCCGACGACAGCGCGTTGATGGCGTCGTTGAGCGCGCGCTGCGCCTCGGCTTCGGCCAGGCCCTTCTTGCGTGCGGCCTCGGCCAGTTCGACGATGGCGGTGGCCTGCATCTGCGCAGCCTCGCGCTCGGCGCGCGCCTGCGTGGTGACGTGCACCGCCTGGGTCTCGGCCTCCTGCGCGGCCTCGATCAGGGCCACCTGCTTGGCCCGGTCGGCTTCAGCGGTGCGCCGTGTGGTCTCAACCATCTGCTCGGCCTTGACCGCTTCAGCCAGCGCCTCGTTGGCGCGCCCCTGCGCCTGCGATTGCGCTTCCGATTTGGCGGCGATCACGATGGCCTTTTCCTGTTTGGCGATTTCCGTCACCTTGGCCTGCTCGATGGCCGCCATCTGGGTGACGCGCTGCTGCTCGATTTCCTTGACCCGCACGTCGCGCTCGGCTTCCACCTTGCGCGTGCGCACGGCCTGCTCGCGCTGGATCTCGGACTCCTGCACCTGGCGCTCGGCGGTGATGCGGCTTTGCTCGGCCTCCTGCTTGCGCTCGGCCTCGTAGGACGCGATGCGCGCGTTCTGCTCGGCGGTGCGGGTCTTCACCTGCTGTTCCTGCTCGAGCTTCATGAACGATTCCTGCTGCTCGATCTCCAGCTTCTTGGCCAGCGCGTCGCGGTTCTTCTCGCGCACGGAGACCTCGGTGTCCTGCTCGACTTCGTTGCGTTCCTTGCGGCGGCGCTCGGTTTCCTGCGTGAGCTTGGTCAGGCCCTCGGCATCGAAGGCGTTGTTGGGGTCGAAGAACTCCTTCGAGGTCTGGTTGAAGTTGGTGAGCGACACGCTCTCCAGTTCCAGCCCGTTCTTGGTCAGGTCTTCGGCCACGGTGTTCTGCACGCCCTGCACGAACTGCTCGCGCGCATCCTGCAGGTCCTGCATGCTCATCTGCGCCGCGGTGGAGCGCAGCGCGTCGACGAACTTGTCGTCCACCAGCGCGCGCAGGCTCTCCGGCGCCAGCGTGCGCTGGCCCAGCGTTTGCGCGGCGGTGGACACGCCTTCCACGGTAGGTTTGACGCGCACGAAGAACGCCACCACCACATCCACGCGCATGCGGTCCTTGGTGATCAGGCTGTCGCGTGAGGCACGGCTGACCTCCAGCTTGAGCGTGTTCATGTTGATCGGGATGATTTCATGGAACACCGGCAGCACGATGGCGCCGCCGCTCATGATCACCTTTTGCCCGCCCAGCCCGGTACGCACGAAGGCGCGCTCGGCCGATGCGCGCGTGTACAGGCGCGAGAAGATCAAGCCGATGATGCACAGGCCGAGTACGCCGGCCAGGCCGATGACACCCCAGAAGATGATGGAATCCATATTGGTTCTGATGCTCCCTTGGAACTTGGAAAAAATACCGCGGACGGCTTGCGTCCGCGTGTGGCCTACAGCAGATCGGGCCGCGGGTTGACGATGGCGCGATACAAGGTGCCGGAGGTGCGCGCGACGATCAGTACGGTTTCGCCGCGCGGAAAACGCTGGCCAGGCTCGTCCGGCTCGACGCGCAGGTAGTGGGCCTGGCCATACTCATCCACCAGGCGCGCTTGCGCCGGATTGCCGGCCGAGGCCTCGCCGAGCGTGACCTGGGCAACGCGCCCGACGAAGTCGAGTTCGGAGATGGCGGAGGATTCATCCTGCGGAAAATAGCGACCCACCACGCCGCCGGTGGCGCGCACGAAGGGCAGGGCGCCCAGCGTGGCGAGCACCACCGCGAGCGGCACGGGCAGCAGGTGGCCGGCCACGGCAGCGATCACCCATTGGAGGATCAGGCCGACGATGGCAAAGCCCATCAGGAACAGCACAATCAGCATCAGCAGCGGCACGCGGCCCACGTGCAGCCAGCCGAGAAACTGGCCGATGGCGCTAGCATCGGCCGCGCTGGCGGCGGTGTGGTCCAGCGCGAAATGCGTGACCAGGAAGCTGTCGGCCTGCTGCGACAGGGCGAGGCCAAGCAGCAGGGCCAGCGCCTCCAGCACGCCGATGACTACCATCAAGCCAATCGCCACCACGAACGGGGCATTGCCCGGCAATAACAGCTGATTCATTTCGGCTTTCTTATTGTGCTGAAGCGGTCGGGATCGGCGGAGCCGGTGTTTGGTGTGCGGCGCTCAGGAGCGCGCCGCGCCGCGTGCGGCCTTCAGGCGCTCGAGGCGCTCGTTGATGCGCTGTTCCTTGTGCAGTGTGTCCAGCCGCTTGAGCAAGGAGGCATCGGCGCTGGAGCTGCCGGCGCCGAGCCCGGCCACGCCGGTGGCGCCGGTCATGGCGCGGTTGAAGCCTTGCTCGAGTTGTTCGGCACGCGCGCCGGCGCTGGTGCCTGGCGCGGCGCCAACGCCGGCGCCCGCGCCCGCGCGCTCGGCGGCTGCGCGCGCGGCCACCATGCCGGCCAGCGCCTGCTCCATCTCGGCGCGCTTGGCGCGCAGGCCAAGCAGGTCGGCTTCGGCCGCCTCGGATTTTTCAACGGCTTCCTGCAGGCTGCCGTTGAGCGTGCCGAGCTGGTCCTCGAGGTCGATCTGGCGCTCGGTGCCCGCGCGCGCCGCGGCGTCGTCGCCGTGGTGGAGCGCCACCGTGACTTGTTCGTCGAGCCGCTCGATCTCGTTGTTGAGCCGCGCGATGGCCTTGGCGGCCTGATGCTTGGCGGCCTCGTGCTGGCCCAGCCCGACCCGCGCCTGCGCGATCACCTCGTCAAACTCGCGCAGGTACTGCTCGAGCACGGCTTGCGGCGTGCGCGCCTCCAGTGAGCTGACCAGTGCGTGCACATTGGCGGTCAGCAGTCGTTTCACACGGTTACCCAGGCCTTCTGTCGTCATGGTGTGTTTCCTCGGCAAATCGATAAGACGCCGCCCAGGCGGCGATGGCAACACGAAAAATTGGGATATTAGGTGGTTTTTCGTGCGCTATTAATCGTTTTTGTTATTTTTAACATTTACGGGGCGCCGGCGTCCAGTTCGGCGAACTCGTAGGCCGGCCGCGACTTGACCGCAACACGGCGAGCACGCGCCCGGTGACATAAAGTTGAAATCCGCGGCGCCGAAACTGGCGTAGCCGCCACACCCGCACTACCCTTAAATGGGCCGCTAATGCTACAATCTAAGTCTTTGATTTACATGAGCTATTGATCGCGCGGCGGAATTGCCCGCAGAGGCACGGACAGACGACGGCTTGCAGTGGCGTGCGGCAACACAGCGCGCCCCACGCGGCCGGCCCCTAAATCCATGCGCAGATCTCCCCCGCTCGGTTCAAGACGCGTGTCCGTTGGCGCCGGGTTCGCCTCCTGCAAGACACGGAAACCATGACGACTACGACCACTGACCAGACCACCCCCGAGATCACCTTCGACAGCTTCGGGCTGGATGCGCGCATCCAGCGTGCGCTGTCCGAGCAGGGCTACACCAAGCCCACTCCCATCCAGGAGCAGGCGATTCCCGTGGTGCTGCTGGGCAAGGACGTGATGGGCGCGGCCCAGACCGGCACCGGCAAGACCGCCGGCTTTGCGCTGCCGATCATCCAGCGCCTCTTGCCGCTGGCCAGCGCCAGCGCCTCGCCGGCCCGCCATCCGGTGCGCGCCCTGATGCTCACCCCCACCCGCGAACTGGCCGACCAGGTCTACGACAACGTGGCCCGCTACGCGCGCTTCACGGACCTGCGCAGCACGGTGGTGTTCGGCGGCGTGGACATGAACCCGCAGACCGAAGCCCTGCGCCGCGGCGTGGAAATCCTGGTGGCAACCCCGGGCCGGCTGCTCGACCACGTGCAGCAAAAATCGGTGAACCTGTCGCAAGTGCAGATGCTGGTGCTGGACGAGGCCGACCGCATGCTCGACATGGGTTTCCTGCCCGACCTGCAGCGCATCATCAACCTGCTGCCGGCACAGCGCCAGACGCTGCTGTTCTCGGCCACCTTCTCGAACGAAATCAAGCGGCTGGCCGCCAGCTACCTGCACCAGCCGGTCACCATCGAAGTGGCGCGCAGCAACTCGGCCAACGAGAACGTGCGCCAGACCGTGTTCCAGGTCGAAGACGGCCACAAGCAGGCCGCCGTGGTGCACCTGCTGAAGACGCGCGCTGCCGAAGGCCTGTCGCGCCAGTGCATCGTCTTCGTCAACAGCAAGATCGGCTGCTCGCGCCTGGCGCGCCACCTGGAGCGCGAAGGCATCAACGCCGCCGCCATCCACGGCGACAAGACCCAGACCGAGCGCATGCAGACGCTGGATGGCTTCAAGCAAGGCAATATCGATGCGCTGGTCGCCACCGACGTGGCGGCGCGCGGCCTCGACATTCCCGACATGCCCTGCGTGATCAACTTCGACCTGCCGTTCAGCGCCGAAGACTACATCCACCGCATCGGCCGTACCGGCCGTGCCGGCGCCAGTGGCGATGCCCTGTCGATCTACGTGCCGGCCGATGAGCGCCTGCTGGTTGATATCGAGAAGCTGCTCAAGCGCAGCCTGCCGCGTACCGCGCTGGTGGGGTTCGACCCCACCGGCGCCGGCGCCCGCGCAGACGAGAACGACCGCCGCCGTGCCCGCACCGAAATGCGCCGCCCGCGCGCCAATGGCGACGGCGAGGAGCCGCGTGCGCGCCGCAACGATCCGGCCAGCTCGCGCAACACGTTCCGCCCCTCCGACGATTCCTTCTTCTCGCGTCCCTACGAGCCGAGCGCCGCGGCGATTGCCGCGCAGCCCGACGTGACGGACAACAATGCCGCCGCCTTTGGCCGCGGCCGTCCGGCGCCCAAGCGGCAGCTGGCGGCGCTGCTGGGCGGCGTGCCGCGCAAGTCCTGAGCGCCACGGAGCGGCATCGCGCGTAGCGGATCGCTGCCGCCGCAGCCAGCAAGACAGGCGCCTTCGGGCGCCTGTCTTGTTTTGGGCCTCATGCCATTCAGGGGGGCGTCGTCGCTTCGCCGTGCGCCTGGGCGGGCAGGCGTTCCAGCAAGGCCGCCCAGCCGGCAGTGGCATCGCTCAGCCAGCTCTCCACCGATTGCGCCGCGCTCGCCAGTCCCAGGTGCGCGCCGGCCGTGCGCAGTGCCGCCAGCGGATCGAGGTCGTCGATGGCCTGCGCGCCGCTTTGCTTGCTGAGCTTCTCGCCCAGCGCGTTGGTCACCACCGGCACGTGCAGGTACGACGGCGTGGGCAGCCCCAGCAGATGCTGCAGGTGGATCTGCCGCGGCGTGGAGTCGAGCAGGTCGGCGCCGCGCACGATATGCGTGATGCCCTGGTGGCCATCGTCGACCACTACCGCTAGCTGGTAAGCCCACAAGCCATCGGCGCGGCGCAGCACGAAGTCGCCGAGCTCGGTCGCGAGGTCCTGGCATTGCCGGCCTTGCCAGCGGTCCTCGAAGCAGATCAGCGCAGCGTCGCCGTCTGGCACCCGCACCCGCCAGGCGCGGGGCAGCTTGCCATGCAGGCCGTCGCGGCAGGTGCCGGGATACCCGAGTGTCTGGTGGCGCTCACGCGCATGCAGCAGCGAGTCGGCGATTTCCTTGCGCGAGCATCCACAGGGATAAGTCCGATGGTCGGCATCGAGCTGGCGCAGCGCTTCGGCGTACAGCGCTTCGCGCCGGCTCTGCCATTGCGGCGGCTCGTCCGGATGCAGGCCGAGCCGCGCCAGGGCGCGCAGGATCTGCTGGTCCGCGCCGCGCACGCAGCGCGGATAGTCGATGTCCTCGATGCGCACCAGCCAGCTGCCTAGATGGGCGCGTGCGTCGAGCCAGCTGGCCAGCGCGGTGACCAGCGAGCCCATGTGCAACGGGCCGGTGGGGGAGGGCGCAAAGCGGCCCCGGTAGCTGGGCGCCGGGCTAGGGCGGGTAGGCATGACGAAAGCAGGTGTTAGGCGGTGATGGGTCCGGCGATGGGTCTGGTGCTTAGTCAGGCTGGCCCGGCTGCTGCTGGAGCAGGGCTTGCGCCAGGCGCGGGTCGTCCAGCTTGTTGGCCCACCATTGCAGCGCCTTGCCGCGCGTGCTGGTGCGCCAGGCTACCTTGAAATTGCCGGGGGCGCGTACCTCCAGGGTCTCGCGTGCCTGCAGCACGCCGCTTTCGATAAAGGGCTGCGCCATGGGCGCCGGCAGCCAGCCGCAGCCCAGGCCGCGGATCTGGGCTTCGAGCTTGTCGCGCATGGTGGGCACCACCAGCACGTCCTGCCCGGCGAGCACGCCATGGGTGCGGGCGGGCAGGTTGCGCGAGGTATCGCCCACGGCCACGATGCGGTGCTTGGCAATCTGCAGGGTGGTCAGCGGGCCGGGCTCGGTCGCCAGCGGATGATGCGCGGCCACCGCGAAGACAAAGGGCATGGAACCCAGCGGGCGTACCTGGAAGCCCTGGGTGCTCGGCGCATCGTAGGCGCCGCCGATCACCAGGTCGGCGCGGCTGCTGACCAGTGCATCCCACGCGCCGCCCAGCACTTCCTTGGCAAAGCGCAGCCGGGTGGCATCGTTCTCGGCATAGAAGTCCTGGATGACCGGCAGCAGGGCGCGGAAATTGATCAGGTCGTCGACCACGATGGTCAGGGTGGCTTCCCAGCCGGTGGCCAGCCGCTTGACGCGGCGGGCCAGGTCGTCGGCGGCGTGCAGCAGGTGGCGGCCTTCGTCCAGCAAGGCGCGCCCGGCGGGCGTGAGCTCGGCGCGGTGGCGGCGTCGGTCGAATAGCAGCACGTCCAGGTCTTCCTCCAGCTTGCGCACCACATAGGTGAGCGCGGAGGGCACTTTGCCCATCTCGTGCGCGGCGGCGGCAAAGCTGCCCTTGCGCTCGATGGCGTCAAGAACTTCCAGGGATTCGAGAGAGAGTGCCATGTTCAGAATTTCTGAATGAATGCTTCTAAGATCGGTCCGCCAAATATACGCCTGCCACCCTAAACTGCCTAGCATCGAAACGTTGCGCAAGGCCAGGACTAGGATAAACCCAGCTCCTGCGCCGATGTGGCCTGAAGGAGGGCCGTCAAAATGATTGAAATCAGAAAGGCGGGTGAACGTGGTTATGCCGATCATGGCTGGCTCAAGTCATACCATACGTTTTCCTTCGCGGACTACTACGATCCCAAGCACGTGCAGTTCGGGCCGCTGCGCGTCATCAACGAAGACCGTGTAGCGCCGGGCATGGGTTTTGGCACCCATGGCCACCGCGACATGGAAATCATCAGCTATGTGCTGGAAGGCGAGCTGGCCCACAAGGACAGCATGGGCAACGGCAGCGTGATCCGCCCCGGCGACGTGCAGCGCATGAGCGCGGGCACCGGCGTGCGGCACTCGGAGTACAACCACGCCGCACACGACACCACGCACTTCCTGCAGATCTGGATCCTGCCGGAGAAGTCCGACCTTGAGCCCGGCTACGAGGAAAAGCACTTTCCGGCGGCCGACAAGCGCGGCCGGCTGCGCCTGGTGGGCAGCCGCGACGGCGCCGAGGGCTCGGTGGTGATCCATCAGGACATGCGCCTGTATGCCGGCTTGTTTGACGCAGACGAGTCCGCCACGCTGGCGCTGGCGCCCAAGCGCAAGGCCTATGTGCATGTGGCGCGTGGCCGCGTCACCGTCAATGGCAAGGCGCTGGAAGCGGGCGATGCCGCACAGCTGGAAGGCGCAGAGGCCGTGACCCTGGCGCACGGCGATGGTGCCGAAGTGCTGGTGTTTGACCTGCCCTGAGGCGTTGCTTCGGCAGCCCGCAGCCCGCCCGCTTTGCCGGCGGGCTGCGGCGCTTTGTCTGGGCGGGTTTGCCGTATGCTATCGTCTCGCTATAGATAAGATAAGCGATCAGCCCGGCACACGCGCCGCCTGATGCGCCCTGGCCATCGACACCCAGACCAGAGATGACATTTGTATCCGTTCTCCTCGCGCTGATCGCCGAGCAGTTCCGCGCCCTGGGCCGCAACAATCCGATCTACGACATCGTGCGCGTTCTTGCCGAGCGCGCCGAGCATGCCTTTGACACCGGGCGCCCGCGCGATACCGCGCTGGCCTGGTTCACGGTGGTGCTGCCGCTCACGCTGACCGCCATGGTGGTGCACTACCTGCTGGCCTCCATCAGCGTGGCGCTCACGCTGGCGTGGAATGTCCTGCTGCTCTACCTCACCCTGGGTTTCCGGCAGTTCAGTCACTTCTTCACCGATATCCACGAGGCGCTCAACCGCGATGACCTGCCGCGCGCCCGCGCGCTGCTGCACCAGTGGACCGGTCTAGAAACCATCGAAATGCCGGTCACGGAAATCGTGCGGCATACCCTGGAAGCCGCCATCGTGGCAGTGCACCGGCATGTGTTCGGGGTGTTCTTCTGGTTCCTGGTGCCGATCGGCCCGGGCGGCGTGGTCTTGTACCGCATCGCCGAGTACCTCGCGCGCCACTGGAATATCCCCTCCACGGAGCGCAGCCCCGCGCTGGGCCGCTTTGCCGCGCGTGCCTTCTACCTGCTGGACTGGATTCCCTCGCGGCTGACCTCGGTCGGCTTTGCCATCGTTGGCAATTTCGAGGATGCGGTCTATGCGTGGCGCAACCATGCGCGCAAGTGGAACGATGCCGTCAACGGCATCCTGCTTGCCAGCGGCGGCGGCGCGCTTGGCGTGCGCCTGGGGGTGCCTCTGGCCGAAGAGAGTACTGCCGTGGTGCTGCGCACCAGCCTGGCCGGCCCGGCGGTGGACTATGCACCGGGCATGGAAGACGATAGCGAGCCCGAGGCGGTCGCGCCGGAATTCGGGGTGGAGCCCAACGTGCGTACGCTGCAATCGGCCATCGGCCTGGTGTGGCGTGCCGTCGTGCTGTGGATGCTGCTGCTGGCGATGTTGTCGCTGGCGCTCTGGGTGGGCTGAGCCAACCCCGCTGTATCCGTTGACCATCGACGCCCGCGCTTGCCGCGGGCGTTTCACTTTCAGGGTTGCCGCGGCGCGCCGCATTGCCAGCACGAGCCGAACTGCGCATCGTGCCATTCCCCGCAGGACACGCAGGCCCACCGCGGCCCCGGCGCCGGATTGGCTGCGGCGTGCAATACCTCCCAGGCCTCGGCCTCCCGTTCATCGTCGATCAGCCAGACCTGGGGCGCGCTTTCGCGAAACGGGATGTCGCCCATGGCGCCAGCCAGCCACGTATTGCGCAGGTCGGCGCGGATGCCGGCGGCTTCCAGCACGTTCTGGCAGTGCGCGGCATGGACGAGGGAAGGGGTCGATAGCAGTAGTTTCATCGGGATCGGGTGCGCTGCATGCCCGTTTGCCTGCAGGCGGCGCGCCCGATTACCTTACCACGGCTTTTGCTGGCGGGATTCGTGCAGCAGCTGCGTGTAGAGCTGGTGGCGCCGGCCGGAGATCTCGCCGGCCTTCATCGACGCCAGCACACCGCAGCCGGGTTCGTTGATGTGGTGGCAATTGTAGAAGCGGCACTCGGTCAGGCGTGGGCGGAATTCAGGGAACGCGCGCTCCAGCATGCCTTCGCTCAGGTGGTGCAGGCCGAACTCCTGGAAACCCGGCGAATCGATCAGGCAGCCACGCTGGCGCGCTTGAGGATCTGCGCCATCCGCGCTATCCACGCCATCGGCCTCGCCATCCACGCTGGCGGGCAGGTGGTAGAGGCGGGTGAAGGTGGTGGTGTGCTTGCCCGAATCCAGCTTGGCGGAGATTTCCCGGGTTTGTGCTTCCACGCCCGGGATCAGCAGGTTCAGCAGGGAGGACTTGCCCATGCCCGACTGGCCGATCAGGATGCTGGCGCGGTGCGCCAGCTGCGGGCGCAACTGCGCCAGCGTATCATCTGGCGAACCGTGCACCGACAGGAACAGCGTCTCGTAGCCAAGCCCGCGGTACAGCGCCAGGCGGCCGCGCGCCTCTTCCAGCCGCTCGGTCAGGTCGATCTTGTTGAGGATGATCAGCGGGCGGATGCCCAGTGCTTCGGCGGACACCAGCGCGCGGCCCAGCAAGTCTTCCGAGAAGCCTGGCTCGGTCGCCAGCACGATCACTACCTGGTCGATATTGGCGGCCAGCAGCTTGGACTTGAACTGGTCCGAGCGATGCAGCAGGTTCTTGCGCGGCTTGAAGCCGGTGATCACGCACTGGTCGGACGCGGCGCGCTCGATGGTGACGCGGTCGCCGACCGCGCATTCGCTGCGCTTGCCGCGCGGGAAGCCGTGCAGGCGGCTGCCGTCGTCCAGCTCGATCACATAGTGGCGCCCGTGCGCGGCGACGATCAGCGCCTCCTCGGCGGCGGCGCCATTGGCATTGGCTTTGGCAGGGCTTGGGGCGCGCTGCGGGCCTCCCCGGCTGGCGGCGCGGCTCATGCGTGCGCCAGCAGGCGGTCGATCCGCTGTGCTGCCGGTGGGTGCGAGTAGTAGAAGGCGCTGTAGATCGGGTCGGGGGTCAAGGTAGAGGCATTGTCCTTGTAGAGCTTGACGAGGGCAGAGACCAGGTGGCCGGCATCGGTCTGGCCGGCCGCAAACGCATCCGCCTCGAATTCATGGCGGCGCGAGGTCTGGCTGGCCAGGGGGCCGAGCAGGAAGGTGAATACCGGCAAGGTCAGGAAGAACAGCACGAGCGCAAGGGCGTGATTGGTGGTGCCGAGGTTGGGCAGCACGCCCAGCCCGGTGTAGAACCACGTGCGGCTGGAAAGCCAGCCCAGTGCGGCGAGGAAGACCAGGCTCAGCGCAAAGCTGACCAGCATGCCCTTGAGGATGTGGCGCCGCTTGAAGTGGCCAAGCTCATGCGCCAGTACCGCTTCGATCTCGTCATCGGCAAGGCGCTCCATCAGCGTGTCGAAGAAAACGATGCGCTTGGCCGCGCCGAACCCGGTGAAGTAGGCATTGCCGTGCGCGCTGCGCTTGCTGCCGTCCACCACGAACAGGCCGCGGCTGCGGAAGCCGCATTTCTGCAGCAGGCGCGTGATGCGGGCTTCCAGCGAGGCATTGGCCAGCGGCTCGAAGCGGTTGAACAGCGGCATGATCACCGACGGGGCAATCATCTGCACAAAGATGGTGAAGGCGATCCACGTCAGCCAGGTCCAGGCCCACCAGTACTCGCCCATATGTGCCATCAGCCACAGCACGGCGAGCAGCAAGGGCAGGCCTAGCACGCAGCCAATGGCGGTCATCTTGAGCATATCGGCCAGGTAGAGCTTCCAGCCCATGCGGTTAAAGCCAAAGCGCTGCTCGATGCCGAACTGCCCGTAGAGCGAGAAGGGCAGGTCGACCAGGCCCCCGATCACGGCCACGCTGGCGATCAGCGCCACGCTGTAGGCATAGCCCGGGCCGAAGGTGTCGATCCAGAACTGGTTGATCCACTGCAGCCCGCCCAGCATGGTCAGCACGATCAGCAGCGCTGCGCCAGCCAGCACTTCCAGCATCGACAGCCGGGTGCGGGCGATGGTGTAGTCGGCCGCCTTCTGGTGGGACGACAGCGTAATGGTGTCGGCAAAGCGGGCAGGCACCGCATGACGGTGTTGCGCCACATGGCGCACCTGGCGGGCGGCCAGCCAGAGCTTGGTCAGCACCATCAGCATCAGGGCGGCTAGGAACAGAAACGTGAACATCGGGCAGAGCCTTGTCGTGTGAAGCCTTGGCGTACGCGGTGGCGGCCGGACCGCCGAAGCGGGTTTCCGAGCGCGTTGGAACCGGCGGCGGCGGCGGATATGCGAGAATTATAAGTTGTTCGTGCCCGCTGCCCCGTGTTCCTGATCCGGAGCGCGGGCGCGCCCCCTTTTGCTTCTCTTTCGATTGCAGTCCAGATGACCAGCCAAAATACCCACGTCCCCAGCGGCGTCAAATCCGTCAAGAGCGAAAACAACCTGATCTGGCTGGACATGGAGATGACCGGCCTGATGCCCGACACGGACCGCATCATCGAGATCGCCATCGTCGTGACGGACTCCGAACTCAACATCCTGGCCGAAGGCCCGGTGCTGGTGATCCATCAGGAAGACGCCGTGCTCGATGGCATGGACAACTGGAACAAGGGCACCCACGGCCGCTCGGGCCTGATCGACAAGGTCAAGGCCTCGACCCTGACCGAAGCCCAGGCCGAGGTCGAGCTGCTGGCCTTCCTCAAGCGCTGGGTGCCTGCCGGCAAGTCGCCCATGTGCGGCAACTCGATCTGCCAGGACCGCCGCTTCATGGCACGCTACATGCCCAAGCTGGAGGCGTTCTTCCACTATCGCAATCTCGACGTCTCCACGCTCAAGGAGCTGTGCAAGCGCTGGGAGCCGGCCATCCACAAGGGCTTCATCAAGCGCCAGCTGCACACCGCGCTGGCCGATATCCTGGAGTCCGTGGAAGAGCTGCGCTACTACCGCACCCACTTCATCCGCCAGTCGGCACCGGCGGCAGCGGCAGCACCCGCAACCGCAGCCGAGGCGAGCGCGACGCCGGATACCCCGGCCGCCTGATTTTTTCTCCTCCCATGTCACTGCCAAGGCGCCCTGCGGGGCGCTTTGGCTTAACGGCAGCCCGCCCATGCTTGCGCGCATCGTCTCGATCATCACGCCGGTCATCCTGATCATCCTGGTCGGCTGGCTCTACGGGCGCCGCGCGCATCCCGACATGTCCGGGATCAACCGCGCCACGCTCGATGTGATCGCGCCGCTGCTGGTGGTGTCGGCTTTTGTCAGCAAGGAATTCGTGCTGGCCGACCAGCTTGTGCTGCTGGGTTGCGCGGTTGCCGTGGTGCTGGGCTCGGGGTTGCTGGCGTGGCTTGGCGCGCGGCTGCTGGGGGCGGATCCGCGCACCTTCGTGCCGCCGATGATGTTCAACAATTGCGGCAACATGGGCTTGCCGCTATCGGTGTTCGCGTTCGGGCCGGTCGGGCTGGCGCCCGCGGTGGCGCTGTTCGCCGCGTCCAACCTGATGCACTTCACCATCGGCATGAAGATCGTCAACCGGCACGCGTCGATCACGCAGATCGCGCGCAATCCGATGGTGCTGGCAACGGTGGCGGGGGTGGGATTGTCGCTGGCGCGGCCGTGGTTCTCGCTGCCGGAGCCGGTGTTCCAGTCGATCAAGCTGCTGGGCGACGCCACTGTGCCCCTGATGTTGTTCGCGCTCGGCGTGCGCATGAAGGACGTGAGCCTGCGCAACTGGGGCATGGGCGCGATCGGCGCCGTGGTCTGTCCGCTGACCGGCATCGCCTGCGCCTTGCTGCTGGCGCAGGTGGTGCCGCTGACCCAGCTCCAGCGCGGGCTGCTGTTCGTGTTCGCGTCGCTGCCGCCGGCCGTGCTCAACTTCCTGGTGGCCGATCATTTCCGGCAGGAGCCGGACCAGGTGGCGTCGATCGTGCTGCTGGGCAATGTGGCTGCCGTGGTGTTCGTGCCGGTGGGACTGTATCTGGGGCTGCGATAGCGTGGCTGCCCCCTGAGGTTCACGCGGCGGGTTTGGCGCGGATCGCGTGCTTGGGGCGCCACACCTTGGCCACGGCTTCGTCAGTGTCGATGTAAGGCCCGCCGATCAGGTCGACGCAGTAGGGCACGGCGGCAAAGATGCCTTGCACGATGGATTTGCCATCCTCGCCACGCAGTCCTTCCAAGGTTTCACGGATGGCGCGCGGCTGTCCCGGCAGATTGATGATGAGGGCGGCGCGGCTGGCGGTTTCGCGAATCACCGCCACCTGCCGCGACAGGATGGCCGTGGGCACGAAGTGCAGGCTGACCTGGCGCATCTGCTCGCCAAAGCCAGGCATTTCCTTGGTGCCTACCGCCAGCGTGGCCTCGGGGGTAACGTCGCGGCGCGCCGGGCCGGTGCCGCCGGTGGTCAGCACCAGATCGCAGCCGGCCACGTCGACCAGCTCGATGAGCGTGCGCGAGATCAGCGCCTGCTCGTCAGGGATTAGCCGCTCCACGGCCTGCCAGGGCGAGCTCAGGGCGCGCCCGAACCAGTCGCGCAGCGCCGGGATGCCCTCGTCCTGGTAGGTGCCGGTCGAGGCACGGTCGGAGATCGAGACAAAGCCAACCAGCAGTTCGTCCGGGTGCCTGCGGGCAACGGGATGGACCAGCGCGGGCGTTGTGGTTTGCGTCATCTTGTCCCCATTTCCTTGGTTGCTGCGTTTTGGATGTCGGCTATATGCCGGTTATTCGCCGGCTTCCGGCTCGGGTTCCTGCTCGCCGGTGGCTGCGGCCTGCTTGCTTTCCAGCGCGGTCTTGACGGCCTGGAACAGCTCGCGGAAGTAGCGCGGCGGCTTGTTCATCTCGTGCTCTTTGCGCGCGTTGCGGATGATGTTGCGCAGTGCCTGGACGTCGCTGGCCGGGTGCTCGGCCAGGAATTTCGTCAGCGCGGCGTCGTCCGCCAGCAGCAGCTCGCGCCAGCGCTCGACCAGGTGCAGCTTAGCCGTCTCGGCCTTGCTGGTGCCCTTGAAGCCTTCCAGCACGCGCTGGATGGCGGCCACTTCGTCATCGTCCAGCCTGCGCATGACCTTGCCGACATACTGCATCTGGCGGCGCTTGCCTTCGTGGTTGGTGATGCGCCGCGCGTCGCGGATGGCGTCGGCCAGCGCTTCAGGCATGGGCACGCGCGCCAGGCGGTCCTTGGGCAGGGCCTCAAGTTCCACGCCCAGGTCTTGCAGGGCGAGCATGTCGCGCTTTTTCTGCGACTTGCTCTTGAGCATGTCGTCGTCGTCGGCCGGCTCAGGGGTGAACGGGTCGGGGAAGCCGGAGGCGTTCCGGGGGGAGGGGCGGGTGTTTCGCGTCATGGTTGGCATTTTATCTTGCTATGATTCTTGTTTGGACTTTTGATGACCGCGCCCACAATGGATCAATCCGCAGACCAGACCACCCACTTCACTTATACCCAGGCCCAGCTCAGCGAGATGGCCGCCGATGTGCTGCGGGTGGCACGCGAGCTGGGCGCCACCGACGCGGCTACCGAGATCTCCGAGGGCAGCGGCCTGTCGGTGTCGGTGCGCAAGGGCCAGGTGGAAACCATCGAGCAAAACCGCGACAAGGTAGTGGGCGTCACGGTCATGATCGGCCAGCGGCGCGGCAACGCCAGCACCTCGGATTTCTCGCCGGCGGCCCTGCGCGCCACGGCCGAGGCGGCTTACAACATCGCTCGCTTCACCGCGGAAGACGATTGCGCCGGCCTGGCTGAAGAAGCGCTGCTCGAGCGCAACCCGCAGGATCTCGACCTGTTCCACCCCTGGAATATCGACGCTGAGCAAGCCATCGAGCTCGCGCGGCGCGCCGAGGCGGCCGCCTTCGCGGTCTCGCCGCGCATTCGCAATAGCGACGGCGCCAGCGTCTCGGCCCAGCATTCGCAGTTCGTGCTGGCCACTTCGCGCGGCTTCACGGGCGGCTACCCGTATTCCCGCCACTTTATTTCCTGCGCGCCGATCGCCGGCACCGGCAGCGGCATGCAGCGCGACGACTGGTACTCGTCCAAGCGCGCGCCCGGCGCGCTGGCCGCGCCCGAGGACATCGGCCGCTATGCCGCCGAACGCTCGCTGGCCCGCCTGAATGCGCGCCAGTTGTCGACGCGCCGCTGCCCGGTGCTGTTCGAGGCACCTCTGGCCGCCGGCCTGCTCGGCGCCTTCGTGCAGGCCGTGTCCGGCGGCGCGCTGTACCGCAAGTCGACCTTCCTCTACGACACATTGGGCAAGGCGGTGTTCGCGCCGCATATTCATATCCACGAGCAGCCCCACCTGCCGGGCGCCATGGGCAGCGCACCCTTTGACGAAGAAGGCGTGAAGACCCACGCGCGCGATGTGGTGCGCGGCGGCGTGGTGGAAGGCTATTTCCTCTCCACGTACTCGGCGCGCAAGCTGGGCATGACGACCACCGGCAACGCCGGCGGCTCGCACAACCTGACGCTCTCCAGCAAGCTGACCACGCCGGCAGACGACTTCGCCGGCATGCTGCGCAAGCTGGGCACCGGCCTGCTGGTGACCGAGCTGATGGGGCAGGGCGTGAACTACGTGACGGGCGATTACTCGCGCGGCGCGTCAGGCTATTGGGTCGAGAACGGCGTGATCCAGTACCCGGTGGAAGAGATCACCATCGCCGGCAACATGAAGGAGATGTTCCAGCAGATCGTGGCCATTGGCGCCGATGCGCTGGTGCGCGGCACCAAGGAAACCGGCTCGGTCCTGATCGAGCAGATGACCATTGCCGGCGGCAACTAAAACGACAGCGGCGGCCTGAAGACAGGCCGCCGCGCGCGTAAAACGTCAGCGACGTCAGCGACGCTTGAAACTTTCCGTTTGAGGCGGCCGTTATTCCTCGCCCGACGGCGGGCGCTCGTACGTCACGAACGCGTAGTCGAAACCGTTCGCCTCCGAATGATGCCGCTCGCGCTGCGTCGCGACCCACTGCTGCGGGTCGATGGCCGGAAACACCGCGTCGCCCTCCACATCCGCATCGATTTCCGTCACCACCAGCCGGTCAGCGCTGGGCAGGGCCTCGGCATACAGCTGCGCGCCGCCGATCAGGAAGATCTGCGGGGCGCCCACGCATAGCCGCTGCGCTTCTTCCAGCGAGTTCGCCACGTCGCAGCCCTCGATGCGCAGGTCGCGGTTGCGGCTCACCACGATATTGCGCCGGCCCGGCAGCGGCCGGCCGATCGACTCCCACGTTTTGCGGCCCATCACGATGGGCGCGCCCATGGTGGTGCGCTTGAAGTGCGCCAGGTCCTCGGGCAGGCGCCAGGGCAGGGTGTTGTCGCGGCCGATCACGCCGTTGCGGGCTTTCGCCACGATCAGGGTCAGCAACGTCATACGGCCACCGGTGCCTTGATGGCCGGATGCGATTCGTAGCCCACCAGTTCGAAGTCCTCGTATTTGTAGTCGAAGATGCTGTCGGGCTTGCGCAGGATCTTCAGTTGCGGCAACGCCATCGGTGCGCGCGCGAGCTGGGTTGCCACCTGCTCGGCATGGTTGCTGTAAATGTGGCAGTCGCCGCCGGTCCAGATGAAGTCGCCTACCTCCAGCCCGGTCTGCTGCGCGATCATGTGCGTCAGCAGCGCATAGCTGGCGATATTGAACGGCACGCCAAGGAAGATATCGGCGCTGCGCTGGTACAGCTGGCAGGACAGGCGGCCGTCGGCCACGTAGAACTGGAAGAATGCATGGCAGGGCGGCAGCTTCATCTGCGCGATCTCGCCCACGTTCCAGGCCGATACGATCAGCCGGCGCGAATCGGGATTGCTGCGGATCTGCGCCATCAGGTCGGTGATCTGGTCGATGTGGCGGCCGTCCGGCGTGGGCCACGCGCGCCACTGCGAGCCATAGACCGGCCCGAGCTCGCCGTTTGCGTCGGCCCATTCGTCCCAGATGCTGACGCCGTTGTCCTTCAGGTACTGGATGTTGGTCGAGCCCTTCAGGAACCACAGCAGTTCGTGAATGATCGACTTCATGTGCAGCTTCTTGGTGGTCACCACCGGGAAGCCTTCGCGCAGGTCGAAGCGCATCTGGTAGCCAAACACCGAGCGCGTGCCGGTGCCGGTGCGGTCGGCCTTTTCGGTGCCATGCTCTTGCACATGGCGCATGAAGTCGAGGTACTGTTTCATCGGCGCGGGTGTTGGGGAAAAGTGACGCGACAGCGGTGTGCGCGTATGGCAGGCAATCTGCTAACCGAATAGCAAATTGCTAAAGGGTTAGCATTTTATCGCAAAGCAAAACGGGCCGCCTTTCGGCGACCCGTGGCGACCCGTTTTCAGGTTCCAGCTAGCTCGGCGGCGCTGGCGCCGTCGCGCATTACTGCGCGGCCGTAGCCGGAGCCCGGCGCTTTTGCACCAGGTAGCCGCCGCCCAGCACGCCGCCGACGACCACCACGAACAAGCCGTAGTAGGCCAGTGCGTTGCTGTTGAAGAACTCCTTCACCAGCGGCTCGCTGACGATCATCTTGACTGCCGTGAAGGCCAGCACGCCGGCACCCGCGAAGATGATCGAGGGGAAGCGCGACATCAGCTTGAGCACCAGGCTCGAGCCCCACACCACGATGGGGATGCTGATGAGCAGGCCCAGCACCACCAGCAGGAAGCTGCCGTGCGCGGCGCCAGCCACAGCCAGCACGTTGTCCACGCCCATCACAGCATCGGCGATGATGATCGTCTTCATCGCGCCCACCAGGGTGGTTGCGCCCGCGCCATGCTCGTCGCCATTGCCGTCATCGGACAGCAGCTTGTAGGCGATCCACACCAGGGCCGCGCCGCCGATCAGCAGCAGGCCTGGGATCTTGAGCAGCCACACCACGCCGACCGTCATGGCCGAACGGACCACGACCGCGCCGACAGTCCCCCAGATGATGGCCTTCTTCTGCAGGTGGGGCGGCAGGTTGCGCGCCGCCAGGGCGATCACGATCGCATTGTCGCCGGCCAGCACAAGGTCAATGACGACGATGGATAGCAGTGCCGTCAGGAACTGCATCGTGAACAAATCGGTAAACCATTCCATGAAATCTCCTCGAACAACGAATAGCTAAGAGCCGTGCGTACGCACCGGTTTGGCCTGGAGACATGATGTGTGGGAGCTTGGGGCGCCTTTGCAAACCATGAAACCAGGTTGCAAAGGTCTTGCTCGACCGCTGATGGTACTTGGCGCGGTCAGCACAACCGGAGACTGTCAGTCCCGGAATGACGATTGTGCTAAGGGCATGGCCCCGGAGCTACTCCCCTTTGAGGGGCGATCCAATCCGGGCGAGCCCGAAGCAGATACGCTGAGGCGGATTATAAACGATGCTGCGTATTTTTTGTGGGGCGCTGTGGCGGCATTGCGGCGGCATCGCGGCGGCAAACTGTTGTTGAACAAGGCGCACTTTCTGGTTTTCACTGCACTGAGGATTTTGTGCAATGCGGTAAGCACACTCCGCGCTCGCCAGCTATCCTGAGAAGACTTGCATCGGCTGATGCGCCCCAGACGTCACCGGAGGCGGATCCCTTGCAACTCCCGCGCATGCCGTGACGTGCGGGCCCCTGGGGGTTTTATGCAGTGCCCATCGACCATCAAGGAAACGTCATGCCGGCAGTCCCGACCCCGCTGAATCCACTGAACGTACGCCTCAATCACACCCAAGCCAATCACAACGGCACCTCGGCCCTGAAACCCAACGGCCCCCCCGCCAGCAGCGTCGTCGTCGGCAACGGCCATGCGCAGCCGAACCCGGTGCCCCGGCTGGATTTCATCCAGCAGTACCATGAGGACAGCGGCGCGCTACGCGGCGAGATCACGCGCGGCCTGCTGGCCGGCGCCGCCAGCATCAGCCCCAAGTTCTTCTACGACGTGCTCGGCTCGCGCCTGTTCGAGGCCATTACCGACCTGCCCGAGTACTACCCCACGCGCACCGAGGCCGCGGTCTTTTCTGCATTTGCTCCCGCCATGGCCGCGCGCGCCGGCAGTGGCTGCGTGCTGATCGACCTTGGCGCGGGTAACTGCCAGAAAGCGGCCCGGCTCTTCGGCAGCCTGCAGCCGGCGCAATACGTGGCGCTGGATATCTCGGTGGAGTTCCTGCGCGGCACGCTGTTCTGCCTGCAGCAGCAGCATCCGCAGATTCCCATGCTTGGCCTGGGCGCCGACCTGTGCGTGCCGCTCGATCTGCCGCCCGAGGTCAGGCACGGGCGCCGCCTGTTCTTTTATCCAGGATCCAGCATTGGCAATTTCGCACCAGCCCAGGCGCAGGCCTTGCTGCAGCGGCTGCGGGCCGCGGCGGGCAGGGGGGATGGCGTGCTGATTGGCGTGGACCTGCTCAAGGACGAGCAGGCGCTGGTGGCCGCCTATGATGACCCGCTGGGTGTGACCGCCGCCTTCAATCGCAATGTGCTGCGCAACCTGAATCGCATCGTGGGCAGCGACTTTCAGCTTGAGGACTGGCGTCATGTGGCCAGCTTCGACCGCGAGGGGTCGCGCATCCAGATGCACCTGCAAGCTGAGCGCGAGGTCACCGTGCACTGGGCGGAGGGTAGCCGCGGCTTCCGCGCGGGCGAGCAGATTCATACGGAGGATTCGTATAAATACCGCCCTGACGACTTCGCTGCCTTGCTCGAGGCTGCGGGCTTCGACGATCCGGTCTGGTGGAGCGATCCGCGCGGATGGTTCGCGGTGTTCCACGCCCGGGTCTGAAGTCTGAGGCTACGGGGCCCACCGCGAGGGGGCGGCTGGGCCTGGTGTCATAATGCCCGCATCTATCCGGCGAAAGGTGCGGCGCATGGCGCACGCGGCTCGCCGGATCACGCAACCGGGTGCCAATCCCATTCTCCGGCAGGGTGTTCGATGAGCGGCTTTTCCATGCTTCCCGACCTTCATTTCAACGGCGGCAAGGCCGTCTGGGCCGATGCCCGGCGGCTGCCGCGCGAAGGCCTGGCGCAGGCGCTGGTGGAAGCGCGCAACCGCACCCTGGCCTGGCTGGCCGCTTTTGGCCAGACCCGGCGTGGCTGGGAGGTGCCTCGCCAGGATTTTGCCGACCCGCCGTTGTGGACGCTCGGGCATGTGGCCTGGCACGCCGAATGGTGGTGCCTGCGCGACGTGCGCACGCTCGAGCGCGATGGCGCCTGGCTGCAGGTGGCCAGTGTGCCGTCGCTGCTGCCCGGTGCCGACGAGTGGTTCGATCCCGATCGCATCGATCCCGATGCCCGCTGGGAGGTCACGCTGCCCGACGTGGCCGTGGTCAAGCGCTACGCCGCCGACGTGCTCGATGCCGTCCTGCGCCGGCTGGCGGCGCAACCCGACGATGGCGATAACACGCTCTATGCCTGGCGCCGCGCGCTGTTTCACGAGGACCGCCAGGGCGAGGCCATCGCCGCTCTGCTGCAGGCGCTGGGCGTTGCCCCGGTGGAGCCTGCGGTCGTCCTGCCGTCGGTATCGGTGCCGCACGGCGGTACCTTGCAGTTTCCCGGCGGGCGTTTCATCCAGGGCTGGAACACGCCGGATGGTTTCGCGCTGCCCGACGAGTTGCCGCCGCAGCCTACCTATGTGCCAGCTTTCGAGATGGATGCCGCGCCGGTCAGCAATGCGCAGTTCCTCGATTTCGTAGAGGACGGCGGCTACGAGCGCGCGTCGTGGTGGTCGGCGGCGGGGCGCCAGTGGCTGATGATGCAGGATCGCTCGGCGCCACGTTACTGGGCCCGCCATTCTGAGTCGCGGGCCTGGATGGCCTTGCGCTTCGGCAGTCTGCGCACGTTGAACCCTGACGAGGCGGTACGTCACGTCAGCCTGTTCGAGGCGCAAGCCTGGTGCGCCTGGGCAGGCCGGCGCCTGCCCACGGAAACGGAATGGGAGCTGGCGGCGGTCCAGGATCGGGGCGGCCTGCGCTGGGGCATGGTGCGCGAGTGGACGGCGACGCCGTACGAGCCCTACGCGGGATTCGAGGCGGACCCCACCGATATGGAATACGTGTACTGCTTTGCCAGCCACCAGGCGGTACGGAGCACGTCTTTCGCCAGCCCGGCGCGCCAGCGTCATGCGCGCGCGCGCATGGCGCTGCTGCCCGAGGACGATTTCGCGTTCGTCGGTTTTCGCAGTTGTTCGATGTAGCGGGGCGCTGGTTGCCCGTGGCGAGCGCCGTTGGTTGAGGCGGCCAAAGCCAAAGAAAAAGGCACCCGAAGGTGCCTTTTTCTTTGGCTTTGCGAGAGATCACCGCCTAAGCGGTGAACCTGTTCAGCCTGCCGAATTAACGCTCGAAACGCGAGCGGCCGCCGGTGTTGCCGTTGCCGTTGCGCTGACCGCCGCCGAAGCTGCGGGGGGCGCCATCACGGTTGCCATCGCGGTTGCCGAAGCTGCGGCCTTCGCCGCCACGGTAGCCACCGTTGCCGCCATTGCCGGCTGCACCGCCGCCAAAGCCGCCACGATTGCCGTCGCCGAAGCTGCGGGGAGCCGCGCCGTCACGATTGCCGAAGCCACGATTGTCGCCGCCACGGTAGCCGCCGCCTTCGTTGTTGAAGCTGCGCTGGCCGCCGGCTGCGCCCTGGCCGCCCTGGCCACGATAGCCGGTGCTGTTGCCATTGGGGTTGCCCAGGCCGCTACGGTCGCCGAAGCCACGGTTGCCGTCACGGTCGCCGAACGGGCGATCGCCTGCGGGACGCGGGGCGCCGTCACGGCTGCCGAAGCCGCGGCTTTCGCCGCCGCCGAACTTGCGGTCGCCAAAGCTGCGGTTTTCACCACCGCGATAGCCGCCGCCATTGCTGTTGCCACGGTAGCCACCGCGGTCACCACCCGGCTTGCCGGCGAAGCCCGAACGCGGCTTCGGCGAGCGACGCGGCTCCAGGCCTTCGATCACCGATGCGTCGACACGGTTGTTGGTGAAGCGCTCGATGCGCTTCCACTGGAACATGTCGCCGTGGTTCACCAGGTTGATGGCGACGCCCGAGCGGCCAGCACGGCCGGTACGGCCGATACGGTGGACGTAGTCTTCCGCTTGCTTGGGCAGGTCGAAGTTGACCACGTGGGTGATGTCGGGCACATCGATGCCGCGTGCGGCCACGTCGGTTGCCACCAGGATGCGCAGGTTGCCGCGGCGCAGCGAGGTCAGCGTGCGGTTACGCGCGCCCTGGGTCATGTCGCCGTGCAGCGCGCCGGCTGCGAAGCCGGTGTCCGACAGGCGCTCGGCCAGCGAATCGGCATCGCGCTTGGTCGCGGTGAAGACGATGGCTTGCTTGAGCGTGGTGTCGCGCAGCAGGTGGTCCAGCAGCTTTTCCTTGTGCGACATGTCGTCGGTGAAGTGCAGGCGCTGTTCGATATTGCTTTGGTCGGCGCGGGTCGCGGCGATTTCGATGCGTTGCGGATCGCGCAGCTGACGCGAAGCCAGCTGGGCGATGCGGCCGTCCAGCGTGGCCGAGAACATCAGCGTCTGGCGGGTGGCCGGGGTAGCGGCAACGATGGCGTCGATGTCGTCGGCGAAGCCCATGTCGAGCATGCGGTCGGCCTCGTCGAACACCAGCATGTCCAGCTGCGACAGGTCGATACGGCCGGCTTCAACGTGGTCCAGCAGGCGGCCCGGGGTAGCGACCAGGATGTCAGGCATCTTGGACAGCGCGGCGAGCTGCTTCGGGTAAGGCATGCCGCCCAGGATGCTGGCGCAGACGATGCGGCGCAGGTGGCGGCCGTACTTGGCGGTGGCTTCGGTAACCTGCAGGGCCAGTTCGCGGGTCGGGGTCAGCACCAGCAGCGCGGGTTGCGCCGGCGACGGACGGGGGCGCTTGCCCTTCATGCGCTTGACCGGATCGTCCGAACGCGGGCGATTCGGCGAAGCCTTCTCGCTGATGCGCTGGATCGCCGGCAGGATAAAGGCGCCGGTCTTGCCCGAGCCGGTCTGGCTCGACACCAGCAGGTCGCGGCCAGCCAGGAAGGCGGGGATCGCTTGTGCCTGCACCGGGGTCGGGGTGGTGTAGTTCAGTTCAACCAGGGCGCGAAGAATGGCTTCTTCGAGGCCGAGCTTGGCGAAGCCGTTTTCGGCATCGATGGCAACAGCGGCAGGCGCCGCCACGGCGGCTTCCGGGCTGAGGATGGCGTCGAGCTTGTCGAGCGGGCTCGGTTCCTGGATAGCGGGGGTGGCGATGGCTGCGGCTTCGATCGATGCGTCGGCGGCGGAGGCAAAATCTTGCTCCGCACGAATGTCGTGCTGGGTCATGTCGTAATTTTCTTTAAATGCATGGCACCCCATGCCGAACTAGCGAACAGGGGCGGGCGCAGTGCAAAGTCTTAAAAAGGCTTCGGCGCCAATCGGTGAGGCCGTTACGACAGACACAGCTGGCAGTACGGCGGCAGGCAGGGTGACACCGGGCACAAGGCCGGGCGGCAGTCCCTGGCAGGCAAACAGCTCTATAGAGCTATTCAACAGGATCGGAGACGAGGCGACGTCGGTGAGAAATGCGTTCTGTCGGGTATCACCACTTGGCCTTGATGCAGCAAACAGCGCGGCAACATAAAGCAGGCCAGTCGGCGGGACCGGGGAGCAGAGCTTGAGAGCGGGGGCGGTATCGCCTGCCGGAAGAACCCGGCTGACGTGTTGCACAACTCACAGTGCGAACTCACGGCGCGAATTATAGCAGAAACAAAAGTAAGTTTGTTGCACTGCGATAGGAATTCCTTTCTGAGGCCGATATGCGGCTGAAGCACGAGATTTTGCGTGCTATCGCGCACTTTTCGAGGCATTTACCCCTGCCGCATTCAAAGTTGCATCCGTAGGCTGCCTGCCTATACTGAAGCCGTCGGGCACACGGTTGCCCGGCAAGGTGGCGGACCTGGAATACCCGCTGACCTTCCTCGGCGCTTTGCTTTAAGTGCTGCTAGCCGCTGATATCGCGGCAGTCGGCGTCAGTGCCAGCTTTCCTTCGACTCTCCGGGTGGTCCGGAGGGACGTCCGCGTGATGGGCGGAATCATGGGAAACGCTGCTTGCAACGACTGTTGCCGCGATAGCGCCGGCGTTGACCTGGAAGGTCCGGACCGTCCGCAACCAGCCCGCCAGTTTCCTGGCGGGCTTCTCGTTTGTGGGGCTGGCGGTTCTGCTAACCGCGCCTCGCCTCGCCACGCCGCTGCGTTTCCTTCGCGCGACAAAAGTCATCCATGGATACCTTTGCTAACAGCCAGAAGTTCCGGGTCAGGCTATTCTCGCTCCTGAACAACACAGGCAAGCGAGAGAACAATATGCGAAAGATTCTGTTGTGCGCGGCAGCAGTAGCGGGCTTTGCGGGTGGGTTGGGCGTGGCGCCGGCGGCGCTGGCCCAGGTGTCAATCAATGTGGCGATTGGTGTTCCGCCGCCCGCCCCCGTCTATGAAGCCGTCCCGGTTGCGCGTCCCGGCTACGTCTGGGCCCCCGGCTACTGGGATTGGGACGATCGCGGCCACAAGCACAAATGGAAAAAGGGCAAATGGGAGCGCGAGCGCGCCGGCTACGTCTACGAGGCGCCGCGCTGGGTGCAGGCCAGCGGTGGCTGGGTGTTGATGCCCGAGCGCTGGGACGGACGCGGCGACGGCGGGTATGGCAAGAAAGACAAGGGCTATCACTGTCCCCCGGGGCACGCCAAGAAAGGCGAGTGCTGAATGGGGAGTGGCGCGTTTCTTGGGCGGTGAGGATTTTGATATACTCCGGCCTGCTCCGGGATCCGCGCCGCCAAGGCGCACTCACCGATCCGGGAGTGTCTATCCTCTCGCCGTAGTTCAATGGATAGAACACGCGCCTCCTAAGCGTGAAATGCAGGTTCGATTCCTGCCGGCGGGACCACCCCACGGGTCTCAGCGGTCCATCAAAGCTCCCCCGGTTGAAATGCAGAGGCTTGCCGCCGCGCGGCGCATGCGTCTCAATGCGTCCCCATCTTCGAAAACAGCTGAATCACCGCCACTCCCGCAATAATCAGCCCGATCCCCACCCAGGCCGCCAGATCCGGCACTTGCCGGTACAGCACGCTGGAAATCAGCGTCACGAGCACGATCCCCGCGCCGCACCAGATCGCGTAGGCGATGCCCACGGGCACGGTCTTCATGACCTGCATCAGCAGGAAGAAGGCGCTGACATAGCCGGCCACGACCAGCACGCTTGGCCATAGGCGCGTGAAATTCTCGGCGGCCTTGAGGCTGCTGGTGGCAATGACTTCGGCCGCGATGGCGAGGGCCAGTAGTACATAGGCATTCATGGATGGGTTCTTCACGTTGGCTGTCGCTGGGGCCACATTTTCCCATAGCTGCCCGGCGGGCCTTTCCGGGTGTACAGTGCAAAGCATGCTCGATGCCGCTTTGCGGGCTGGTGATCCCTCCTTTCGGGTGGTTGTTCCTTGCGGAGATGCCATCTTCAATCGAGGTAGAAGCGCGCCGTCCAGGCGCCGGCAGTCCGGAGTCGTGTCGTGGGGTGGTCGCGGTAGCCCCGACCAGCTGGCAGTCGTGATAAAGCCAGCGGCGGGTGAGTCAGGTTTGCAGGGGAGCGTCATGAAAGGCGAGGATGAGGTTCAGACCGTGTGGCCGCAGGTGGATGGCCAGACGACGGGTCAGGGGCTCTGGCAGAACACGATTGCCGCAGCGGATGTGGCACTGGAAGAGGCGTCGCGCATACAGCGAGGCGTGCAGCACAACCTGAAGCTCCAGCAGGAAGTGAGGGCGCTGCGCGAGGAGTTGTGCAAGGCGCACGGCGAGCTGGATCGCTACCGTGGCATGCATGCGCGCGTGGTGGTCGGCATGCGGCAGCTGGAGGAGGGTAACGCTGGCGAGATTAGCCGCCTGCGCGCCGAGAGCGAGATGCTGATGGTGCGCCACCGGGTCTACAAGCTGCTCTCCGAGCACTATGCGCTCACCGCGCTGCGCTTTGATCCCGCCACGTTTGCCGAGCACCGCGACCGGGTGCTGCAGCACATCCTGTTCCAGCGGCGCAAGGGCACACCGGTCTCCGGGATCGGCGCCGCGGACATTGCTTTCCTGCTGCTGTAAGCGCTCGCGCTTACCCAGCCTTGGCGGCAGTACGCGGTCGCAAGACGATCAGCGCCAGCATGCCGCCCACCACACCCCAGAAGGCCGACCCCACGCCGGCCAGCGTCATGCCTGAGGCGGTGATCATGAATGTCAGCAGGGCGGATTCGCGCTCGGCCGGCGTTTGCATGGCCGTGGTCAGGCCGCTGGCGATGGAGCCGAGCAAGGCAAACGCGGCCACCGCAACGACCAGCGCTTTGGGGAACGCCGCGAACAGCGCGGCGATGCTGGCTGCCAGCGCGCCCGCAACCAGATAGCCGATGCCACAAACCACCGCTGCTGTATAGCGCCGGTTGCGGTCGGGATCCGCTTGCGCGCCGGTGCAGATGGCCGCGGTAATGGCCGCCAGGTTGATGCCGTGCGAGCCGAACGGGGCGAGCAGGGCGGAGGCGACACCAGTGACGGTGATCAGCGGCGAGGCCTGTACGTGATAGCCGTCGGCGCGCAGCACCGCCAGCCCGGGAATATTCTGTGACGCCAGCGCCACGATGAACAACGGTACCGCGATGCTGACGAAGGCTCGCAGCGAGAACGCCGGCGTGGTCCACACCGGCTTGGCCAGCGCGAAATGGAACGATTCGAAATGCAGCTGGCCAAGCGCGCCGGCCAGCGCCACGCCCGCCAGCAGCACGCCCGGCACCGCGTAGCGCGGCCAGAAGCGCTTGCCCAGCAGGTACAGCGCGAACATCACCAGCAGCAGCAGGGTCTGATGCTGGGCTTGCACGAACACGTCGACGCTGATGCGGAACAGGATGCCGGCGAGCAGCGCTGAGGCAATGCTGGCCGGCAGCGCGCGCATCAGTTTGTCGAACCAGCCGGTCATGCCGGCGGCGGTCATCAGCACCGCCGCCATGACGAAGGCGCCGATGGCTTGCGCGTAGGGAACGCCGGGAAGGCTGGCGATCAGCAGGGCGGCGCCAGGGGTGGACCAGGCAACGACGATGGGCGCCCGCGTCAACAGGGACAGCCCGATGGTGGTCACGCCCATGCCGATGGACAACGCCCAGATCCACGAAGCGACTTGCGCGTCCGACAAGTGGGCGGCCTGGCCGGCCTGGATCATCAGCACCAGCGAACTGGTGTAGCCGGTCAGCATGGCGATCAGCCCGGCGACCAGGGCGGAGACGGAGAGATCGGTCAGCTTCAGGGGCGTGATGGACATGGGGCGGGACATGGTGCGGCACCCGACGCAAAGCGTGCGGAAAAAGCGGCTGGGCCGCCATCTTCGCACGAGTTGCGCCGTTGCGGACGCGCGCTCAGTCGGCGACCTTGTCGCTGGGGAACTTGAAGGAATCGCGCAGCAGGTAGCTCATCGGGATGTCGAGGTTGACCCCTTGCGGCGGGATCGGCGACTGGAACCATTTCTTGTAGAGCTTCTGGGTATCGAGCGAATAGATGGAGGCGACCAGGATCTTGTCCACCAGCCGCTTGAACTCGGCGTCCTGTTTCGACAGCATGATGGCGTAGGGCTCGATCGTCAGCAGCTCGTTGGTGACGGTGTAGCGGGCCGGGTCGCGCGCATTGGCGCGCAGGCCGTAGAGCAGCACGTCGTCCATCACGAAGGCGTCGGCCTTGCCTTGCTCGACCATGGCGAACGCCTCGGCGTGGTCCTTGGCTTCCACCACGTGGATCTGCATGGCGCCGGAGCCGTTGATCTGGCGCACTACCGCGAGCGACGTGGTGCCCACCGTGGAGACAACCGTCTTGCCGCGCAGGTCGCCCAGCTTGCGGATGCCGGAGTCGGTCTTGACCAGCATGCGGCTGCCGGCGATGTAGTGTGCAATGGTGAAAGCAACCTGCGCGCGCCGCTCGCGGTTGTTGGTGGTGGAGCCGCATTCGAGATCGGCCTTGCCGTCGACGATGGCGGCGATGCGGCTGGCCGGCGTGACAGGAACGAATTCCACTTTGAGGCCTGGGAGCCGGAGCGCGCCGCGCAGGGCGTCGGCCACCCGCAGGCACAGGTCGATGGCATAGCCGTAGGGCTTGCCGTCGGCCACGAAGGAGAACGGCACCGAGCTCTCGCGGTGGGCGATGCGCAGCACGCCGGTCTGTTCGATGCGCTGCAGCACTGGCGTGCTGCCGGACTGCGCGGCGGCGG
The DNA here is from genome assembly GCF_058802485.1 of Cupriavidus sp. GW822-FHT02D05. Lineage (NCBI taxonomy): Bacteria > Pseudomonadati > Pseudomonadota > Betaproteobacteria > Burkholderiales > Burkholderiaceae > Cupriavidus > Cupriavidus sp. GW822-FHT02D05. The sequence continues at coordinate 49,417 of NZ_JBXAOE010000035.1, read as the reverse complement.
GCATGGCGACAACGGCGAGTGAAAGCGAAAGCAGGGTCGATAGCACAAGCAGCAGCGGCAAGCGCTGCGCACGCGGATGGATCATGGAGTTCCCCGTACAAAGAAAAAGGCATCAAGCGGAATTGGCGTTGGGTCGCCTCTCACCGGTTCGGACCGGTTCTTGTATTGCTGCCGTTGTGCTGCGGCCTGCCGGCCGCCGGCCATTGTTCCATGGGGGAAAGCGGTCCGGCAATCGTCACGCCGGGGGGTGTTGCGCGGCGCGCAACAGGCGCGTGGCAGACGTGCAAGAGCCGCGCCGCAGGGGGCGTTGACGGGGCTTTCCCTTACGGACTTGTACGACTAGAGGCAGCCCGGGGCGCTTGCTATGCTCCTTTCCGTGCCTTGCGAGCAGGGCACCGAGGAGAGACTCTTGGGCCCGCGCGAGCGCGGGCCCTTCTTTTTTTTGTGGCGGCCGCAGGCCAGGGGTTTGCGCCGCCTCCGGCGAGGGCGGGCGCCGGTGGTCTACAATGCCGGCTACCTGGCACCCCGCCGCCCGGTTGCTGTCCGACGCCGGCGCGCGGCCGCAGGTTCAAGCCGCTTGAACTGCCCCCTTGAACTGCCTCCTTTTCGCTGTCTCCTTTCGTATTGCTCCCATGGCCCTGTTTTCGATTTCCGACGCCCAGCTTGCCTTCGGGCATGTGGCCTTGCTCGACCATGCCGACTTCTCGCTGGAAGCCGGCGAGCGCGTCGGCCTGATTGGCCGCAACGGCACCGGCAAGTCGTCGCTGCTCAAGATCGTGGCCGGCCTGTCCGCGCCGGACGATGGCCTGATCGCGCGCCAGAGCGGCGTGACCTCGGCGTATGTGCCGCAAGAGCCGCAGTTCGAGGCGGGTGTGACCGTGTTCGACGCCGTGTCCCAGGGCCTGGGCAAGATCCACGACCTGCTGGTCGCCTACGAGGCAGCACTGGCGGGGCTGGACGACAACCACGACGAGGATTCGCTGGCCGAGCTGCACCGCCTGCAGTCGGAAGTCGACGCCGCCGGTGCCTGGGGTTTGCGCACGCGGGTCGAGACCACGCTGGCGCAACTCAGCCTGAGCGCCGATGTGCGCGTGGATGCGCTATCTGGCGGCATGCAAAAGCGCGTGGCGCTGGCGCAGGCCCTGGTGGCCGAGCCCGACATCCTGCTGCTGGACGAACCGACCAACCACCTGGACGTGGAAGCGATCCGCTGGCTGGAAGACCTGCTGCTGGCCTTCCGTGGCAGCGTGCTGCTGATCACCCACGATCGCGCCTTCCTGGACCGCGTGGCCACCCGCATCATCGAACTCGACCGTGGCCGGCTGATTTCCTTTCCTGGCAACTTCGCCGCCTATCAGGCGCGCAAGGCCGAGCTGCTGGCCGCCGAGCAGGTCGAGCAGGCCAAGTTCGACAAGCTGCTGGCGCAGGAAGAAGTCTGGATCCGCAAGGGCGTGGAAGCGCGCCGCACGCGTAGCGTGGCGCGTATCCAGCGCCTGGAGACGATGCGAACGGACCGCGCGGCGCGCCGCGACGTGCAGGGCAACGTCAAGCTGGAAGTGTCGCAAGGCGAGCGCTCGGGCAAGATCGTTTCCGAGTTGACGGATGTCAGCAAAGCCTTTGGCAACAAGATGGTGGTGCGCGACTTCACCGGCACCATCATGCGCGGCGACAAGGTCGGCCTGATCGGCGCCAATGGCGCGGGCAAGACCACGCTGCTGCGCCTGATCCTGGGCGAGCTGGCGCCGGATGCCGGTACGGTCAAGAACGGCAGCAACATGCAGGTGGCGTATTTCGACCAGATGCGCACGCAGCTGGACCTGGAGCGCTCGCTGGCCGATACCATCAGCCCTGGCAGTGACTGGGTCGAGATCAACGGCCAGCGCAAGCACGTCATGAGCTACCTCAGCGATTTCCTGTTCGCGCCGGAACGCGCGCGCTCGCCGGTCAAGTCGCTGTCCGGCGGCGAGCGCAACCGCCTGCTGCTGGCGCGCCTGTTCGCGCGCCCGGCCAATGTGCTGGTGCTGGACGAGCCGACCAACGACCTCGACATCGACACGCTGGAACTGCTTGAAGAACTGCTGCAGGACTACAGCGGCACTGTGTTCCTGGTGTCCCACGACCGGGCCTTCCTGGACAACGTGGTGACCTCCACCATCGCCGCCGAAGGCGACGGGCGCTGGCGCGAGTACGTGGGCGGCTACTCCGACTGGCAGGTCCAGTCGGCGCGCAGCGCGGCCATGCAGGACGCGCGCGGTGGCGAGGGCAAGGCCGCCGCGGAAAGCACGAAGCCGCGCGAAGCCCGCGCGGCCAACCGCCTGGTCAAGCTGTCGTACAAGGAACAGCGCGAGCTGGACACGCTGCCGGAGCGTATCGCTTCGCTGGAAAGCGAGCAAAAGGCCGTTGGCGCACAGCTGGCGGACGGCTCGCTGTATGTGAGCGACGCGGGCAAGGCCGCGCAGCTGGCGGCCCGCCACGATGAGATCGACCTGGAACTGCTGGAGGCGCTGGAGCGCTGGGAAGTGCTGGAAGCCAAGACCAAGGCCGAGGCGCCGTAAGGCCAGCACCGCTTGCCATGACGACGGCTGTCTCTCCCTCTCCCCTCAGGGGGAGAGGGCCGGGGAGTGGGGTGGCTTAGCTAGGAGCCACTAGAAGCGGAGCTACGGTTTTTTCCAGCACGCGGGGGGAGGAACAACGGGCGATTGTTAGTCCTCGCGTCCCTTCACCCGCACCAGGCGAGCACCATGTTCGTCAGATCCACCATGAAAGCCGGCCGCAGGTAGGCCATGAAGGCCAGCGCCAGCACCCCGGCCAGCGCCGCGAAGCCTGCTGCCCGAAGCGCAAGGCCGGCGGGGCGTGCCGTGATCATGCCGCGGCCCCTTGCGGCCGCGCGATCGCATGCTCGCGGATCGGCAGGTTGACCAGGGCGGCCACTACGCCCAGCCCGATCGCGATCATCCAGACCGTGCTGTAGGTGCCGGTCCGGTCATACAGGAAGCCACCCAGCCACGCACCTAGGAAGCTGCCGATCTGGTGCGAGAAAAACACCACGCCCGACAGCATCGACAGGTACTGCACGCCAAACACCTGCGCGATGATGCCGTTGGTCAGCGGCACCGTGGACAGCCACAGGAAACCCATCATCGCGGCGAACACCCAGGTGCTGGTAGCCGTGAGCGGCAGCAGCAGGTAGCCGGCAATCACCACGGACCGGGTGATGTAGATCAGCGAAAGCAGGAAGCGCTTGGGCACACGCTGCCCCAACGCGCCCGCGCTATAGGTTCCGAACACATTGAACAGCCCGATCAGCGCCAGCGCCACGGTCGCGATCTTCGGGTCGGTCAGGCCCCGGTCCTTGAGATAGGGCGCCAGATGCACGCCGATGAACACCACCTGGAAGCCGCAGACGAAGTAGCCCAGCGTGAGCAACTGGAAGTTGCGGTTGCCGAACGCTTCGCGCACGGCCTGGCCGATGGTCTGCTGGAAGCCGGGCGCGTGCGTCGCGCCCTGCGGCTCGCGCAGGCTGAAGGCCAGCGGCAGCATCAGGCAAGCCAGCACCGCCAGGATGAACAACGCGTTCTGCCAGCCGGCAGTCGAGATCAGCGTCTGCTCCACCGGGATCATCAGGAACTGCCCGAACGAGCCCGCGGCCGCCGCGATGCCCATGGCCCACACGCGCTTCTCGGGGCTGGCCACGCGGCCAATCACGCCGTACACCACGCTGTAGGTGGTGCCGGACTGCGCAATGCCGATCAGGATGCCGGCGCCAGAGGCGAAGGCGGTGCCGGAGGTGGCCATGGCCATCACGACCAGGCCCGCCACGTATAGCGCAATACCGACCAGCATGATGCGCAAGCCGCCGAACTTGTCGGCCAGCGCGCCCGTGAACGGCTGGGTCACGCCCCACATCAGGTTTTGCAGCGCCAGCGCGAAGGCAAAGGTCTCGCGGCTCCAGCCGTGGGTCTGCGTGATCGGCAGGTTGAACAGGCCGAAGCCGTGCCGGATGCCCATCGACAAGGTGACGAGCAGGCCACCGCAAATCAATACGGTTGTGAGGGAGAGTGGTTTTCTTGGTGTGTGTTGAATCGTGTTCTGCATGGCGTCCTGCATCCTGGCTCGGTGTGCGTAGTGCTGTTTTAGTTTTGTCGGCGCGGTCCGGAACCGCCTTGGCCACGCCGGTGCGAGCGAGTGTACCCCGCATCCCGGGAGGACGTCGGGCGTCACTCCGATGCCGCCCGCGACCCCGGATGTGCCGAATCGCGCACGGCAATTGCTGGTGACGATTGGCATCAAGACGGCTACCCGCTTCCATTACAATGCAGGCTGCCCGGCCCCCCTGGCTGGCGTGCGGCAACCGCGCCCCCGCCAAGGCTGGCCGAGAATCCCACTAAGCAAGCGACTCCATGGCGAGCAAAATCAGTCAGTACAGCGAATCCTCCATCCGGGTCCTGAAGGGCCTGGAGCCGGTCAAGCAACGACCCGGCATGTACACCCGTACCGACAATCCCCTGCACATCGTGCAGGAGGTGATCGACAATGCCTCCGACGAGGCCCTGGGCGGCCACGGCTCCGAGATCATGGTCACCCTGCATCGCGACGGCAGCATCAGCGTCGAGGACGATGGCCGCGGCATCCCGGTCGGCATCCATCCCGAAGAGCAGGTCCCGGTGGTGGAAATCGTGTTCACGCGCCTGCACGCGGGCGGCAAGTTCGACAAGGGCAAGGGCGGTGCCTATGCCTTCTCGGGTGGCCTGCACGGTGTGGGCGTCTCCGTTACCAATGCGCTGTCGACCCGCCTCGACGTGACCGTATGGCGTGACGGCAACTGCTCCACGCTGACCTTCTCCGGCGGCGATGTCACCGTGCCGCTGGCCACGCGCAAGCTCGAGCGCGGCGAGAAGAAGGGCGGCACGCGGGTGCAGGTCTGGCCCGATGCGAAGTACTTCGATTCGGCCGCGATCCCGATGGCCGAGCTGCAGCGGCTGCTGCGCAGCAAGGCGGTGCTGCTGCCCGGCGTCAAGGTCACGCTGCTGCAAGAGAAAAACGGCGAGCGCCAGACCTGGCAGTACGAGCAGGGCCTCAAGGGCTACCTGGTGGAAGCGCTGGCGCAGGGCAGCGGCGCCGAGCTGGTGGTGCCGATGTTCGAAGGCGAGCACTTCGCCGACCCGGACGCCAACCCGGCGGAAGATGGCTTCGCCGAGGGCGAGGGCGCTTCCTGGGTGGTGGCGTGGACCGAAGATGGCGCGCCGGTGCGCGAGTCCTATGTCAACCTGATTCCCACGCCGGCTGGCGGCACGCACGAGTCCGGCCTGCGCGAAGGCCTGTTCCAGGCGGTCAAGAGCTTTATCGAGATGCACGCGCTGCAGCCCAAAGGCGTGAAGCTGATGAGCGAGGACGTGTTCGCCCGTGCCTCGTTCGTGCTGTCCGCCAAGGTGCTGGACCCGCAGTTCCAGGGCCAGATCAAGGAGCGCTTGAACAGCCGCGACGCGGTGAAGCTGGTGTCCACCTTCAGCCGTCCCGCGCTGGAGCTGTGGCTCAACCATCACGTCGAGTACGGCAAGAAGCTCGCCGAGCTGGTGATCCGCCAGGCGCAGGCGCGCACGCGCGCGGCGCAGAAGGTGGAAAAGAAGAAGGGTTCCGGCGTAGCCGTGCTGCCGGGCAAGCTGACCGACTGCGAATCCACCGACGTCACCCGCAATGAACTCTTCCTGGTCGAGGGCGACTCCGCCGGCGGCTCGGCCAAGATGGGGCGCGACAAGGAGTTCCAGGCCATCCTGCCGCTGCGCGGCAAGGTGCTCAACACCTGGGAGACCGAGCGCGACCGCCTGTTCGCCAATAACGAGGTGCACGACATCGCGGTGGCAATCGGCGTGGACCCGCACGGCCCCAACGATGAGCCCGACCTGTCCAACCTGCGCTACGGAAAGATCTGTATCTTGTCCGACGCTGACGTGGACGGTGCGCACATCCAGGTGCTATTACTGACCTTGTTCTTCAAGCATTTCCCCAGGCTGATCGACAACGGCAACGTGTGCGTGGCCCGCCCGCCGCTTTTCCGGGTGGATGCGCCGGCGCGCGGCAAGAAGCCGGCCCAGAAGCTCTATGCGCTGGACGACGGTGAGCTGGTGGCCATCCAGGACAAGCTGATGAAGGATGGCATCAAGGAAGGCGGCTGGCAGATCTCGCGCTTCAAGGGCCTGGGCGAGATGAATGCCGAGCAGCTGTGGGAAACCACCATGAATCCCGACACGCGCCGCCTGTTGCCGGTGGCGCTCGGCCATTTCGACCTGCCGCAGACCGTGGGCGTGATGAATATGCTGATGGGCAAGGGCGAGGCCGCGCAGCGGCGCACCTGGCTCGAGGAGCGCGGCAACGAGGTGATCGCCGATATCTAGGCGGCACGAATCGAACCGTTCGATACCCGCATGACGCAAGGAGTCCCGATGGCTAAGACCAGACCTGGCAGCAACCGCGCGCGGCAATGGATTGCCGCCGGCATGCTGCTGGCCGGCTTGGCCGGCCTGGGCTTCATGCCAGCGGCCCACGCTGCGCTGTACGGCTATATCGACGACGACGGCGTGGCGCATTTCTCGGACGAGAAGCTGGACGAGCGCTACACGCTGTTCATGAAGAATGGTGGCGAGCTCAAGAGCCCGCTGCCGTACCGCGCCGGAGCCGGTGCCGGCAGCCAGATCGACCTGGAGACGCACAAGCTTTACCGCTATGTCGTCAACCATCCCAATATCGCCACGGTCGAGCCCATGATCCGCCAGATCGCGGCGGCGCAGAATGTCGACCCGGCGCTGGTCAAGGCAGTGATGGCGGTAGAGTCCGGCTTCAACGCAGGCGCGGTCTCGCCCAAGGGCGCGATCGGGCTGATGCAGGTGATTCCCGACACCGGCGCGCGCTTTGGCGTGAGCGCCGATGCCCGGCGCACGGTCGAGCAGAAACTGGCCGACCCGCGCACCAATATCTCGGCCGGCGTGCGCTACCTGCGCTGGCTGATGGAGCTGTTCCCCAACGACCTCGAGCTGGTGCTGGCCGCGTACAACGCGGGCGAGGGCGCGGTGCAACGCTACAACAACAAGATTCCGCCTTTCCCCGAGACCCAGCAATATGTCAGCACGGTGCTGCAGTTCTATCGCTTCTACCGTCCGGGCGGCGCGCCCGCGGGGTTGGGCGGGGCGGGAGTCAATCGCGTCAAGATGGTGATCGGCGGCCGCCGCAACATGCCCTGATCCCATACCGAACCCTAAGACGAACCGCATAACGAACAACATGCAACCGGCGCACCGGCCAACGATGCGGTGCGCCGTCTTCTTGCCAATCCATGGAACAACAAGACATTCCGCTTGACCCAGGTTCGCCCGACAACGGAGCGGACTCGCTGACCCTGGCGCACTATGCCGAGCGCGCCTATCTCGACTACGCCATCAGCGTGGTCAAAGGCCGCGCGCTGCCGGAAGTGGCCGATGGCCAGAAGCCGGTGCAGCGCCGCATCCTGTACGCCATGCACGAGATGGGGCTGCGCTCCGACGCCAAGCCGGTCAAGTCGGCGCGCGTGGTGGGCGATGTGCTGGGTAAATTCCACCCGCACGGCGACCAGTCCGCCTATGACGCGCTGGTGCGCCTGGCGCAGGACTTCTCGCTGCGCTACCCGCTGATCGACGGCCAGGGCAACTTCGGCTCGCGCGACGGCGACGGCGCAGCGGCCATGCGCTACACCGAAGCCCGGCTCACGCCGATCGCGCGCCTGCTGCTCGACGAGATCGACCAGGGCACGGTGGACTTCATCCCCAACTACGACGGCTCGATGGAAGAGCCCAGGCTGATGCCGGCGCGCCTGCCCTTTGTGCTGCTCAACGGCGCATCGGGCATTGCCGTGGGCATGGCCACCGAGGTGCCGCCGCACAACCTGCGCGAAGTGGCGGCAGCCACGGTGGCGATGATCCGCAACCCCAACATCACGCTGGCCGAGCTGCTGGCGCTGATGCCGGGGCCGGACTATCCGGGCGGCGGCCAGATCATTTCGCCCGCGGCCGACATTGCGCAGATCTACGAGAACGGCCGCGGCAGCCTGAAGGTGCGCGCGCGCTGGATCATCGAGGAAATGGCGCGCGGCCAGTGGCAACTGGTGGTGACCGAGCTGCCGCCGAGCACCTCGTCGCAGAAGGTGCTCGAAGAGATCGAGGAAATCACCAACCCGAAGGTCCGCGCGGGCAAGAAGTCGCTGACGCCCGAGCAGTTGCAGCTCAAGCAAGGCATGCTGGCGGTGCTCGACGCGGTGCGCGATGAATCCGGCAAGAACGCGCCGGTGCGGCTGGTGTTCGAGCCCAAGAGCAAGAACATCGAGCAGCAGGAATTCATCCAGACGCTGCTGGCGCACACCAGCCTGGAGTCAGGCGCCTCGATCAACCTGGTGATGATCGGCACCGATGGCCGCCCACGCCAGAAGGGCCTGGCCGACATCCTGCGCGAGTGGATCGCCTTCCGCTTCGCCACCGTCACCCGCCGCACGCGCCATCGCCTGGGCAAGGTCGAAGACCGCATTCACATCCTCGAAGGCCGGATGCTGGTGCTGCTCAATATCGACGAGGTGATCCGCATCATCCGCGAGAGCGATGAGCCCAAGCCGGCGCTGATGCAGGCCTTCGGCCTGTCGGACCGCCAGGCCGAGGACATCCTGGAAATCCGCCTGCGCCAGCTGGCCAGGCTGGAAGCGCTGCGCATCGAGCAGGAGTTGAAGAGCCTGCGCGACGAGCAGGCCGAGCTGGATGTGCTGCTCAAGTCCGAGACCATGATGCGCCGGCGCATCATCAAGGAGATCGAGACCGACGCCAAGCAATACAGCCCGGAAGACAAGGATCCGCGCCGCACGCTGATCCAGGAAGAGCGCCGCGCCAACGCCGAGGTGCGCGTGGTCGACGAGCCCGTCACCGTGGTGGTCTCCCAGAAGGGCTGGGTGCGCACGCGCCAGGGCCACGGCCATGACGCGCAGCAGTTCACCTTCAAGGCGGGCGATGCGCTCTATGGCACCTTCGAGTGCCGCAGCGTGGACGTGATGCTGGTGTTCGGCACCAATGGCCGCGCCTACACGGTGCCGGTGGCCGGCTTGCCGGGCGGGCGCGGCGACGGCGTGCCCGTGACCACGCTGATCGAGCTGCAGCCCGGCAGCCAGATCGCCCATACCTTTGCCGGCGGTGTCGACCAGCGCTTGCTGATCGCCACGCGCGGCGGCAATGGCTTCCAGACCAAGGTCGGCGACATGGTCAGCCGGCAGAAGGGCGGCCGCGCCTACCTGACGCTGGACGAGGGCGACGCGCCGCTGTTGCCCGCGCCGATCGGCGAGGAGGCCACGCACGTGGCCTGCCTGTCGGCCAACGGCCGCATGCTGCTGGTTGCGCTCGACGAGATCAAGTCGCTCTCGGCCGGTGGCCGCGGCGTGATCCTGATGGAGCTGGAACCCAAGGAGACGCTGCAGCAGGCGATTGCCGTCGGCGCCCCTGGGCTGGTGGTGTCCGGTGCCGGGCGCGGCGGCAAGCCGAGTTCGCAGAAGCTCTACGGCCAGCTGCTGCTGCCATATGTGGGCAAGCGCGCCCGCAAGGGCCGCGCGTTGGATCTCAAGCTCAAGGAGCCGAGCATCGAGCCGGTACGGATCGTGCCGCCGGCGAGCGGCAACTAAGCCGCGCCAACCCGAACTGGCCCTGCGCGACAGACAATGCGCGGGGCCTTTTTCTTTCCCGGCATGCCGGACCGCCCCGGCGGCCATGCCTCTCCCGTGACAAGCGATGCCAGTTACTCCCTCTCCCGCCGGCGACGATCCGATGGTAGCGCTAGCACCCCCACCTACGCCGCGGCGCCTGTTTATCGAATTCGCCCGCATGGGGCTGTCCGGCTTCGGCGGTGTGCTGCCCTTCGTGCGGCGCGCCGTGGTCGACCGCAACCGCTGGCTGGGCGACCGCGATTTTGTCGAGCTGCTCAGCCTTGGGCAGGTGCTGCCCGGCCCCAACGTGATCAACCTCGCGCTGATGCTGGGCTTGCGCTTTGCCGGACTGCGCGGCGCGCTGGCGGCCTTTGCGGGGCTGGTGATGGTGCCGATGGTGGGCGTGCTGGCGCTGATGCTGCTGTACGAGCACTACCGCGACGTGGCGGCGGTGCAGCGCATGCTCACGGGCATGACGGCGGTGTCGGCCGGGCTGGTGCTGTCGACCGGCTTCAAGCTCGCACAGAGCCAGCCGCGCACCGTGCGCGGACTAATGATCGGCGGCGCGGCGTTTGTCGGCATCGGGCTGTTGCGCTGGCCGCTGGTGCCGGTGATGGCGGTGCTGGTGCCGATGGGGCTGGTGCTGGAGTGGCGCAGCGAGCAGCTTGCGCGGCGCGCGCAGGCGGCGGCTATCGAGGTGTCGTCCATGCCGCCCGCGCCGCCCGTGCCAGCGGTACCCGGGGAGCCACGGCAATGAGTTCACCGAACGTGCTTTCCAGCCTGCTCACGCATTTCCTGATGCTGTCGTTCCTCGCCATCGGCGGGGCCAGTACCACGATCCCCGACATGCATCGCTTCCTGGTGGAGTCGAACGCCTGGATGAGCGACGCGCAGTTCTCCGCCATGTACGCCATCTCGCAGGCCGCGCCCGGGCCGAACATCTTGTTCGTTGCCTTGTTCGGCTGGCAGGTGGCGGGCCTGGCCGGCGCCATTGTCGGCATGATCGGCATCTGCGGGCCGTCCAGCGTGATCGCGCTCGGCTTCGAGTATTTCGCCGGCCGCTCGCCGCAAGCGCGGTGGCCCGGCCTGATCCGGCGCGGCCTTGCCACGCTGACCATCGGGCTGCTGTTTTCCACTGGCTGGATCCTTGCCGCGAGCGTGGATCACCGCTGGACCGCCGTGGCGGTGACGGTGGTCACCATCGTGCTGATGCTCAAGACGAAGGTGCATCCGCTGGTGCTGGTGGCGTTGGGGGCTGGGGCGGGGGTGATGGGGTTGGTTTGAGCCTGATAGTGGATGGATGATGCTGTGTCGGCTGTTGGGGCCAAGAGCCTCCATGCTCGGTCTTTCGCTGCTTCTTTTTGCGGCGATGGTTTTTGCACCCAAGGGCCATACGACATCCCCCTGCGGGGTTGGTCGCTGTTTCTTTGTACGGCGATGGTTATTGAACCCAACAGCCGTACGACATCCCCCTGCGGGGGCTGCCGGTCACTCTTCTTTGCGTCGGCAAAGAAGACTAACGAGAAGAAAGCCGACCCTGCCGGGGGCAGAGCAATCAGGCTTATGTGGGACTGTGGTTGCGTCGTACGGCCCGGAGTGTTGGCTGGCCTTTGCCATGCCGGCTTAGAGGACATCGAAAATGCATGACCCAATGGTCACGTTGTGGTGCCCCTGATCGCGTTGCTCGGTGAGCATTCCACCATCTGCCGTTACCGGCGCGCGCCATCACGACACATCGCCCATCAGTGGTTTCGTGGTGGGGCGGGCGCGGTGGTCAGGGCCTTGGGCATAGCAAGCCGGTGCCACCGCGCCCACGACGGAACCGGTGCGCCCGCAACTTCGTGGCCGGCCACTGCGCGAGCGACAGACGGCTTGAAGCAAGTGATGTCAGCTACCGGGGGCCTCACCACGAATCCCGGAAGCTGGCAGGTTCGTGGTCAGTCAAGCCGGTACCGGCAGAAGCCCGCCGACACTCTGGGCCGTACGACGAAACCACAGTCCCACATAAGCTTGATTGCTCTGCCCCCGGCAGGGTCGGCTTTCTTCTCGTTAGTCTTCTTTGCCGACGCAAAGAAGAGTGACCGGCAGCCCCCGCAGGGGGATGTCGTACGGCTGTTGGGTTCAATAACCATCGCCGTACAAAGAAACAGCGACCAACCCCGCAGGGGGATGTCGTATGGCACCTTGGGTGCAAAAACCATCGCCGCAAAAAGAAACCCCCCTACATCAAACCTCTAATCCACCCCCACAAACCCCCCAGTCTGATGCGCCCACAACCGCGCATAAAGCCCCCCACGCGCCAGCAACTCCGCATGCGTGCCGCTCTCGGCGATCCGCCCATCCTCCAGTACCACCAGCCGGTCCATGCGCGCGATGGTGGACAGGCGGTGCGCGATGGCGATCACGGTCTTGCCCTGCATCAGCGTCTCCAGGTTCTCCTGGATGGCGGCTTCCACTTCGGAGTCCAGCGCCGAGGTGGCTTCGTCCAGGATCAGGATCGGTGCGTTTTTCAGCAGCACTCGTGCCACGGCAATGCGCTGGCGCTGGCCGCCCGACAGCTTCACGCCACGCTCGCCCACCTGCGCATCCAGCCCCGTCGCCCCATGCGCATCGCGCAGGCGCGGAATGAACTCGCCGGCATGGGCGTCGTTGGCCGCGGTGAGCAGCTCGGCCTCGCTGGCGCCGGGGCGGCCATAGCGCAGGTTGTCGCGGATCGAGCGGTGCAGCAGCGACGTATCCTGCGTCACCATGCCGATCTGCGCACGCAGGCTTTCCTGCGTGACGCCGGCGATGTCCTGGCCGTCGATCAGGATGCGTCCTTGCTCCACGTCGTACAGCCGCAGGAGCAGGTTGACCAGCGTCGACTTGCCGGCACCGGAGGGGCCGACCAGGCCGATCTTCTCGCCCGGGCGCACCACCAGGTCGATGTTCTCGATCACGCCCGAGCCCTTGCCGTAGTGAAAGCCCACGCCTTCGAAGCGCACCTCTGCGCGCGTGACGCGCAGCGCTTGCGCGTTGTCGCGATCGCCGACCGTGCGCGGCACGGCGATGGTCTGCAGGCCATCCTGCACCTGGCCGATGTTCTCGAAGATGCCGCTGATCACCCACATGATCCAGCCCGACATGCTGACGATGCGGATCACCAGCCCGCTCGACAGCGCAATCGCGCCGACGCTGACATGGCCCTGGCTCCATAGCCACAGCGCCAGCCCGGTGGTGCCGGCGATCAGCAGGCCATTGAGCGAGGTCACGGTGAAATCCATGGCGCTGACCATGCGCCCGGACAGGCGTGCCTTGTCGGTCAGGTCGGCCATGGCTTCGCGCGCGTAGTCCTCTTCATGGCGCGTGTGGGCGAACAGCTTGAGCGTGGTGATGTTGGTATAGCCGTCGACGATGCGCCCCATCAGCCGCGAGCGCGCGCCGGTGGCGGCAACCGAGCGCGCCTTCACGCGTGGCGTGAAGTACAGCATGGCGGCCACGTAGCAGGCGATCCACGCCACGAGGGGAAGCATCAGGCGCCAGTCGGCTTGCGCGAACAGGTAGAGGGAGCTGGCCGCGTAGATCAACACATGCCAGATGGCATCCACGGCCTGCACCGCTGAATCGCGCAGCGAGAAGCCGGTCTGCATGATGCGCTGCGCGATGCGCCCGGCAAAGTCGTTCTGAAAAAACGACAGGCTCTGCTTGAGGACGTAGCGGTGGTTCTGCCAGCGCACCAGGTTGCCCAGGCTCGGGTTGATGACCTGGTGCACGAGGATGTCGTGCAGGCCGTTGAAGAACGGACGCAGCAGCAGCGCCACCACCGCCATCCACATGAGCTCGACGCGGTGGCGCGCGAAGAACTCGGCGGGCGGTGTTGCTTGCGCCAGGTCGACCAAGCGACCGAGAAAGCCGAACAGCGAGACTTCGATCAGCGCGCCAGCCAGCCCCACGCCCAGCAGCAGCGCGAAGACCGGCCACACCTCTCGCAGGAAGTAGGCATAAAAGCGCCAGATCTGGCTGGGTGGCTGGGTGTCGGGGAGGGCGCGGAACGGGTCAATCAGCCGTTCCAGGAAACGCATCAGCATGGGAGTCCAGGGGTGTTCCGCGGCGACCGCCTCGTTCGGGTCGCAGGCGTGCTTGCAAGGGCCGTATCGATGCCATGGGCATGCGGCGGATCAGGAGCATCATACCGCGCTTGCGCATCGCCGATGTCCGTACTCGCGGGAGGGGCGTCCGTGTCGCGGTGCTTGAGTGCGCGCTCGGAACGGCGCGCACTTTCCGTCGCCTTCATCATTTAAGTATTCATAAGCGCACTTTTTCGTCCATGCCTGCGGCTTATCCTCGGGAATACCCCAATTTATCCGAGCTTGTCTATACAACACTATACATACCTAGCATGGCTGAACAGACCGGTTCGAGCCGGCCTTATTGACCCAAGGAGTTCCCGTGAGCAACACCGACCGCTTTCGCGATGTAGAGATCCGCGCCCCGCGCGGCAACCAACTGAACGCCAAGAGCTGGCAGACCGAAGCGCCGCTGCGCATGTTGATGAACAACCTCGACCCGGAAGTGGCGGAGAACCCCAAGGAGCTGGTGGTGTACGGCGGCATCGGCCGCGCCGCGCGCAACTGGGCGTGCTACGACAAGATCGTCGAGACGCTCAAGACGCTGAACGACGATGAGACCCTGCTGGTGCAGTCCGGCAAGCCGGTTGGCGTGTTCAAGACCCATAGCAACGCGCCGCGCGTGCTGATCGCCAATTCCAACCTGGTGCCGCATTGGGCTACGTGGGAACACTTCAACGAGCTCGACGCCAAGGGCCTGGCCATGTACGGCCAGATGACAGCCGGCAGCTGGATCTATATCGGCAGCCAGGGCATCGTGCAGGGCACCTACGAGACCTTCGTGGAAGCCGGGCGCCAGCACTACAACGGCAACCTCAAGGGCCGCTGGGTGCTGACCGCCGGGCTGGGCGGCATGGGTGGCGCGCAACCGCTGGCCGCCACGCTGGCCGGCGCCTGCTCGCTGAACATCGAGTGCCAGCAGGCCAGCATCGATTTCCGCCTGCGCACCCGCTATGTCGACGAACAGGCCACCGACCTCGATGACGCGCTGGCGCGCATCGCCAGGTACACCGCCGAAGGCCGCGCCGTTTCCATCGCGCTGTGCGCCAACGCCGCCGAAGTGTTGCCCGAACTGGTGCGCCGCGGCGTGCGCCCGGACATGGTCACCGACCAGACCAGCGCGCACGATCCGCTCAACGGCTACCTCCCGGTGGGCTGGACCTGGGGCCAGTACCGCGACCGCGCGCAGACCGAGCCGGCTCGTGTGGTCAAGGCCGCCAAGCAGTCGATGGCGCTGCATGTGCAGGCCATGCTGGACTTCCAGAAGATGGGCGTGCCCACCTTCGACTACGGCAACAACATCCGCCAGATGGCCAAGGAAGAGGGCGTGGCGAATGCCTTCGATTTCCCCGGCTTCGTGCCGGCCTACATCCGCCCGCTGTTCTGCCGCGGTGTCGGCCCGTTCCGCTGGGCCGCGCTGTCGGGCGATCCGCAGGACATCTACAAGACCGACGCCAAGGTCAAGGAGCTGATCCCCGACGATGCGCACCTGCACCGCTGGCTGGACATGGCGCGCGAGCGCATCAGCTTCCAGGGCCTGCCGGCGCGTATCTGCTGGGTCGGCCTGGGCCTGCGTGCCAAGCTTGGCCTGGCGTTCAACGAGATGGTGCGCAGTGGCGAGTTGTCGGCACCGGTGGTGATCGGCCGCGACCACCTCGACTCCGGCTCGGTGGCCAGCCCCAACCGTGAAACCGAAAGCATGAAGGATGGCTCCGACGCCGTGTCCGACTGGCCGCTGCTGAACGCGCTGCTCAATACCGCCAGCGGCGCGACCTGGGTCTCGCTGCATCACGGCGGCGGCGTGGGCATGGGCTTCTCGCAGCATTCGGGCGTGGTGATCGTGTGCGACGGCACCGACGAAGCCGCCGCCCGCATCGCCCGCGTGCTGCACAACGATCCCGCGACCGGCGTGATGCGCCATGCGGATGCCGGCTACGACATCGCCATCGACTGTGCACGAGAGCAGGGCCTGAACCTGCCGATGCTCAACCACAAGAAGGAAGCCTGAACGTGAACGCGCTGAACCTCAAACCTGGTCAACTGACCCTGGCGCAGCTGCGCCAGGCCTATCTGCAGCCGCTGCGCGTGAGCCTGGACAGCGAGGCCGCCGAGGCCATCGCCGCCAGCGTGGCCTGCGTTGAGAACATCGTTGCCGAAGGCCGGACCGCCTACGGCATCAACACCGGCTTCGGCCTGCTGGCGCAGACCCGCATCGCCCGCGAGGACCTGGAGAACCTGCAGCGCTCGCTGGTGCTGTCGCATGCCGCCGGTGTGGGCGAACCGCTGGACGACGCCATGGTCCGGCTGATCATGCTGCTCAAGATCAATAGCCTGGCGCGCGGCTTTTCCGGCATCCGCCGCAAGGTGATCGACGCGCTGATCGCCCTGGTCAATGCCGAGGTCTATCCGCATATCCCGCTCAAGGGCTCGGTGGGCGCCTCTGGCGACCTGGCGCCGCTGGCGCATATGTCGCTGGTGCTGCTGGGCGAAAGCCGTGCCCGCTACCAGGGCGAATGGCTGCCGGCGCGCCAGGCGCTGGCACGTGCCGGCCTGGAGCCGCTGACCCTGGCCGCCAAGGAAGGCCTGGCCCTGCTCAACGGCACCCAGGTATCCACCGCATACGCGCTGCGCGGCCTGTTCGAGGCCGAGGATCTGTTTGCCGCGGCCACGGTCTGCGGCAGCCTCAGCGTCGAGGCCATGCTCGGCTCGCGCGCGCCTTTCGACGCGCGCATTCATGCGGTGCGCGGCCAGCGCGGCCAGATCGATGCGGCCGCCACCTATCGCGATCTGCTGACCGATACCAGCGAGCTGGCGCGTTCGCATGCGCAGTGCGACAAGGTGCAGGATCCCTACTCGCTGCGCTGCCAGCCGCAGGTGATGGGTGCCTGCCTGACGCAATTGCGGCAGGCGGCCGAGGTCCTGGAAGTGGAGGCCAACGCGGTCTCGGACAACCCCTTGGTGTTTGCCGCCGAAGGCGACGTGATCTCGGGCGGCAACTTCCATGCCGAACCGGTGGCGATGGCCGCCGACAACCTGGCGCTGGCCATCGCCGAGATCGGCTCGCTGTCTGAGCGCCGCATCTCGCTGATGATGGATCGCCATATGTCGCAGCTGCCGCCTTTCCTGGTGGCCAACGGGGGCGTCAACTCGGGCTTCATGATCGCCCAGGTCACCGCCGCCGCGCTGGCCAGCGACAACAAGGCACTGGCCCATCCGCACAGCGTCGACAGCCTGCCGACCTCGGCCAACCAGGAGGACCACGTGTCGATGGCGCCGAATGGCGGCAAGCGCCTGTGGGCGATGGCCGAGAACGTGCGCGGCATCCTTGCCGTGGAGTGGCTGGGCGCCTGCCAGGGCCTGGACTTCCGCGAAGGCCTGAAGAGCTCGCCCAAGCTGGAGCAGGCACGCAGCCTGCTGCGCGCCGAAGTGCCCTACTACGAGAAGGACCGCTTCTTCGCGCCGGATATCGAGACCGCGAGCCGGTTGCTGGCGGCCGGCACCCTGAACGCGCTGCTGCCCGCGCGGTTGCTGCCCAGCCTCTGAGGCTTGGGCATGACGCCCGGGGGCGGGACGCCTGCCACGCAGCAGGCCGCAGCCCGCGCCCCGGGCGGACAGAAGACAGAATAATGATTCGGAGACAAATAGATGCAAGAGCAGTCGCAAGGCCTGCAGCGTGGCCTCAGCGCCCGTCATATCCGCTTCATGGCGCTCGGATCGGCCATCGGCACGGGACTTTTCTACGGCTCGGCCTCGGCCATCCAGGCCGCGGGACCGGCGGTGCTGCTGGCCTACGTGATCGGTGGCGCCGCGGTCTACATGGTGATGCGTGCGCTGGGCGAGATGGCGGTGCGCAATCCGGTGGCGGGTTCGTTCGGCCAGTACGCCAGCACCGGCCTGGGACCGCTGGCGGGCTTCCTGCTCGGCTGGACCTATGCCTTCGAGATGATCGTCGTTTGCCTGGCGGACGTGACTGCCTTCGGCATTTACATGGGCTTCTGGTTCCCGGACGTGCCGCGCTGGATCTGGGTGCTCGGCATCGTGTTCCTGATCGGCGGCCTCAACCTGCTCAGCGTCAAGGTGTTCGGTGAGCTGGAGTTCTGGCTTTCGCTGCTGAAGGTCGGCGCCATCGTCGCGATGATCGGCGGCGGTGTTGCCATCATGCTGTTCGGCTTCGGCATGGCCGACAGCGGCGTTGCCACCGGCATCCACAACCTCTGGGCGCACGGCGGCTTCATGCCCAACGGCATTGCCGGCGTGATCGCCTCGTTCGCCGTGGTGATGTTCGCCTTTGGCGGCATCGAGATCATCGGCATCACGGCCGGCGAGGCGCGCGACCCGCAGCGCGTGATTCCGCGTGCGATCAACGCGGTGCCCCTGCGCATCCTGCTGTTCTATGTGCTGACGCTGGCGGTGCTGATGTCTCTCTATCCTTGGCACCGCATCGGCAGCGAGGGCAGCCCCTTTGTGCAGATCTTCAGCCGGCTGGGCATTGGCTCGGCCGCCGCATTGCTCAATGTCGTGGTCATCTCCGCCGCGGTATCCGCCATCAATAGCGACATCTTCGGCGCTGGCCGCATGCTGTATGGCATGGCGGTGCAACGGCAGGCGCCACGCATCTTTGCCAGCGTGTCGCGCAAGGGCGTGCCCTGGATGACGGTAGTGGTGATGGCTTTCGCGCTGCTGGCCGGCGTGGTGCTCAACTACGTAATGCCCGAGGACGTGTTCACGCTGATCGCTTCCATCGCCACCTTTGCCACGGTCTGGGTGTGGCTGATGATCTTGCTGTCGCAGGTCGCCTTGCGCAGGCGCATGAGCCGCGCCGAGGTGGCGGCGCTGAAGTTCCCCGTGCCGTTCTGGCCGGTAGCGCCGCTCGCGGCCATCGCCTTCATGCTGTTCATCTTCGGCGTGCTTGGCTGGTTCCCGCAGACCCGCGCAGCGCTGCTGGTGGGCGCGGCGTGGCTGCTGCTGCTGGTGGTGGCGTGGTGGTGCTGGGGACGGCCGCGCGGCCAGCGGGGGGCGCCTGCTTCCTCCTTTGCGGCGGACTGATACATGCGCGGACCCTGCCTCGGCAGGGTCCGCGTTGCCTGGCATCTGCCTAGCCGGATGCCAGGGTAACCGGCAGCGCGCGCCAGCCCGGCGCGCTGCCGTAGTGGCGCGAAGAACACCCTGTCTGGGTTGCGCTCACCGCCCGCTTGCGGGCGGCCAGGATTATTTTGCTTCGGAGTTACATCATGTCCATTGACAACACCATTCCCGGTATCGCAGCCCAGCATGCCGCCACGGCCCAGCCGCTGTCCAGGTTCAAGTCCATCGCTGCCATTACTATCGGCAATGGCCTGGAGTTCTACGACTTCGTGGTCTACAGCTTCTTCGCCACGCTGATCGGCCGCCTGTATTTCCCGGTATCCGATCCCACCGGGCAGTTGCTGTTGTCTTTCGCCACCTTCGGCGTAGGCTTCCTGATGCGCCCGCTGGGCGGCCTGCTGATCGGCATGTATGCCGACCGCGTCGGGCGCAAGCCGGCGGTGGCGCTGACGCTCTGGCTGATGGGCTTGAGCTCGGTGATCTTCGTGGTGACGCCGACGTATGCGCAGATCGGCATGCTCGCGCCGATCATGATCCTGCTCGCGCGCCTGGTGCAAGGCTTTGCCATCGGCGGGGAGATGGGTGCCTCCACGGCACTGCTGCTGGAATATGCCGACGACCGCTCGCGCGGCTTCTACACCAGCTGGCAGCCGTTTAGCCAGGGCCTGGCGGCGCTGTTCGGCGCGCTGGTTGGCTTGCTGCTCAGCAATGTGCTGGAGCAGCAAGCGCTGGAGGCATGGGGCTGGCGCCTGGCCTTCGTGATTGGCATCCTGGTGATCCCGGTGGGCCTGGTGATTCGCCGCCGCCTGGAAGAGACGGCGCCGGCCGCCGGCGAGTCGGAGCGCGGTTCCACGCTGCAGCTGTTGCGCGAGCACGGGCGTGCGCTGGTGGCCAGCATCCTGCTGATGATCGGCGTGGCTTCGTCGACCTATATCGTGGTGTATTACCTGAGCAACTATGCCGTTAGCCAGCTGCACATGCCGCTGTCGCTGGGCATCTGGGCCGCTTGCGTGGCCGCTGCCGTGCAGGTCGTGCTGTCGCCGTTCGCGGGCTGGCTGAGCGACCGGGTGGGGCGGCGCCCGGTGGTGCTGTGGTCGCGCGTGGCCTTGCTGCTGATGATCTATCCCGCTTTCGTGCTGATCAACGCCGAGCCCAGCCTGACGCGCCTGCTGCTGGTGGTGGGCTGCCTTTCGGTACCGATGTCGATGACGTCGCCCGCGTCGATGGTGCTGGTCAGCGAGGTGCTGCCGCAGCGCATGCGCGCCACCGGCCTGTCGATTGCCTACTGCGTGGCGATTGCCATCTTCGGTGGTTTCGCGCAGTTCTTCTCGACCGAGCTGATCCATCTCACCGCCAATCCCAACGCGCCCGCGTTCTACGTGATCGGCTGCGGCCTGGTCTCGCTGATCGGCCTGGCGATGGTGCCGGAAACCCTGGGCCGCCGCCTGTCATGAGCGAAAGGGATCCGATGGCTGCAGCGCCGGGCAGCATCTGGCGCGGCCGCAGCGATGCGGGCGAGCTGGGCGACACGCGCCGGCTATTCAATGTCGTGCGCGTGCAAGGCGCCGAACGCGTGCCTGGCGCGCCCGTGCTGCTGGGCTTTTGCTGCGACGCCGGCGTGCTGCGCAACCAGGGCCGTCCCGGCGCGGCGGGTGGCCCGCGCGAGATCCGCCGCGCGCTGGCCGGCATCCCGGCCCATGGCCTGGAAGTGTTCCACGATGCGGGCGACGTCGTCTGCCACGATGGCGATCTCGAGACGGCGCAGCAAGCGTTGGCAACAGCGGT
The DNA here is from genome assembly GCF_058802485.1 of Cupriavidus sp. GW822-FHT02D05. Classification (NCBI taxonomy): domain Bacteria; kingdom Pseudomonadati; phylum Pseudomonadota; class Betaproteobacteria; order Burkholderiales; family Burkholderiaceae; genus Cupriavidus; species Cupriavidus sp. GW822-FHT02D05. The sequence goes on along the minus strand of NZ_JBXAOE010000035.1, from coordinate 28,741 downwards.
CGCGGCCGAACTGGCGCAGGGCGCATTCCCGCTGGTGCTCGGTGGTGGCCACGAGATCGCCTGGGGCACCTGGCAGGGGCTGCGCGCGCATCTCGATGCGCGTGGCGACCACGGCCGCGTGCTGGTGATCAACCTCGATGCGCACTTCGACCTGCGCACCGGTCGTCCCGGCAGTTCGGGCACGCCCTTCGACCAGATCGCGCAGGCCTGCCACGAGCGCGGACAGCGTTTCGAATACGCTTGCCTGGGCGTGAGCCGGCTCGGCAATACCGCCGCGCTGTTCGCGCATGCCAAGGCGCTTGGCGTGCACTACGTCGAGGACGTGCAGATGCAGGAACGGCACCTGGACGCGCGGATTGCCGAGTTGCAGGGGCTGATGGATGCGGTCGATCACGTCTACCTCACGATCGACCTGGACGTGCTGCCGGCGGCAGTGATGCCGGCGGTCTCGGCGCCAGCCCCTTATGGCGTGCCCCTTCCCGTGGTGGAGGAGGTGGTGGCGCAGGTGCGCGCCAGCGGCAAGCTGCGCGTGGCGGACCTGGCGGAGTTCAATCCGCTCTATGACCGTGACACCTGCGGCGCTCGGGCCGCGGCGCGGCTGGCTTACCGGTTGATGGCCTGAGGGCCGTGGTCATCGCCATTGCCATCGCCATTGCCGCAAGGAAAACCCCCGCCGACACTCGGCGGCTCATTCTTGTACAATTGAGTTGTACATTTCGAGCAGGGGGCACGCTATGCAAACCATCCCATTCTCGGAGGCAAGAGCGCATCTCGCTGATGTGCTTCGGGACGCGGAAAGAGGGCAGGAACCGCTGCTGATCTCCCGGCGCGGTGAGCCGGCTGCAGTGCTGATGTCCTGGTCGCAATACCGGCTGCTTGTCGGTTCCACGTCTGGCTTCTTTGGGCGTTTGAGCGAATGGCGCAGCGAGCACGTGCAAGCGGAAGATGAGGTCGACCCTTTCGAGCATGTGCGTCAACCCGGCGACGGGCGTGACTTCACATGGTGAGCGCTGCGAGTTGGCTGCTGGACACCAACATTGTCTCGGAGGCAATGCGGCCAAAGCCGGATGCAGGGGTCATGGCGAATCTGGCCCGATTCGATGGCGAACTGGTTATTCCGGCGCCGGTCTGGCATGAATTACGTTTTGGCTGGCTGCGCATGCCGGATGGCCAGCGCAAGGACGCGGTTGGCCGTTTCGTGCAGGAAGTGGCGGGTAGCCTGCCGGTCTTGCCCTATGACAGCGCCGCGGCACGGATCCATGCCGAGCTACGCAATTCGCGGGAGCGGGCTGGGCTGAGCCTGCCCTTTGTGGATGGACAGATCGCATCCGTCGCGATGGCGCACGGCCTGACCTTGGTGACGCGCAATGTCAGGGATTTTGCCGGGCTGCCGGGCTTGCGGCTGGTCAACTGGTTCGGGGGCTGAGTTCGGGGGCTGAGCGCGGGCTCCGGCGCCCAGCTCCCTTTTCGGCTTCCGTCTGGCCCCGCCCATGCACGAGCGGGGATTTATTCATGGCTGCTGGTTCGCCAGCTCAGTGAATCACCATCTGCGTGAACGGATGCACATAAGCCTGCAGCGTAATGAACAGCCCGACCAAGATCGCCAGCGCGATCGAGTGGAAAAACACATAGCGCAGGATATCGCCTTCGTGCCCGTACCACTTGGTGGCGGTGGACGCCACCACGATGGACTGCGCATCGATCATCTTGCCCATCACACCGCCCGAGCTGTTGGCCGAGGCCATCAGGATCGGCGATAGGCCCAGCTGCTCGGCCGTGGTTTTCTGCAGGCCGCCAAAAAGCACGTTGGAGGCGGTGTCGGACCCGGTCAGCGCCACGCCCAGCCAGCCCAGCATGGTGCCAAACAGCGGGTAGAGCACGCCGGTGTGAGCAAAGGCCAGGCCCAGCGTGGCATCCAGGCCCGAGTAACGGGTCAGGTAGCCCACGCCGAACATCGCGCAGATGGTCAGCAGCGAATATTTCACCAGCTTGATGGTCTCCCAGTATTCCTTGATGAGGCGCGGCACCGAGTAGCCCATCAGCAGGCCGCCGAGAATGCCGGAGACCAGGATGCCGGTGCCGGCCATCGACAACACGTTGAACGTGAAGACCGCGCCTTCGGCAGTGGCCTTCGGCACCACCGGCGGCACCTTTAACACGGCTTTGTCCAGGCCGGGGATGGGGAATTTCCATTGCCACAGGCCGTCCATCAGCTTCTTGAATTCCGGCACGCCCCAGACAAAGACGAACACGGTCAGGATCACCCAGGGCATCCAGGCCTTGACCACCGAGATGCCGGCGGAGGCGGCGCTGGCGCGGGCTTCGGCGGCTACCGCTTCGGGGTCGTCGACCTTGGAGTCGTCCCTGCGGCCGAGGATGCGCGTGGAGGTCCAGATTTCCTTGGGCTTCCAGACCTTCAGGAACAGCGTCAGGCAGCCCATCGACACCAGCGCGGCAATCACGTCCACCAGCCAGGGGCCGTGGTAATTCGACACCAGGAACTGCGGCACGGCAAAGGTGACGCCGGCCACCAGGATCGCCGGCCAGATCGCCAGCATGCCGCGGAAGCCGGCAAAGGCCCAGATCAGCCAGAACGGCACGAGTACCGAGAAGAAGGGCAGCTGCCGGCCGACCATGGCCGAGAGGTGCAGCAGGTCCAGGCCCGTCACCGCGGACAGGCCGATCAACGGCGCGCCCAGCGCGCCGAAGGCCACCGGCGCGGTATTGGCGATCAGCGCCAGGCCGGATGCCGCCAGTGGCGAAAAACCGAGGCCGATCAGGATGGCGCCGGTGACCGCCACCGGCGTGCCGAAGCCGGCGGCGCCTTCGAAGAAAGCGCCAAAGCTGAAGGCCACCAGCAGCAGTTGCAGGCGCCGGTCTTCGGTGATGCCGGAGATCGAGTTCTGCAGCACCTTGAAGGAGCCGTTGATGGTGGTCAGCCGGTGCAGGAAGATGATGTTCAGCACGATCCAGCCGATCGGGAACAGGCCCGATACGATGCCCAGGCCGGCGGCCTTGCCAGCCATGTCGGCGGGCATGCCGAATACCGCGGAAGCGATGACCACGCCTACCACGAGCGCCAGCCCGGCGGCCAGGTGGGCCTGCAGGTGAAAGAAGGCTAGCGCCGCCAGCAGTACGGCGACGGGAATCCCCGCGGCCAGCGTGGACAATGCCAGGCTGCCTAGCGGGTCATAGACTTGGGTCCACACGATGAGTCCTCCTCGGGTTGGGGCGACAGGTTGCTTTTGTATTAGAGGCCATTTCAAAAAGATTCTGGCGTCGTTGCGCGGCCTTGCCGTACCCCCTTGTACTGTCTGCGACCGCGCGCCTAGCCAGAACCGCTTCGCTTCATTTTGAAACGGCCTCTTAGGCCCAGGCTGCCGCGTCGTCTTCTTGTCCGGGCGCGCATTGCGAACCTGCCAAGCTGTCAACCGCGCGACCAGCAAACTTCGGATTTTATGGATGGGTTCCTGCCGCGCTGCCCTAAATCCAGTCACCGTCATCGTGAGCAGGATTCATGGATCAGGGTTTGCCTGGGGGCAGGTTGGCGCACTCGCTGCCTTATTGGCAGAGTACTCCAAACCACTCGATACGCAAATGTATGCTGGCCAGGCCCGTGGTGGCAGAATGTGCCGGTCGTCCTTTTACGCCTTGGCGCTGTCGATAAGCCGGCCGACCGGGCATGAAAGGTGGCGTTCCTGTTTCTGGAGGAGCATTGCCATGCTGCACATCCTTCCCGGCGGTCACGTGCTTGCCGCTTTCCTGCTGTCCAGCCTGTTGCTTGCGGTGACGCCGGGGCCGGCGGTGATCTACATCGTTGCGCGCACGCTGTCGCTAGGCCGGCTTGCGGGCCTGGCTTCGGTGACGGCCGTGGTGTTGGGCAACCTGGTCAATGTGCTGGCGGCCGCGCTGGGGCTGGCGGCGCTGTTCGCGGTATCGTCTCTGGCCTTTGCCGTGATGAAGTACGCCGGCGCGGCCTACCTGGTCTACCTGGGGGTGCGGGCGCTGCGCGCGCGACCGGCCGCTGCTGCGCAGGCGGACCCGGCTGCTGGCAGCGCCGGGCTGCGGCGGGTGTTTCGCGATGGCTTCGTGGTGGCCTTGTTCAACCCCAAGACCACATTGTTCTTCGCGGCCTTCCTGCCGCAGTTCATGGATCCCGCCATCGCGGCGCTGCCGCAGAGCGTGGCCCTGGGCGGCACCTTCGTCCTGATCGCCGCCACCACCGATTGCTGCTATGTGCTGGCCGCGGCGGCGTTGTTGCCGCTGCTCGCGCGCGCCAGGGGCGCGCAGGCCGTGGGCCGCTACCTGACGGGCGGCGCGCTGATCGGGCTGGGGGTGCTGGCCGCGGTGTCGGGCGGGCGCAACAGCAAGTAAATCAGCCAGTAAATCAGCAAATAAGGGGGCGGCTCAGACCAGCGGCAACGTCAGGATGGTGCGGGCGGCAGGCCGTGCACGCATGGCCGCTGCCCAGCGCTCAAGGTGCGGGCGGGGCTGGTGTGTGACCGGCAGGCCCAGCCAGCGGTGGGCGGCGCAGGCAACCGGGATGTCGGCCATGGTGAAGCGGTCGCCGCAGATGAACTCACGCTGCGCCAGGGCTTCGTCGAGCCGGGCCGCGAGCGGTTCGGTGCGTTCCAGGGAGCGGGCGATCAGGTCGGGGTCGCGCTGCTCGGCGGGCAGCCGCACCAGGTGGCGGAATGCGTCGACCATGGCCGGGCTGAAGGCGTTGGTCTGCCAGTCCATCCAGCGGTCGGCCAGCGCGCGCGCCTTGACGTTGCCGGGCCACAGGGTGTCCTCGCCGTCGTGCGCGCACAGGTAGCGCACGATGGCGTTGGATTCCCACAGCACAAAAGGCTCGCCGCCCACGTCGGTGCCGCGGAAATCCTCGATCACCGGGATGCTGCGGTCGGGGTTGAGCCGGACATAGGCCTCGGTGTCGAGGTCGCCCTCGCTGACGCCAATGTCGATGCGTTCGTGGTCCAGGTGCAGCTCGCGCGCGCACCAGACCACTTTTTGCACGTTGATCGATGAGAGTCGACCCCAGATACGCAGCACGAAACCCTTCTCCTCAAGGCGTGGGCCGCGCATGCGCAATGCCTGCGCGTTCGCGGCCCGGACTGACAGGCGATGGCCATTATCTTGCCATGAAGCCCGCCAGCCCGGTATCAGTCAGGAGACGTATCCGTGCCACGCGTGTCGCTCAAGCGACGCTCAGGCGGCCTTGGCTTGCGGCGCGTGCTTGGCGATGGCTTCGCGGAACAGCGTGCCGAGGATGGCCACGCCTTGCTCGATGCGCTCCGGCGCCACCGTGACAAAGGCCAGGCGCAGCGCATTGCGGCGCGGGTTGCTGGCGTAGAACGGCGCGCCCGGCACATAGGCCACATTGCGCTTGACCGCTTCTTGCAGGATCTCCATGCTGTCCAGGCCCTCGGGCAGCTCCATCCAGATGAACATGCCGCCTTCCGGCGCGTTCCAGGTCACGCCTTCCGGCATGTGGCGCGCGAGCGAATCCAGCATGGCCTGGCACTGCGCCGCGTAGAGCGTGCGGATGGTGGGGATATGCGAGTCCAGCAAGCCATCGCGCACCACTTCATAGGCAAGGCGCTGGGTGAAGCTGGGCGTATGCAGGTCCGACGCCTGCTTGGCCTGGCACAGCTTGAAGTGCAGCTCGGGCGGGGCGATCACAAAGCCCAGGCGCAGGCCGGGGGCCAGGATCTTGGAGAACGAGCCCATGTAGATCACGCCGTCGGGGTTCATCGACAGCAGGCTCGGCAACTGGTCGCCGCGATAGCTCAGTTCGCCGTAGGGATCATCCTCGACCAGCAGCACGCCGAGCTCGCGGGCGCGGGCCACCAGGGCCTGGCGGCGCTCCAGCGGCATGCGCCGCCCGGTGGGGTTCTGGAAGTTGGGCAGGGCGTAGAGGAAGCGCGCGCCAGCGGTCAGCTCGGGCGTGAGCGATTCCGGCAGCAGGCTCTTGTCGTCGCCCGGCACCGAGACGAACTCGGGCTCGAACAGCGAGAAGGCTTGCAGCGCGCCAAGGTAGCTGGGCGTTTCCACCAGCACCGGGCTGCCCGGGTCGATCAACACCTTGGCGATCAGGTCCAGCGCCTGCTGCGAGCCGGTGGTGATCAGCACGCGCTCCACGTCCACGTGATGGCGCTTGGCGATGAATTCGCGCAGCGGCATGTAGCCTTCGGTGGCGGCGTACTGCAGGGCGGCTTGCGGGTTGTCGGCGAAGATCCGGGCCACCGCCTGTTCCATGGCCGCTACCGGGAAGGTGGCCGGCGACGGCAGGCCGCCCGCGAAGGAAATAACTTCCGGACGCTCGGTCACTTTCAGGATTTCGCGGATAGCCGAGCTGGTCAGCTGTTGCGCCCGGCGGGAAATGGCCCAGTTCATGATGTTCTCTTGGTGTGTGGGGAGTCGGGTTGGCTCGACTCAGTCAACGATAAAAAGCCGCGCCCCGGTCGGGGTGGACGAACGGTGCGGCTCGGCCTGGTCGGCGACCTGGTAGCTCGTGCCCGCGCGGAGCACGAAATGCCGGCCGTCTTCCAGCTCGGTATGCAACTCGCCTTCCAGCACAAAAAGGATGTGCCCTTTGGTGCACCAGTGATCGGCGAGATACCCGGCAGAATACTCCACCATGCGAACGCGGATGTCGCCGAACTGGCGGGTGCGCCAGAGGGCTTCCCCGGTGTCGCCGGGGTGGCGGGTCGGGGTGATGTCGGACCAGTCGGTGGTGCCGAAAGGCAGGTTGTCGATGCGCATGGGTGGGCGGTGCCTTCAGTTGGTTGGGCGCAGGGCGGGGGTATCCCCCGGTCCCTGGCCTGACTTCCATTCACTTGGTTCTGCTTTCTTGCTTCACGCCGGCTTACTTCACTTCGACGATCATCTCGATCTCGACGCAGGCGCCCAGCGGGACCTGCGCTACGCCAAAGGCGCTGCGGGCATGCTTGCCGGCTTCGCCGAAGACTTCCGCCAGCAACTCCGAGGCGCCGTTGGTCACCAGGTGCTGCTCGGTGAAGTCTTCCGTGGAGTTGACCAGGCTCATCACCTTGACGATGCGGGTGACGCGGTCCAGGTCGCCGCCCAGGTGGGTGTTCAGCGTGGCCAGCAGGTCCACGGCGATGGCGCGAGCGGCAACCTTGCCGTCTTCGGTGCCAAGGTCCTTGCCCAGCTTGCCTACCCAGGGTTTGCCATCCTTGCGGGCAATGTGGCCCGAAAGGAACACGGTGTTGCCGGTTTGCGCGGCCATGACGTAGGCGGCGGCCGGTGCGCCAGCGGTCGGCAGTGCGATGCCGAGGCGGGCAAGGGTGTCGTGAACGGACATAGGGTCTCCAGTCAGAGGGATCGTGCCGTAGGGGCAGGGTGGGGTTCTTCGGCGGCGGGCGCGGGCATGGGACTCGCGGGGGCGCTGCGCACGGCGGTCCGGCGGCCCAGGGCTACCACGCCGATCACCGCCACCGCAAACGCCAGGGTGACGGCATCAAGCGGTTCGGCCAGCAGCAGGGCGCCGCCCGCCAGCGTGAGGAACGGCTGCAGCAATTGTATCTGCCCGACGCGCGCCACGCCGCCTTTTGCGAGCCCGGCGTACCAGAACAGGAAGCCGATGAACATCGAGAATACGGAAACATAGCCCATGCCGAGCCAGGCGCGCGGCGAGGCGGCTGCGATCTGGCCGGCATGCGCAAGCCCCAGCCAGGCCACCACCGGCAGCAGCAGCGGCAGTGCCACGGCCAGCGCCCAGCTGATGGTTTCCAGCCCGCCAAGCTCGCGCGACAGCTTGCCGCCCTCGGCATAGCCCAGCGCACCCAGCACCATCGCCGCGAACAGCAGCCAGTCGGCATGCTGCAGCCCGCCGGCGCCTTGCCACAGGGCAAAGGCGACCACCAGCGCACTGCCGGCGGCGGCCGACAGCCAGAACGCCGGCGATGGCCGCTCGCGGCCGAACCAGGCGGCGAAGACCGCCGTGGCCAGCGGCAGCAGGCCGGTAATGATGGCGCCGTGGCCGGCCGGCACTTCACGCATGGCCAGTGAGGAAAACAGCGGAAAGCCCACCACCACGCCCAGCGAGGTCACCCCCAGGGGCCACCACTGGCCGCCCCGGGGACGGCGCGCGCGGGCGAACGCGCCGCGCTGCCACAGCAGCACCAGCGCCAGCAGCGCAGCCACCACCGCACGGCCGAGCGCGACGAAGGTGGCGTCCAGCTCGGCCACCGCCATGCGCGTGAAGGGCAAGGTCTGGCTGAACACGGCCACGCCGGCTAAGCCGAGCAGCATGCCGCCGCCGTGGGTGTCGGCAGGGGCGCTAGCGATGGGTTGGACAGAGGTGGTTTTGGCAGCCATGGCGTTTGAATTAGTGCAGGGTGGGCCGGCCAGCCAGCGCAATCCACAGCGCCGTGAGTGCCAGCGCCAGGCCCATTGCGCGGTTGAACCAGCGGATGCGGTGGCCCACCTGCAGCCATTGCCGCAGCGTGGCGCCAATCACGCCGTACACGCCATTGCTGACAAAGCCGAACACGCCGAACACCGCGCACACCAGCACGGCCCGATGCACCGGCGACTGCGCGCCCGCCATATACGAGGCGGCTGTAGCCAGCGCCAGCATCCACGCCTTGATATTGGCGTACTGCAGCACGGCCGACTGCCACACCGACAGCGGGCGCAGCACCTGCTTGTCCGACAGCACGCTGCTGCGCGCCAGTTTGAGCGCCAGCCACAGCAGGTAGAGCACGCCGGCGGCATGCACCAGCAGCGCTAGCGCCGGGCTGGCCAGGATCAGCGCGCCCACGCCCGCCGCGCACAGCGCCAGGATGCTGGCAAAGCCGAACGCGACGCCCACGCAGTGCGGCAGCGTGGCGCGCAGGCCAAAGTTGGCGCCGGTGACCGCGGCAATCGTCGTGTTGGGGCCGGGCGTGAAGGCGCCGACTGCCATGAGCGACAGCAGCGCGGCGAACTGGGCGGCCGACAGCCCGGTGAGCAGAGCGGGATCCATCTATCGTCCTGCCACTCTCACGCAGCGAACTGCACGACCACGCGGCGGTTGGTGCGGCTCTTCTTCTCGATCTTGGTCACCAGCACGGCGCCGATCTCGCCGGTGGCCGCCACATGGGTGCCACCGCAAGGCTGGCGGTCCACGCCGGGGATGTCGATGATGCGGATGACGCCGCTGCCCGCGGGCGGCGCCGCGCCCACCGTGCGCACCAGCTCGGGCTGCTCGGCGAGTTGCTCGGACGTGATGCGCTCCACCTGCACCCGGCTGTCGGCGCCGATTAGCGCATTGAGCTGCTCGGTGAGCACGGCCTTGTCGAGCGTGGATTCCGGCAGGTCGAAGTCGATGCGTGCCGAGTCGGGCGAGATGCCGCAGCCGGTCACTGGCACCGGGATCAGCGAGCCCAGCAGGTGCAGGCAGGTATGCAGCCGCATCAGCCGGTGGCGGCGCTCCCAGTCGATCGTGACGGCCACGATGTCGCCCGCCTCCGGCAGCGCCGTACCCGGCGCCGGGACGTGCAGGATATGGCTGCGGTCCGGGGCGTACACGGTTTCCAGCAGTGCGATGGTCGCGCCGTTGGCCAGCTTGAGCGTGCCGGTATCGCCCGCCTGGCCGCCGCTGCGCGCGTAGCACACGGTCTGGTCGAGCTCGATGCCGTCAGCGTGCACGGCTACCACGGTGGCGGTGCAGCTGCCGAGATAGGCGTCGTCGTCGAAGCGTTTGCGGGTGGCAGACATCAGAGGGGCTCCTTGGCGGTTGTTCTTGTTGCGACAGTATTTCTTGTGTCTTGCTGCGTGCGTCTTGCGGCGTGCGGCTCAGCGCAGCGTGCGCACGCCATCGGGCGTTTCTATCTCCGCGCTCAGTTCCGCGAGCGTGGATGCTTCCGGGACGAACCGGGTGCCGCCCAGCCATTGCAAGGCCTCCGCGAGCCGCGCGGCCTGTGGATGGCGTGCCCGCAGCGAGCGCAGCGCCAGGCCCTGGTTCGGCAGCCGGGACGACGGATGGGTCGAGACATCCCACTGGATCAGCGTGGGGAGGATGCCGTCGCCCGGCGTCGCCGGGCCGTCCGTGCCATCCGCATCGTCAGCCGGCCACGCGGGCAGGCTGCCGTCTTGCGGCACGGTGATGCGCCAGCGCAGGTCGCCACGGGTCATCGGGATGACCGGCGGGATGCGCGTGGGGTACTGCGCCTGCCACAGGGACAGGTCGGTGGGGCGTTCCACCCGCGCAACCCAGTGCATCAGGAAGGGACCATGGCGCAGCCGGGCCTGCACGGCCTCGGTGTCCAGGCCAAACCAGCGCGGCCGCGTGGGGGCCGGTGCCTCGGGGTCGATGGCGATGACTTCCAGGTAGATGCCGCCGAACAGGCCGAGCAGGCAATTGTGGGTGCCCATGCCAGGGTGCGCGCCGCCCGGCTGGGGCGTCACGCCGAGCGCGTCGGCGACATGCTGCGCCCCCGCTTCAAGCGTGGGGGCGGCGATCACGAGATGGTCGAGGGCAATTGTCATTGTGTGTTGATGGTAGACAAGGTTGTCGGTACAGTACCGATACAGTTATGCAGAACATTCTCAGTACAGTGGCGGGAGCAAGGCATGAACAGCAGGGAACCGGTTGCGCCAGGGCTCAAGGATAAAGGAGCCGGGGCAGGCAAGCAGGAGGGCGCGGCTTTCCACGCTGGCGAAGAGGCTGGCGAGCAGGTGCGCTCATTGCGCCTGGTCATGCCGCCCCCCACCGAGCGCATGCCCGACCCTGTGCCCTCGGCGCAGATGACGCTGGTGGAGCAGTTGACCGAGTGGGCGCGGCTGCGCATCGACGAGCGGGTCTTCCGCGCCGGCATGCGCATGCCCTCGATTCGCCAGCTTGCGCAGGAAAAGGGCATCTCGCGCTTCACCGTGGTCGAGGCCTATGAGCGGCTGGTGGCGCTGGGCTACCTCGAATCCCGCCGCGGCTCGGGCTTCTACGTGCGCGAGCGCACGCCGCAAGTGGTGCCGGTGGCCCCGGTCTCGACCGGCGCGCGCAACATCGACGTAACCTGGCTGCTGCGCAGCATGTTCCACTCGACCGAGCCGCATAAGTCTCCGGGGATGGGCTTCCTGCCCAACGACTGGCTCGACGGCGACCTGATCGCCAGCGCGCTGCGCGGGCTGGGCCGCCAGCCGGGCAGCCATTTCCTGGCCAGTGGCACGCCGCAGGGCTTCCTGCCTTTGCGCCAGCAACTGCGCAACCGCCTGGCCGAACTGGAGATCGGCGCCACCCCCGAGCAGATCGTGCTTACCTCCGGCATCACCCAGGCGCTCGACCTGATCGCGCGGCTCTACCTGCGCCCCGGCGACGCCGTGCTGGTGGGCGACCCGGCGTGGTTCGTCATGTTCGGCCGCTTCGCCGCCCAGGGCGCGCAGCTGATCGGCATGCCTTACACCGCCGAGGGCCCGGACCTGGAGGCGCTGGAGCGCATCCTGCAGGCGCGCCGCCCGCGCCTGATGGTGATCAACTCGGTGCTGCACAACCCCACCGGCACCTCGCTGTCGGCCGCCAAGGCCTTCCAGCTGCTGCGCCTCGCCGAGCAGTACGACCTGCTGATCGTCGAGGACGACATCTATTGCGACCTGTGCCCGCCAGGTCACTCCGCCACCCGGCTGGCCAGCCTGGACCAGCTGCGCCGGGTGATCTACCTGGGCAGCTTTTCCAAGACGCTGGCCGCCAATCTGCGCGTGGGCTTTATCGCCGCCCATCCGGAGCTGGTCGCCAGCCTGACCGACAGCAAGCTGCTGGCGGGCCTGGCCTCGCCGGAGATCAACGAGCGCGTGCTGTACAAGGTGTTGACCGAAGGCCATTACCGCAAGCACGTGGAGCGCGTGCGCAACCGGCTTGACCGGGCGCGCGACGAGACCCGGCGCACCATTGAGCGGATGGGCCTGTCGCTCTTTGCAGGCCAGCACGCCGGCATGTACCTGTGGGCGGACACCGGGCGCGATACCAACGCCATCGCCGTCGCCGGGCATGAGGAGGGCTACCTGTTCGCCCCCGGCAGCTTGTTCTCGCCGTCGCAGATGCCGTCCGGCTGGATGCGCTTCAATGTGGCTAGCAGCCAGGACCCTGCCATGCTGGCCTTCCTGGCGCGCCAGCTGGAGCGGCGCTAACCGGGGCCTAACCTGGTCCTAGCCGGGCCATGTCTTGAAAACCGGTCGGATGCCCTTATGTCTCGGGTCACCGGCCTGACGCCGGCCCGCAGCCCCCGGCTGCCGGCCCGTCACATTGCCTAGATTCCCAAATCAGCCAAGTTTGCCAAGATTGTTAAGAGGAGAACCATGACCGCACCGCACGAGACGATGAGCTTCCAGGCGGAAGTGAAGCAACTGCTGCACCTGATGATCCACTCGCTGTACAGCAACAAGGAAATTTTCCTGCGCGAGCTGGTTTCGAATGCTTCCGACGCCACTGACAAGCTGCGCTTCGAGGCGATTGCCAACCCGGCCCTGCTCGAGAACGACGCCGACCTGGCGATCCGCATCGAGGCCGACGCCAAGGCCCGCACGCTGAAGATCACCGACAACGGCATCGGCATGAGCCGCGACGAGGCGATCCGCAACCTTGGCACCATCGCCCGCTCGGGCACCAAGGAATTCTTCCAGCAGCTCTCCGGCGACCAGCAGAAGGACGCCGCCCTGATCGGCCAGTTCGGCGTGGGCTTCTATTCGGCGTTCATCGTGGCTGACAAGGTCACCGTGGAAACGCGGCGCGCCGGCCTGCCCGCCAGCGAAGCCGTGCGCTGGGAAAGCGCAGGCGATGGCGAGTTCACCGTCGATGCCATCGATCGTGCCGAGCGCGGTTCCACCATCACGCTGCACCTGCGCGAAGGCGAGGACGATTTCCTCTCCGCCTGGAAGATCAAGGGCATCATCCAGAAATATTCCGACCACATCTCGCTGCCGATACGCATGCCCAAGGAAGTCTGGGATGCCGAGGCCAGCGCCTACAAGGACACGGGCGAGTGGGAGAGCGTGAACCAGGCCAGCGCCCTGTGGACCCGCTCCAAATCGGACATCACCGAAGCGCAGTACACCGCTTTCTACCAGCACATCGCGCACGACAACGAAGCGCCGCTGGCCTACACCCATAACCGCGTCGAAGGCCGCAGCGAATACACGCAGCTGCTGTACGTGCCGGCGCGTGCGCCGTTCGATATGTGGGACCGCAACCACAAGGCCGGCCTCAAGCTCTATGTGAAGCGCGTCTTCATCATGGACGATGCCGAGCAGTTGCTGCCGGCATACCTGCGCTTCGTCAAGGGCGTGGTGGATTCGGCCGACCTGCCGCTCAACGTCTCGCGCGAACTGCTGCAGGAAAGCCGCGACGTGAAGGCCATCCGCGAAGGCTGCACCAAGCGCGTGCTGTCGATGCTGGAAACGCTGGCGGACAGCGAGGACGAAGCCGAACGCGCCAAGTACACCACCTTCTGGCAGCAGTTCGGCCAGGTGCTCAAGGAAGGCCTGGGCGAAGACGCCGCCAACCTGGAGCGCATCGCCAAGCTGGTGCGCTTTGCCTCCACGCATCAGGACAGCGCCGAGCAGAGCGTGGCGCTGGCTGCCTACGTGGGCCGCATGAAGGAAGGCCAGGACAAGATCTACTACGTCACGGCCGATAGCTGGGCCGCGGCCAAGTCGAGCCCGCACCTGGAAGTGTTCCGCAAGAAGGGCATCGAAGTCCTGCTGCTGACGGACCGCGTGGACGAATGGATGCTGTCCTTCCTGCGCGAGTTCGATGGCAAGGAACTGGTCTCGGTGGCACGCGGCGACCTGGAGCTTGGCGCGCTGGCCGACGCCGACGAGAAGGCCGAGCAGGAAAAGGCCGAAGGCGACTGGAAGGACGTGCTGGAACGCGCCAAGGCTGTGCTGGATGGCAAGGCCAAGGACGTGCGCGTCACGCTGCGCCTGACCGAGTCGGCATCCTGCCTGGTGTCGGACGAAGGCGACATGAGCGGCTACCTGCAACGCCTGCTGAAGCAGGCCGGCCAGAAGGCGCCCGACGCCCAGCCCATCCTGGAGCTGAACCCCGACCACGCGCTGGTGAAAAAGCTGCGCGCGCTGGTAGAGGCCGGTCCCACGGACGACGCCTTCGGCGACCGCGTGCACGTACTGTTCGACCAGGCCCTGCTGGCCGAGGGCGGCACGCTCGAAGACCCCTCGATCTACGTGCAGCGCGTCAACAAGCTGCTGGCGTAAGCGTAGCGGGTTTGCTCCCTCTCCCGCCTGCGGGAGAGGGACCGGGAGAGGGCGGGCGCCGGCAGCAAGCATGATGCATGCAAGCCGCGCAGGCGCCCGTCCTCCCCCGGGGCCAAGTACACTCACCCCATGCCCGTCCCATCTCCCGCATCCCCTCTGGTTCTCCCCCCCGATCTACAGCAAGGCCTTGCACCGGTCATCGATCGGCACATCCGCGTACTGGTGCTGGGCAGCTTTCCCGGCGCGGCGTCGCTGGCGGCGCAGCAGTATTACGCGCATCCACGCAACCAGTTCTGGCCGCTGCTGGGCGCGCTGACCGGCGAGCCCCTGCCTGCTTTGCCTTACGCCGATCGTTTGGCGCGGTTGCTGTTCCACGGCATCGGCGTGTGGGATGTGCTCGGCGCCTGCGTGCGCGAGGGCAGCCTGGACAGCAATATCCGCCATCCGCAGGCCAACGACTTCGTGCGGCTCAAGGCGCTGGCGCCTGCGTTGCGCCGCGTCGGCTTTAACGGCGGTACGTCGGGTCGTTTCGCCGCGCAGTTTGAGGCGGCAGGCTATGAGACTGTGGTGCTGCCCTCATCGAGCCCGGCACATGCGGCGCGCAATTTTGAGCAGAAGCTGGCGTTGTGGCGTGCGCTGCTGAACTAAGCGCTGATATTCGTGCCGGCGGGCAAGCCGTCGGCTGCCGTAGAGGGGCAAATTACCGCAGAGCCGCTCGGGCGTCTATGATCGAAATCTCGATATGCCAACCGGCGCGAAGCCGCGCCGGGCGCCCAAGGCTGTTGTTTTGTTCGCAGTCATTTCAGTGAAGGTTCCCATGCCACGCTCTGACTGGACCCGCGAAGCGATTCGCAAGATCGAAGCCGACTTCAACCGCTGCGCCGATACGCATCTGATTCCGCTGGACCTGCCGGGATATCCGCAAATCCGCTTCTATTTCAAGGATGAATCCAGCCATCCGACCGGCAGCCTGAAACATCGCCTGGCGAGATCGCTGTTTCTCTACGCGCTTTGCAATGGCTGGCTGAACGAAAAAAGCACCGTCGTGGAGGCGTCCAGCGGCTCGACGGCCATCTCCGAAGCCTACTTTGCCAGGCTGCTCGGCTTGCCCTTCGTGGCGGTGATTCCGGCGGGTACCTCAAGGGCGAAAATCGAGGCGATCGAATTCTATGGCGGGCGCTGCCAACTGGTTGCCAATCCGGCGGACATCTATACGGAATCGCACTGCATAGCGGTGGAAACCGGTGGCCATTTCATGGACCAGTTCACCTATGCGGAGCGTGCTACCGACTGGCGCGCCAACAACAATATCGCCGAGTCGATTTTCAAGCAGATGGCTGACGAGGAATACCCAGTTCCGACGTGGCTCGTGGCCAGCGGAGGCACCGGTGGCACCGTCGCAACATTGGGCCGCTACGTTGCCTACAGCCGGCATAGAACCCGCATTCTTTGCGCCGACCCGGAGAACTCCGTATTTTTTGACTATTTCAAAAGCATGCTGGCGGGCCAGCCGGACAGCAGCCTGAGCCTGGACGTCGGCTCGCGGATCGAGGGCATCGGCCGCCCGCGTGTCGAGCGCTCCTTTATTCCGACGTGCATCGATGCGATGCTCAAGGTACCCGATGCCTTGTCCTTTGCCGCGATGCGCTATCTGGCCGCGCGCTTCGGCCGTCGCGTGGGCGGCTCGACAGGCACCAACTTCGTCGGTGTGCTGTACCTGGCCGAGCGGATGGCGGCGGCGGGCGAGCAGGGCGCCATCGTCGGCTTGCTGTGTGATAGCGGTGAACGCTATGGCAATACTTACTATGATGATGCATGGTACCGGGCGCAGGGAATTCCCGTCGCGCAGCCCGATGCCCTGATCGCTCGCGCAGTCAACGGCGAACCGCTGCTGACACGGCAGGCTCATGCGGGGATCGAGGCTGCGGGGCTTGGGGTTCAGGACGCATCCTAGCTGCCGAGATCAACTGCCAGCGATTCCACTCACAACGCCAGCGCAGCCATCTCCCCATAGGCCCGGTTCAGCCAGACCTTGACGCGCTGGCGCTCCAGCATGCCGAGCCCGGTGGCGGCGCGCTCCGGATGATTGACCGCGGCCCAGAAGCTGGTGCTTTGCTGATCGATCTTCTGCATGGTCGTATCGGGCAGGTGGCGTAGCGTCATCACGCTGGCGCCCAGCGCTTCGGCGCGGGCGCGTTCGCCCGAGGCTTCCAGGATCTCGAAGCGATCGCCGCGGACTTCATTGAGGACCAGCACCAGCTTGATGCGGCCGCCGAACTGGTCAAGCCACTGGCGCAGCAGGTCGACCGAGTCGCGGCCCGCATCCATCACGTGCCACCAGGTGAGCGTCAGGCCATGCGCTTCGGCCAGCGCCAGCACGTCGGCGTCGTCCATCCATTTTGCTAGTGCGTGCTGCGTCTGGGCCGCGAGGTCGACCAGGATGCGCCGCTGCGGGTCTTCCACGGCGTGCTCGATAATGGGGTCCAGGCTGTCGTGCTTGTCCAGCACGGCGGGCGCGGCAAAGTCGGCATAGAAGCGCAGCAGGGCGCCGTGCGACTTGTCGGTGTCGAAGCCCAGGAACGGCATGCTCCGGTCGATAAAATGCTGGGCTAGCAGGCGGGCGACGAGCGATTTGCCGACGCCGCCTTTTTCACCACCGATGAAGTGGATGTAGCTCATATCTGCGGATCCTTTGTCGTGGAGGGCCAGGTTTGGGGGGAGCGTCTCGGGCCTTGGTAAGGCAAGCCAGGCAGGTTTGCTAGGAAGCCAAGCGCAGAACGTAGACGCAAGACAGCCTTACCGTAAAAGGCATTTGTGACAGTAGCAAGTAGCATGCCGCATCGGGCACCCCGGCCGCATCTGTCACAATCACGGCTATGCATGCCGGTGGGAAGCCCGCCGGCCAACGCTTTGCAGGATAGATAGACAATGCCGTATCTAGGAATTGGTTTTCACGTCATCATCGCCGTGTTCTTCGCCGTGCACGCGGTGCGCACCCAGCAGAACATGTACTGGCTGCTGATCCTGTTCGCCTTCCCGGGCCTGGGCAGCGTGGTGTATTTCTTCGCCATCTACCTGCCCGGGCTGCGCCAGACGCGGGGTGCGCGGGCCGCCAAGCGCGCCATTGGCCAGTTGGTCGACCCCAACCGCGCGGTGCGCGAGGCGCGCGACGCGTTCGACCGCGCGCCCACCGTCGATCACCGCATGCGCCTGGGCGCCGCCTTGCTCGAGGCCGGCGAGCCCAAGGCTGCGCTGGAACACTATGAGGCCGCCGCCAGCGGGCCGTTCGCCACCGACCCGGCGCTGCTGCTGGGGTTGGCGCGCGCGCAGTTCGCCACCGGTGGCCATGCCGCTGCCGTGGCGGCGCTGGAGCGCTTGTTCGCCTCCCAGCCCCAGGCCCGCCAGCAAGCGGACCCTGCATTGCTGTACGCTCGCGCGCTGGCCGCGTCGGACGCGCCCGGCACGCGGGCTGCATTCGAGCAGGCGCTGACTTGCGCCAGCGATGCCGCCGCGCGCTGCCTGTTTGCCGACTGGCTGACGGCCCGCGGGGAACCAGCCGACCGCGAGCGCGCCCAGGCGCTGTACGCGGAGATCGTGCACGACGGCAAGCACTGGCCGCGCCACGCCCGCGAGCACAACCGGGAGTGGCTGCAGCGTGCCCAGGGCGCGCTCGGCAAAGCCTGATCCCGGGTCGATCCGAACTGACTTACGTGCGGCCCCGCTGGGCGGCACGCTTACACGCATTCTTCCTGACCACCATGACTCTTCTCAAACGCAAATCGATTGAAGCCGTGGCCTCGCGCCGTCCCGCGCGCGGCGCGCGCAGCCCTGAGGACGGACGCGGCGCACGCAGCGCGCAAGCTGCGCAGCGCGAGGAAAAGCGCATGACCCCGCGCTTCGCGCCGGTGACCTTCTCCGAGATGGACGGTGTGCGCTACCTGCATTTCGGCACCGAATGGGTGCAAGGCGCCATGCGCCTGCGCAAGCCCGATGCCATCGAGCTGGAGTACGCGCAGCAGATGATGGCGTGGCTGTTGTTCCTGTCGCCCTCGGCGCCGGAGTTTCACGTGACGCAGCTGGGCCTGGGCGCGGCTGCGCTCACCAAGTTCTGCCATCGCCAGTTCAGCCGCGCGCGGGTGACGGCGGTGGAGCTCAACCCGGCCGTGATCATTGCGGGCCGCAGCATGTTCGGCCTGCGTGAAGACGACGAGCGCCTTACCGTGCGGGAGCAGGATGCGTGGGATTACGTGATGGATGGCGCGCACACCGGCGCGCTGGATGTGCTGCAGGTGGACCTGTATGACGCCACCGCGCGCGGGCCGGTGCTTGACACCACGGCGTTCTACAAGGCGTGCCGCCGCGTGCTCAAGGCGCCGGGCGTGATGACGATCAACCTGTTCGGCGATCACGACAGCTTCCCGAAGAACATCGTGCGGATCTGCGAAGCGTTTGATAACCGCGTGCTGGTGTTCCCCGAAGTGCACGACGGCAATGTCATTGCGCTTGCCTTCAATGGGCCGGCAATCGATGTGTCGTGGGACGTGCTGGAGATTCGCGCGAAGGTGCTGGAGGATACGACCGGGTTGCCGGCGCGGGAATGGGTGAAGGGTTTGCGCGCGGCGAACGCAAACCAGGAAGACGGCCTGCGGATCTGATTCAAGCTGCCAGGTAGGTGGCGGCGCCGGGTTCAACGCCCAACGCCGCCTCGCGAAACGCCTCTCTGCCTCTCTCTTACTGCTTGTGGAAGAACTGCGCCAGCGACCATTCGTCGGTGCGCGCTTCGTACTTCAGGTCCTTGCGCATGGCCCACATCGCCAGCTGGCTGTGCGAGGGGATGATGGCGTGGTCGGCCAGGGCGAACCTGGCTGCGGCGCGGGCGTTTTCCTCGCGGGCCTTGTCGCTGGTCACCGTGGTCAGCGATTTCTCGATCAGCTGGTCGAGCTGGGTATTGCTGTATTTGCCCCAGTTCCACGTGCCGTATCCCGTCTTGGGGTTCGGCGTGCCGGTGATCGATCGCAGCGCCACGTCGGCCGCTGCCGAGCCCCAGCCCAGCATCTCGAACGCAAAGTCGCCCTGGCGCGCACGGGTGAAGTACGCGGCTACCGGTAGCGTTTCCACCTTGGTCTGGATGCCGATGCGCGTGAGCATGCTGGCGGTGGCCTGTGCCACGGCAGCATCGTTCAGGTAGCGGTTGTTGGTGGCGTGCAGCGTCAGGCCGAACCCATCCGGATAGCCCGCCGCGGCCAGCAGCTTCTTGGCGCCTTCGGGGTCATAGGCCTCTGGCTTGGTGCCGGGGTGGCCGAAGATCTGCGGCGAGACGATCGACGAGGCCGGCACGGCCAGGCCTTCCATGATGCGGCTGACGATGGCGTCGCGGTTCAGCGCGCGGCTGATGGCGGCACGCACGCGTGCGTCCTTGAAGGGGTTCTTGCCCAGCGGCTTGCCGGCCTTGTCGGTGACGTAGGGCGGGTTGTCGCGCGACTGGTCCATCTGCCAGAAGATGGTGCGCCACGAGACCTGCTGCTCGATGCGGAACTTGGGGTTCTGCCTGAGCTTGGCCACGTCCGCGGACGGCACGCTTTCGATCACGTCGACGTCGCCGGACAGCAGCGCCGCGCTGCGCGCGCCGTTGTCCGTGATGATGCGAAAGATCGCGCGATCCCATTCCGTCTTCGGGCCCCAGTAGTCGGGGTTCTTCGCCATCACGATTTCCTGCCCGCGCGCGAAGCGCACGAACTTGAATGGGCCGGTGCCGATCATCGCCTTGCCGGAGTCGAAATCCGCCTGGCTCAGTGTGGCAGCTACCTTCTTCGGCATGATCGGCACGCTGTTCAGGTCGTTGGCCAGGTTGGCGTAGTTCGGCACGCTCATGGTCAGGCGCACGGTCAACGGGTCGGGCGTGTCGATGCGCGCGATCGGCTTGGTGTAGCTGGTGAAGGAACCCGGGCTGTTGGTGAGCTTGTCGGGGCGCTCGAGCGAGGCCTTGACGTCTTCGCTGGTAAACGGCGTGCCGTCATGCCATTTCACGTTGGGGCGCAGCTTGATTTCCCAGGTGATGGCGTTGACCGGTTTCCACGACAGCGCCAGGCCGGGGATGTAGCGGGCATTCTTGTCGAGGAACACCAGCGACTCGAAGATATGCAGCGCGATGGCGTTGTTGGGGCCGGAGTTGTTCCACTGCGGGTCCATCGAGGTCACGTCGGCGGACAAGCCGATGCGCAGGTCTTCGGCCTGCGCCGCACCGGCGGGCAACAGCATCAGCGCGGCACTGCCGAGCGCGAGCGCGGCACCGGCTTGCAGCAGCGCGCGGCGCGGCATCATGGCGGCGAGGCTGGAGGTGTGGCGTGTGCGGCGTGTGGCGGTCATCGGGATGCGCTCCTCGTACGGGCCGTCGCCAGGATGGGATGGCGGCGGCGGGTTCTCAGATGGGGTGGCGGGTCACGCTTGGGCGGCCCGCTGGTTCACCCCGGTTGCCCGCATTGTGCCGTCAAAACGACATCTGCGTGCGACATCGACGTCATATCCTTATGCTCGCAGCAGTGGATGGCATTTGTCCACGCCCGTCGCCAGCGCCGCATGCCCCGGCGATCCCGCAGCGCTCGGCAGCCGGGTAGAATCCCGCCCATGTTTGCCAACTCCCGCACCATCACCTCGGCCCAGGCCGATGTCCACGACCACCTCGAGGCGCGCCTTGCCCGCCACCTGGCCGAGCCCTTTCGCAAGCCGATCGGCGAGCCGAGCCGGCGCGCGCTGGATCTTGCGTTGCAGCAATGGCAGCAGGCCGGAGCGGCCCCGCTGATCCTGGACGCCGGTTGCGGCGTGGGGGAGAGCACCTTGCGCCTGGCCACGGCGTTCCCCGGGCATTTCGTGATCGGCGTGGATCAGTCGGAGAAACGGCTGACCGGGGGCAAGGACTGGTGGGATGGCCCGATGCCGGCCAATTTTGCCTGGGCGCGCGCGGACCTGGTCGACGTCTGGCGGATGCTGCAGTCGGATCACATCGCGGTGGATCGCCATTACGTGCTGTATCCCAATCCCTGGCCCAAGATCGGCCACCTGGGGCGGCGCTGGCAAGGCCATGCGGTGTTCCCGGCGCTGGCTGCGTGCGGCACGTACCTGGAGTGCCGCAGCAACTGGCAGGTCTACATCGACGAGTTTGCCCAGGCCCTGGCGCTGGTCGGCCGGCCAGCGCAGGTCGAACTGTGGCAGCCGGCCGAGGCCATCACGCCGTTCGAGCGCAAGTACGCGGCCTCCGGTCATGCGCTGTGGCGCTGCGTCAGCCCGGCGGCCGCCGGCTGAAGGAAAAACGGCCCGCGCAAGGCGGGCCGTTGGTCGGGCAGGGCGAAGCGACGCAGCTCAGTGGAACAGCGGCTGCTGCGTGGGCGCGTCTTCCGGCAACTCGGCGTGGACGATCTCGCCAGAGCGGTCGGCGTAAAGCGGCGTGCCGCAGTCTTCGCAATACTCGGGGTCGAACAGCGCGGCGTGGCGGAAGATGTCTTCCACCCCGGCGTTGCGCAGTTCCTCGCAGATCTGCTCCAGCGGGTTGTCCTTCTCGCTGGCATCGATCTCGCCGGACTCGCGGCCATACACCGGCCAGACGATGCCGTAGATCACATCCTTCTCGCCGCGCATGGTGAAGCCCACGCGGTATTCCTCGACTTCTTCCTCGCCGAATGCCGCCACCACGGCCGCCATCTGGCCGGCCGGCACGTCCAGCGTGCCGCACAGGTAGTTGACGGCAGCGCGCACGGTCAGCGGGCGGATGCTCTTGTCGGATTCGCGGCAGGACAGGAAGAAGGCGTCGGGCAGCAGCAGGTCGAACTCGCAGCCGGGCATTAGCAGTGCGATCGAGGGCTGCACCTGGGTGCGCCACTGCTCCAGGCAGACGCTGCGCTCGGCATGGTGCTCCTTGGCGTCTTCCTGCCAGCGGAACAGGGCCTGCTCGTGCGGTGCCACCACCACGGCCAGCAGGTAGCGCGGATCGGCCAGGATCGGCGCGGTTTCCGGCAGGTCGCGCAGGTCGACCTTGGGCGTGGTACCGGCCATGGCGGCCGATACCAGCTTGTAGGTCAGGGCAAAGGTGTCGCTGTGCGTGCGCGGCAGCTGGTCGATGCTGTACAGGTAGGGCGACAGCGCCATCTTGGTGTTGGCCGCCAGCACATGCGCCTGCATGTGCACAGCCAGCGTCTGCGACAGCTCGGGCTTGAGCGCGCCGGACGGGATGGCGTAGCGGGTGTGGGCCAGGATGGGCGCGGCGATCAGCAGGGCGTCGTAGCTGACGCCGTCGATTTCGACGGTAGCCGATTCGGCGAGGGTCTCGGCTTGCTCGGCGAGCACGTCGGAGGCGTCGGCGTTGTGCTTGAACAGGTGTTCGAGCGCTGCGTCGAGCGCGGATTGGCTGCCGTTCTTCAGGAGCCGGCCCAGGCGTTGCGAAAGACGCCGCTCCCAGTAGCCATCCTCCATGCGGCTGCCCGAGGCATCGAGCGCAAGCGCATCGGCCACCAGACGCTCGGCGTCAGGCGAAAGACGTTGGGAAGCCTTGGGGCGAAAACCTGCCATAAGTCGAAATCATCCGTTTTTCGGTAAAACGGTATTCTACTCGCTGCGTTGACAAAAAAAGCCGCCTGGGGGCCGGGCGGCTGTATTGCATTGCGTCAGGCAGCGCCGCGCAGCGGCGGAACCGACCGGGTTTTACTTCTGCGCGGGCGCTTGCGCAGCCTCCGGCGCGTGGGTTTCCACGCCGTGCTGCTCGCCGCCCATCGAGATGTCGCCGCCCTTTGACAGCATATACAGTGCCGCGCCGGCAATGACGACGAATGCGATGAAAATCTTTGCCATGATGTCTCCTGTGCGTTTCAGGCGGGGTTGGCCGGCATGGCTGTCCCGCGCAAGGCGTTTTCTTTGTGGATGACGGGCAGTTTGGCAGGGCAGCCTTGCGTGGAACTTACACCGGCCAACACTTGGGGCAAGCCCGGTACAAGCGGCGGCTGATGCGCTTTGGGGCCAGCGCAGATGGCGCCCCAAAGAAAAACGCCACTGGCCATGGCCTCCGAAAGAGGCGCAGAGCCAGCGGCGTCACCCCTTGGCCCCGAAGGGCCAGGGTTGCTCCGGTCAGGCAGCCAGCAGCTGACGCAGCACGAACGGCAGGATGCCGCCGTGGTTGTAGTAGTCGACCTCGATCGGGGTGTCGATGCGCAGCAGCACCGGCACGCGCTGCACGTCGCCATTGGCGCGCTTGATCACCAGCGTCACGTCCTGCTGCGGCTTCAGTTCGCCTTCGATGCCTTCGATGTCGAAGGTCTCGTCGCCGATGATGCCGAGCGTCTGCACGCTGTCGCTGCCCTTGAACTGCAGGGGCAGCACACCCATGCCGACCAGGTTGGAGCGGTGGATGCGCTCGAAGCTGCGCGTGATCACGGCCTTCACGCCGAGCAGCTGGGTGCCCTTGGCCGCCCAGTCGCGCGACGAGCCCGTGCCGTACTCTTCGCCGCCGAACACCACGGTGGGCGTGTCCTCGGCGATGTACTTCATGGCGGCGTCGTAGATCGACAGTTCTTCGCCGGACGGCTGGTGCAGCGTCACGCCGCCTTCCACGCGGGAGCCGTCGGCCTTGACGGGCAGCATCAGGTTCTTGATGCGCACATTGGCAAAGGTGCCGCGCATCATGACCTCATGGTTGCCGCGGCGCGAGCCGTAGCTGTTGAAGTCCGCCTTGAGCACGCCGTTGGCCAGCAGGTACTTGCCCGCGGGCGACGATTCCTTGATGGAGCCGGCCGGCGAGATGTGGTCGGTGGTCACGGAGTCGCCGAAGACGCCCAGCGCGCGCGCATTGCGCACGCTCGACTGCGTGGCGGCCGGCTCCATGCCGAAGCCGTCGAAGAAGGGTGGCTCGGCGATATAGGTGGACTTCGGCCAGTCGTAGACCTGGCCCTTGGTGCCCTTGACCTTGGCCCACAGCTTGCTCGGCTTCTTGACCTGCTCGTAGTTGATCTTGAACACCTTCGAGTCCATCGCGAACTTCATCAGCGCGTGGATTTCTTCCGAGGTCGGCCAGATGTCGCCCAGGTAGATCTCGCGGCCGCCCTTGCCCGTGCCCACCGGCTCGGTCATCAGGTCGCGCGTGACGTTGCCGGCGATGGCGTAGGCCACCACCAGCGGCGGCGAGGCCAGGAAGTTGGCGCGGATGTTCGGGTGGATGCGTGCTTCGAAGTTGCGGTTGCCCGACAGCACGGCGGCGGCCACCAGGTCGTTCTTGGTGATGACCTCGTTCAGTTCCGGCGTCAGGTCGCCGGCGTTGCCGATGCAGGTGGTGCAGCCGTAGGCGGTCACGCCGAAGCCCAGCTTTTCCAGATACGGCAGCAGGCCGGCGGCTTGCAGGTATTCCGTTACCACGCGGCTGCCAGGGGCCAGCGACGTCTTGATGTGCGGCGCCACCTTGAGGCCGGCTTCCACCGCCTTCTTGGCCAGCAGGCCGGCGGCCAGCAGCACGCTCGGGTTGGAGGTATTGGTGCAGGACGTGATGGCGGCGATCAGCACGTCGCCGCTCTTCACATCGAGGCCGTCGGTCGTGGTGTAGGTCCGGTCCAGGTCGGCGATGTCCTTGTTGAAGCCGTTCTCGGCGGTCGGCTTGGCGAACAGCGAGGCAAAGGTGGACTTGACGTTGCCGATCTCGATACGGTCCTGCGGGCGCTTGGGGCCGGCCAGCGAGGGGGGCACGGTGCCCAGGTCCAGCGTGACCACATTGGTGTAGTCGATTTCGCCGGCCTTGGGCACGCCGAACATCTTCTGGGCACGGAAATAGCCCTCGAAGGCGGCAATTTCTTCTTCGGTGCGGCCGGTGCCCTTGAAGTAGTCAATGGTTTTCTCGTCGACCGGGAAGAAGCCCATGGTGGCGCCGTACTCCGGTGCCATGTTGCCGATGGTGGCGCGGTCCGGCAGTGCCAGGCTGGCCGTGCCTTCGCCGAAGAACTCGACGAACTTGCCGACGACCTTCTCGCGGCGCAGCATTTCGGTGATGGTGAGCACCAGGTCGGTTGCCGTCACGCCTTCGCGCAGGCGGCCCTTCAGTTCCACGCCGACCACGTCGGGCGTCAGGAAATAGACCGGCTGGCCCAGCATGCCGGCTTCCGCCTCGATGCCGCCCACGCCCCAGCCCACCACGCCGATGCCGTTGATCATGGTGGTGTGGCTGTCGGTGCCGACCAGGGTGTCGGGGTAGTACACGCCGTCCTTCTTGTGCACGCCGCGGGCCAGGTACTCCAGGTTCACCTGGTGCACAATGCCGAAGCCCGGCTGCACCACGCCAAAGGTATCGAAGGCCTGCATGCCCCATTTCATGAACTGGTAGCGCTCGTTGTTGCGCTGGAACTCCAGTTTCATGTTCAGGTCCAGTGCGTTCTTCTCGCGGAAGTGGTCAATCTGCACCGAGTGGTCGACCACCAGGTCCACGGGAACCAGCGGCTCGATCTTCTTGGGGTTCTTGCCCATCTTCTCGGCCACGTTGCGCATGGCGGCCAGGTCGGCCAGCAAGGGCACACCGGTGAAATCCTGCAGCACCACGCGTGCCACCACGAAGGGGATCTCGTCGACACGCTCGGCGACGGGTTTCCAGTGGGCGAGCTGCCTGACGTGCTCCTCGGTGACCTTCTTGCCGTCGCAGTTGCGCAGCACGGATTCCAGTACGACGCGAATCGATACCGGCAGGCGCTCGACCGCCACGCCTAGTGCCTTGCCCAGTTGCGGCAGGGAGTAGAACTGGCCCTTGCTCGACGGGCCGATCTTGAATTCTTTCAGAGTCTTATTGAGATTGTGGGGCATTGCCTTACTCCAATCGAAGGATGGTGCGGACTTGCTTGGACTCGTAAATCGTAAATCGTAAATCGTCTATTGCCGCCGGCTGCCGGAGAAGCAGGGTTGCCGCGCGGCGCGCGGCGCGGTTTTGCGCGCCGTGTTCATGCCTACTGCCCTTCTTGCTGATTGATCTTGCAGGACTGCTTTGCTGCCCAATCGCTAAACCAAGGTACGTGCCGCGTGGATTTTAGGCCAAGGCGTCTGCCGCCGTCAGCCCCCGTTGGCTTTGGCGCGCGCAAATCGGCCCTGTTTTTTTGCTCAGGCCGCTCAGATCATTCAGATCACGTACAGGTCGACATACTCATTGACCGGCATGGCCTCCAGGCGCGCCTGGTCCAGCGACACCGCCAGGATCGCTTGCTGCTGCCTGGCCGGAAAACGGCGGGCGAGGTTGGTCTTGAACTTCTCCACCAGCAGTGGGATGCCCTCGTCGCGCCGGCGCTTGTGGCCGAGCGGGTAGTCCACCACGACTTCGGGCAGCACCGTGCCGTCGTCCAGCGTCACGGTCAGCGCATTGGCGATGGAGCGCTTCTCCGGGTCGTGGTAGTCGGCGGTGAACTGCGGATCCTCCACGCACACGATCTTGTCGCGCAGGGCATCGATGCGCGGGTCCGCCGCTATCTTGTCTTCATAGTCCTCGGCGGTCAGCCGGCCGAACAGCAGCGGTACCGCCACCATGTACTGGATGCAGTGGTCGCGGTCGGCGGGGTTGGCCAGCGGGCCTTTTTTGTCGATGATGCGGATGCAGGCTTCGTGGGTGCGGATGGTGACCTGCCTGATCTGCGCTGCCGTCTTGCCCGCGGCGCACAGCTGGCCGTGCAGGGTCATGGCGGCCTCTACCGCGGTTTGCGAGTGGAATTCGGCCGGGAAGGCGATCTTGAACAGCACGTTCTCCATCACGTAGGTGCCATACGGGCGCTGGAACCTGAAGGGCTGGCCCTTGAACAGTACGTCGTAGAAACCCCAGCCCTTGGCGCTCAGCACCGAGGGATAGCCCATCTCGCCGGTCCGGGCGATCAGCGCCAGGCGCACCGCGCGGCTGGTGGCGTCGCCGGCGGCCCAGCTCTTGCGGCTGCCGGTATTGGGGGCGTGGCGGTAGGTGCGCAGCGCTTGCCCGTCGACCCAGGCAAGGGACACCGCGTTGAGGATTTCGTCACGGGCCAGACCGAGCATCTGGGCAACCACGGCGGCGGAAGCCACCTTGACCAGCACCACGTGGTCCAGGCCCACCTTGTTGAAGGCGTTTTCCAGCGCGATGCAGCCCTGGATCTCATGGGCTTTGATCATGCCGGTGAGCACGTCCTTCATGGTCAACGGCTTGCGCCTGGCGGCCACGTTGTTGCGCGAGAGCCAGTCGGCGGTGGCGAGGATGCCGCCGAGGTTGTCGGACGGGTGGCCCCATTCGGCGGCCAGCCAGGTGTCGTTGAAATCGAGCCAGCGGATCATGGCGCCGATATTGAAGGCGGCCTGGATCGGGTCGAGCTGGAATTGGGTGCCGGGCACCTTGGCGCCGTTGGGGACCACCGTGCCGGGCACGATCGGGCCCAGCAGCTTGGTGCAGGCCGGATACGACAGGGCTTCCAGGCCGCAGCCTAGCGTGTCGATCAGGCAGTTGCGGGCCGTGTCGTAGGCAAGCGCGCTCTTGACCTGATACCTGGTGACGTAGTCGACGATGTCGGCCATGACCGGGTCCGGTTCAGGGCGGACGTTCGAAATAGGCGCGGACATGGGATCCCCTCGGATATTTGTGCTTCCTGGTGCCCATGGGGCCGTAGCCGGACGATGCCAGGTTACGGCCCCTTACTACTGATTACCGCTTACTGCTCTTACTGCTCTTATTGCTTATAGGTTGGTGCTTACTGCTTGGGCGCGGCCGGTGCCTGGGAGGCATCGGCTGCCGGTGCCGACGGGGCGATCAGCAACGGGGTGGCTACCGGAGCGCGCAGCGCGCCTGCCTGGGTCGGGGCCGAGCCGCCAGCCTGCATGTCCGCGGTCTGGCACTCGTCGGCCAGGCGCTGGCCGGCGTTCTTGTTGAACAGCATGGCCTTGCTCGGGATCACGACCAGGTCCAGGCCGGAGCGGGCGTCGAAGTAGCGGTCGGCGCCGGTTACGGTGGACAGGCGGGGCAGGCGGTATTCCTTGCCCTCCCAGTTCACGGTGATGACTTCGTCGCGCTGCATGTTGCCACCGATGTACAGGACATGGCCCAGTTCGCACTGCCATTTTTCGCCACTGGGGACGACTGCGGGTGCTGCTGCCGCGGTCTTCTTGGTGTGCTTCGCAGGAGCCTTCTTGGCGGGAGCGGCCTTCTTGGCCGGTTCCTGGGCCATCGCAACACCGGCGGTGGTCAGCGTAAATGCGCCGATGCAGGCGGCGAGGACAAGTTGCTTCATTCTGTGGGTTCCTTCTGGAGTTGGGTCAATGGCGGTGGCTTGCCGGCAAGGCCGGCAGCCATATCCGCCGCTATTCTCTACGATTTGAAAGTCGGGGCGTAGTGCCCCTACCATCCGTTACATAATTCGGTGTAGCCCAGGCCGGGCAAGGGGGCGCCTTCGCTACATGGCAAGGCGGTTTGCGGCCCGCCCAGCCTATTTCCGTTTTCCGATCGGCACGAACTTGAGGTTTTCCGGCCCGGTGTAGTTGGCGCTGGGGCGGATGATCTTGTTGTCGATGCGTTGCT